>JADCES010000221.1 GCA_020250005.1 Roseomonas sp.
CGGGTTCCAATTGGCCCTTGGTGATGTCGCGATAAAACCCCTCGGTGAAGGCTTTCAGGTCAATATTGGCGGCGTCTATATGGCGATAGAATTCTTCGCGTGGGCCAGGGTTCATATAGCCCGCGGTGACGGCCACGGTCTTGATGCCCTCGGCGCGACACACCTTTGCGATATCCATGGCATATTCAAGGAAAACCACCGGGTCGTTATAGGTGAAGGCGATGGACCGGCAGCCGAGTTGCTTGGCCGCGCGCATGATCACTTCCGGCCGGCCGGTGGACGCGACGCTATCCATTTCTCGGCTTTTGGATATGCCCCAATTCTGGCAGAAATCGCAGGCGAGGTTGCAGCCCGCCGTGCCGAAGGACAGCACCGGTGTGCCGGGCAGGAAGTGATTGAGCGGTTTTTTCTCGATCGGGTCCACGCAAAAGCCGGAGGACCGGCCATAGGTGGTCAGCACCACGCCATCCTCATTGGCGCCACGCACGAAGCAAAGCCCGCGCTGGCCGTCACGCATTTTGCATTCGCGCGGGCAGACATCGCAGCGAAAGCGGCCATCAGACAGCTTCGTCCACCAGCGCGTTGGCACGCCGGTGAGCTTCTGGGCCTCGGGGATCATGGTTTCGGCAGGCATTTCATCTATAATGGGGCGATGGATGCCGCGACAAAAGCCCCGGAAGTGCTGGGCGCCTTTTATCCTGCCGATCCCGCGAGCCTCGCCGCCGGGGTGGATCGCCATATCGCCACGGCGCGGCCCTGGGCGCTGCGCCCCAAGGCCGTGGTGGCGCCCCATGCGGGGCATGTGTTTTCTGGCGCCATTGCGGGCAGCGCCTATCGCCTGCTGGCTGCCCAGCGCGGCAACATCCGCCGCGTGGTGATCCTGAGCCCGCCGCATCGCATGGCGGTGCAGGGCTTGGCCGTGCATCCCGCCCATGCCTGGGCAACGCCGCTTGGCCTGGTGCCGGTGGATCGCGCTGCGATCGCGAAGTTATTGACGCTGCCCTTTGTGGCGGAAAACCCAGCGCCCTTCACGCGAGAGCATGGCATTGAAGTGCACCTGCCCTTCATCCAGCGCGCCTTGGGCCAGGTTGCCATCATTCCCGTGCTGGTCGGGCAGGCCACACCGCAACAGGTGGCGCAAGCGCTTGAAGCGGTCTGGGGCGGGCCGGAGACAGCGATCATCATCTCCTCAGATCTCTCGCATTACCTTGGCTATGAGGAGGCGCGTGCCAAGGATATCGGCACTGTCGCGGCGATTGAGCAATTGCGCGGGGACCGCATTGGCGGCGCGGAAGCCTGCGGGCGGCATGCGCTTTACGGCATGCTGAAACGCGCACGCGCCTTGGATATGCGCGCGACATCGCTCGATTATCGCAATTCCGGCGATACCCATGGCGATAAGGCGCGCGTGGTTGGGTATGCGTCAGTCGCGTTCGAATATGCGCAGGAAGCGCGGCTCACGGATTCAGACCGCAAGCTGGTGTTCGATCTGGCGCAATTCATGGTGCGCTTTGGGGTGGAGAAGGGGCGCCGGCCCAAGATTGGCTGGGGGGAGCTTTCACCTTCCATGAAGGCGCAGCGCGCAAGCTTCGTGACACTCACGCTGAATGGTGCTTTGCGGGGTTGCATCGGCAGCGTGACGGCGCATCGCGCCTTGCATGAGGATATTGCCGATAGCGCCTGGAAAGCCGCCTTTGGCGACCCGCGCTTCAAGCCGCTGAATGCTGAGGAATTGGCCGGGGTGAAGGTGGATGTTTCCATCCTGAGCCAGCCGCGCCCGATTGCCGTGCATAGCGAGGCTGAGTTGGTCAATGCGCTTGATCCGGATAGGGATGGGTTGATCTTGCGCGATGGTCAGCGCCAGGCGCTGTTTCTGCCCCATGTCTGGGGCGGCATTCCTGATCCGCGCGTTTTCATTCGCGCACTGAAACGCAAGGCGGGTTTGGCGCCGGATCATTGGTCGCCGGAGACACGCGCCTTTCGCTTCAGCGTGGAGTCATTTGGGCAGAGTGAAGGGCACTAGCCCCCCTCAAGACCCGCGATAGGTCGCGTAACTCCAGGGCGAACAAAGCAGCGGCACATGGTAATGCCCCTGATCCGCCATCAGCCCAACCGCCAACGTCACCACATCCAAATAAGGTACCTCCGCCCCCTGGCCACGCGCGCGGAAATACTCCGCCACCGCAAAGCGCAATTCATAGCGCCCGGGCTGAAATTCAGCCGCGCTCATCATCGGGCCATCGGTGCGACCATCGGCATTGGTGCGCCGCGCCGTCACCAAAACCGGCGCGGGGTCCATGCGCCAAAGCTCCACCACCATGCCCTCGGCCGGGATGCCCTCGGCCGTGTTCAGCACATGTGTTGAAAGAGAACCGGGTCCGCTGCGGGCCATGGGGGATTCTCCTTCAATCCAGGGGTGCGCCGGCGGCGACCCAGGCGATCAGCTTGGCGCGTTGCTCCGCCGTCATCTCCGTCATATTGCCGGGGGGCATGGCTTCGGTCTGCACCTGCTGGCGCATGGCGGCCGCCCAGCGGCGGATTTGCGCCGGGGTTTCCATGATCACGCCCTTGGGCGCCACCGCAATGCCCTCAAAACTCGGCCGGGCGGCATGGCAGCTTGCGCAATGGGCGGCGACAATGGCCTGAACTTCCGTGAAGGGGGGAACCTCGGCGGTGGCGAAATTGCGCTTGCCGGATTGCACGATGAAAAACGCCGCGACCATGGCCGCCACCGCGCCGGCGGGCAGCCACAGCGCATTCCGCCCCTGTTGGCGCAGCACGAAGAATTGCCGCACCAGCGCGCCGGCCAGGCCAATCACCAGCAGGATCAGCCAATTCAGCGGGTGCTGCCAGGTCATGGGGTAGTGGGGGGAGATCATGATGAACAGCACAGGCAGCGTCAGATAGGTGTTGTGCACACTCCTCTGCTTGCCCCAGCGGCCATATTTCGGGTCGGGCGTGGCGCCGGCACTCATCGCCGCCACCATTTTGCGCTGGCCCGGGATGATCACCATGGCGACATTGGCGACCATGATGGTGCCGGTCATGGCCCCCACCTGCAAAAAGGCGCCTCGGCCCGAGAAGACCTGGCAGGAGACATAGGCTACCACCGCCAGCGCCACGGCGCCGATCACGCCCAAAAGCGCCTCATTCTCCCCAAGCTTGGATCGGCATACCAGGTCATAGGCGACCCAGCCGCCCACCAGCATGGCCGCGCTGATGCCAATGGCCTGCCAGGGGGCAAGGGGCATCACGGCAGGGTCAATCAAATAGCTGGATGCCTGGCCCCAATAGAGCAGCACGAAAAGCGAAAAGCCGCTGATCCAGGTCCAATAGGCTTCCCATTTGAACCAATGGAGCTTTTCCGGCAGCTTTTCCGGCGCCAGCAGATATTTGCGCTTGTAGTAAAAGCCCCCGCCATGGATCGCCCATTGCTCACCGCGCACCAGCGGGTTCTTGTCCGCCGGCGGGTCGAGCTGATTGTCCAATGAAATGAAATAGAAGGACGCCCCGATCCAGGCGATACCCGTGATCAGGTGCAGCCAGCGTAAGGCCAGGTTGACCCATTCGGAAAGAGCGGCGAAATCCATCGGTAATCCCAGGAAAAGGGCTTCTGTTGCAGCGCCACAATGCGTCGCAAGATGCGATTACGGCAAGGGCTAAGCTGCGCGGGTCGGATTTACCCTTGAAACCGGGCCGAATGAGGCGCAGGAACCGGCCCCCATGAGCCCTACCCGCCTCTCCCTCCCCAAGGACAAGATCAAGATCCTGTTGCTTGAGGGTATTTCCGATAGCGCTGTCGAGCTGCTGGCCGATGCTGGCTATCGTTCCGTCAAACGCGAAACCAAGGCGCTGGATGGCCCAGTGCTGGCGCGCGCGCTGAAGGGCGTGCATGTGCTGGGCATCCGGTCCCGCACCCAGGTGACGGAAGAAGTGCTGGCGGCGGCGGATCGGCTGATCACGATTGGCTGCTTTTGCATCGGCACCAATCAGGTGGCGTTGGAAGCGGCGGCGGCGCGCGGTATTCCGGTATTCAATGCGCCGTTTTCCAATACGCGGTCGGTCGCGGAACTGACGCTTGGCGAAATCATTATGATGATGCGCGGCGTCTTCCCGAAATCCAATGCCGCGCATCGTGGGGAATGGGACAAATCGGCAGCGAATAGCTGGGAAGTGCGCGGCAAGACGCTTGGCATCATCGGCTATGGCAATATCGGCGCACAGCTTTCGGTGCTGGCCGAAGCCTTCGGCATGCGTGTGATCTATTACGATCACACGACCAAGCTGCCACATGGCAATGCGCAGCCCATGCCAACTCTAAAAGCATTGTTGGCCGAATCCGATGCGATCACGGTGCATGTGCCGGAAACCGCCGAGACCATGGGCATGATTGGTGAGGCGGAGATTCGTTCGATGAAGCCGGGTGCGGTTTTCGTAAATAATGCGCGCGGCACGGTGGTGGATCTGGAAGCGCTCGCCGCTGCCTTGAAGGATGGGCATGTTCTCGGCGCGGCGGTGGATGTCTTCCCGGTGGAGCCATCGCGCAATGGGGAGGCGTTCGTCTCCCCCTTGCAGGGCCTGCCGAATGCGATCCTGACACCGCATATCGGCGGCAGCACCGGGGAAGCGCAATCGCGCATCGGCCAGGAAGTGGCGCGGAAGCTGATTGATTTTTCCGACACGGCAGCGACTTTTGGCGCGGTGAATTTCCCGCAGGTGCAATTGCCGGCGCGGCCATCGGGCGCACGCTGGACCCATGCGCATCGGGACACACCGGGCATGCTTTCGCGCATCAACGAGATTTTCGGGCGGCGCGGCTTGAACATTTCGGCCCAGTATCTCCAGACCGCGGGCAATATCGGCTATCTGGTGATTGACAGTGCCGAGGCGCGGAAGGAGGCAGAGGAGATTCTGTCCGAGCTTCGCGCCCTGCCAGGGACGATCCGCGCAAGGCTGATCTACGAACGGCATTGAATGGCGGTTTGGCGCCGGCGGTTGCGGTTTTCTGGCCTCGCCCGGTTCCTTTTCTGCGCAATCCCCGCTAAGGGGTGTCAACTTAAGCTGACACAGGTGGTTTATGGAACGCACGCTTGCGGGGCGCTCGGCGCTCGTCACCGGTTCAACCTCGGGCATTGGGCTTGGCATTGCGCTGCTGCTGGCGGAGGCCGGCGCCAGGGTGATGCTGAATGGCATGGGCAAGCCTGAGGATATCGCCGCCGCCCGCGCCAAGGTGGGCGCAGCGATGGGCGGGGATGAGGCGCCCTATGCGGCAGCGGATATCGCAAAGCCGGAAGGCGTGCGCGCCATGGTCGCGGCGGCGGAAGCCGCTTTCGGCGGCGTGGATATCCTGGTGAATAATGCCGGCATCCAATTCGTGAGCCCGATCGAGGATTTTCCCGAAGAAAAATGGGATGCGATCATCGCGATCAACATGTCGTCCAATTTCCACGCCATTCGCGCCGCACTGCCGGGGATGAAAAAGCGGGGCTGGGGGCGGATCATCAATATCGCGTCCGCGCATGGGCTGGTCGCGAGCCCCTATAAGGTCGCCTATGTCGCGGCCAAGCATGGTGTGGTGGGTTTGACCAAGGTGGTGGCGCTGGAAATCGCGGAGACGCCGATCACCTGCAATGCGATCTGTCCTGGCTTCGTGAGGACGCCTTTGGCCGAGGCGCAGGTAAAGCCCCTCGCGGATAAATTTGGCATTTCGGAAGAAAGCGCCCTCCGTGATCATTTGCTGGTGAAGCAGCCATCGCGGCGCTGGATTGAGGTTGAGGATATCGCGCGCATGGCGCTGTATCTCTGCGGGCCCGGTTCGGGCGCGGTGAATGGCGCGGCGCTTTCCATTGATGGCGGCTGGATGGCTGCGTGATGGACGCGAATAGCCCGGCAGGGAAGGGGCCGCAGGGCCAGCCAGACGATCTGGCGTCACCTGCTGTGGCCAAGCCGGTGGCGAAAAAGCGATTGAGCCTGGCCTTGCAAGGTGGCGGCACGCATGGCGCCTTCACCTGGGGCGCCATGGAACGGCTGCTGGAAGATGAACGCATCGAGTTCGATGGGTTTTCCGGTACCTCCGCAGGCGCCATCAATGGTGCGATGGTGGTGCAGGGCCTGATCGAAAATGGCCCAACGGGCGCGATCACGGCGCTTGACCGTTTCTGGCGCAGCATTGCCGCCAATCTGGCGGTCAGCCCTTTGCAGGCTTTGCCATGGGAAAAGGTGATGTGGGGGCATGACCTGACCTGGTCCATCGCCTACCGCACCTTTGATACGCTCTCGCGCGTGCTTTCGCCCTATCAGATCAATCCCTTTCCCATCAATTACAATCCGCTGCGCGATGCGCTGAACCAGAGCATTGATTTCGAAAGGCTGCGCGAGGAAACCAAGGCGCCGCGGCTGTTTGTTTCGGCGACCAATGTGCGCACCGGCAAGCCGCGCGTTTTCACGCGGCGGGAAATTGATGCAGAGGTGTTGCTGGCATCGGCCTGCCTGCCGCAAGTCTTCAAGGCGGTGGAGATTGAGGGCGAATCCTATTGGGATGGCGGCTATCTGGGTAATCCTGCGCTATGGCCGTTGTATGAACAGGGCGGGCCGCCCGATATCATGCTGATCCAATTGAACCCGCAAGTGCGCGAAGAAATGCCGACCAGCGCTTCGGATATCGTCAATCGGCTGAATGAAATTACCTTCAATGGCAGTCTGATGGCGGAAATGCGCGCGATTGATTTCGTGCAGCGCCTTTTGGATGCCGGGCGGTTGGAACAGCCGCGCTATCGGCGCCTGTTCATTCATTTGATCGAGGATGAGGATCGGCTGCGGTCCTTCAAGCTTTCGACAAAATTCAATGGCGATTGGGAATTTTTGTGCATGCTGCGCCAATTCGGGCGCGATGCGGCAGAGAAATGGTTGACCGATCATTTTGACAAGCTCGGCCGCGAAAGCAGCGTGGATATCCGGGAGCGTTTTCTGTGACGGCGAAGGATATCTGGGACGCCAAGGTCTATTTGCAGTTTGAGGATGAAAGGCTGCGCCCCGCGCTCGATCTGATTGCACGCATTCCGCATGAGGCGCCGAGGCTGGTGGTGGATTTGGGCTGTGGTGCAGGCAATGCGCTGCCGGTACTGGCGGCGCGCTTCCCTGGCGCGCGCGTCATGGGCGTGGATGGCAGTGCGGCGATGCTGGCGAAGGCTGAAGCGGCGGGGTTTGCGACTGCGCAGGCGGAGATCAGCACTTGGGTGCCGGCAGCGCCGGTGGACGTGATTTTCAGCAATGCCGCGCTGCAATGGTTGGATGGGCATGAGGCACTGTTTCCGCGCCTACTGGAATGTTTGGCGCCGGGTGGCGTGCTTGCGGTGCAAATGCCATCCATGCATGCGGCACCCTTGCGCGCGGTGCAGGATAGGATTGCGCGCGAAGGGCCCTGGGCTGAGGTATTGCAGCGCGTGAAAACTGCGCCCGCTATTCTGACGCCTGAAGCCTATTACGCGCTGCTCGGCCCGCGTGTCACAAAACTTGAGATGTGGGTGACGGAATACATCCATGTGCTGCGCGGCGAAGACCCGGTGGTGCGCTGGGCCATGGGCACAAGCCTTCGGCCATATCTGGATGCTTTGGGGCCAGAGGGCAGCAAGGGGTTCCTGGCGGCCTATGCGGCGGCGATGCGAAGCGCCTATCTGCCCGGGCCGGATGGGGCGGTGTTATTGCCGTTTCGGCGGTTTTTTATTTTAGCGCTGAGGTAGGGGGGCGGCGGAGGAGCTTATGCTGGAGCCATCACCACATTCTCCGATCCGGTTGATCAAAGCCCCGGCCTGATAGGCGCTGCCAAACCAGCAGAATGGCCAACCATTTCGGCGGCACCACCGGCGCGTAAAGCCGGGCTGCCTCTGTATCCCCCAAACGGCACGGCATAAGCTGACCTGGAACCGAGAGCATACCATGGCTGAAACAACATCCCGTATTGTCCTTGTTACTGGCGCCGCAGGCGGCATTGGAAGCGCCATGGTCGCATCGCTCCTTGCGGCCGGTCACCGCGTTGCCGCACTTGATCATGATGCCAAGGGCTTGGATGCGTTGCTGGCGGCGTATGGTTTCCCCCCGAATCTACGGGCCATTGAAGCGGACCTTTCGACGGCACGGGGATGTGAAGCGGGCATGGCCGCCGCCTTCTCCCATTTTGGCCGCGTAGACGTGGTAGTGAATAATGCGGGCATTGGCGTATCCAGCCTGCGCCCCGATGCCGAAACCCGACTGCCAAGCCTTGAAGAGCTAAGCGGGTCAGTCTGGGATCGCTTTTTTGCCATTAATGTTACGGCGCCAATGCTGTTGACGCGTGCCGCCGTGCCAATGATGCGTGAGGCTGGCTGGGGAAGGATCATCAATAACACCACCTCCTTCCGCACCATGCTGCGCGTATTGCCCTATGGCGCCACCAAAGCGGCGCTGGAGGCAAGCTCGGCTGTCTGGGCCGCGGAATTGGCGGGGAGCGGCATCACGGTGAATGTGCTGATCCCAGGTGGCCCCACAGATACGCCTTTCATTGGCGCCGAGTCAGGCTGGGCGAGGGATGCGATGCTGAGGCCCAGCATCATGGGCCCGCCCTTGGCCTGGCTTGTCTCCGACGCCGCAGGGGATTTCACGGGCCAGCGCATCATCGCGGCACGTTGGGAAAACAGCCTTACGGGTGCGGAAGCCGCAGCCCGGGCTGGCCGCGCCATTGGCTGGCCCGAGCTTGGCGCCGACGCGGTTTGGTTGACCGCCAAAAAATCTTAGAGTTTCAAAGTTACGGCGAAATCCCGGCACTTTATTATTTCGATACATAAAGAAATAGACCCCACCGAAAATGGGCGCCTTTTGCGGCCGCGTCGCGCAGGCGGCAGCAAGTTGCGGCGCGATAGACATGGCCGCCTTTTCGGCCGGCCTGATACGCACGCTGCCAGCGCAGGATTCTGCCCGCGTTGCCCGCGTGGCCAATACCTCAAGAGTGAATGTTTCCGGATTGATGCAGGAATGCGGGATCACTCTGGGCTGCTGATAGCCTATACCAAGGGCGAACAAGGCGATTGGTTTGTTGGCCATTCGCCGGAGAAGCTACAAGGCGAAGGCAATCCCTCCTGTTCAGGCGCCCTGGGTCGGTTCCGCATGCACCTCGCCAAAGCCAGGCGCGCTTGGGGCGAGGCATTCACCCGCTCACTTCACGCTTCCATCCTTGGCCAAAATCGCGCAGGCTCTTCCTTAGCCGATGTCGTTTCGGTCCAAGATTGGGAGGAAGAAAACATGCGTTTCACGCTTTTCCGCAGCCTTGGTCTAGGCTTGCTTATGATGGCCATCACAACGGGGCTTGGCGCCCCCATGAAGGCGCGCGCGCAATCCGCTGTTGTTATTGTTACCAGCTTTGGTCCAGGTTCCGCTGCCGATATCGTTGCGCGGCTGATCGCCGCAGAATTTCAGCCCATGCTGGGGCAGCCCTTTGTAGTGAAGAATACAACCGGTGCCGCCGGCACCATTGCCGCCAATGAAGTGGTGCGCGCGCGGCCCGATGGCATGACGCTGCTTTTTACCCCGGTGGGGCCGATTGCCATTCAGCCGAGTTTCATGCGCAATGCCGGATATCGCGCAACTGACCTTGCGCCCATCTGCATGGTGAATCGTGCGCCGCTCATTATGATGACGCAGCCTGATTCCGGCATGCGGACCGTGGCCGATGTTGTTGCACGTGCCCGCGCCGCGCCAGCCCCCATGCCCTTTGCCAGCACCGGGCCTGGTACCACGCCGCATCTTTCCATGGTCACTTTCGCACGCATCGCCGGCGTGACATTGAACCACATCGCCTATCGCGGTCCTGGTGATGTCATGGTAGCGATGCGCACACGCGATATCGAGATTTTCAACGACCATCCGTCATCCGTACGGGCCAATAATCTTCATCCGGTCGCGGTGCTGAATCCAGAGCGTGTGCCGGATTTCCCCGATGTGCCGACCATGCGCGAACAAGGCTTCGATGTGAATTTTGCCATCTGGCACGGTCTTTTTGCGCCAGCCAATACGCCGCCGGCCATCATCGCCCGTTACGAAACCGCATGTGAACGCGCCGTGGGCTCGCCCGCAATGCGTGAGGGCCATGAACGCATCCAAACGCCCATCACCTTCCAGAATGCGCGCGATTTCGGTGCAACGGTCATGCGGGATTCTGATTCCTTCCGCCGCATCATTGAGGAGAATAATCTGCGGCAGGCGGAGTAACGGCGCCTTCGGCACAAGACTTCCCTGCGCGGAAGTCTCCCATTCGTGCATGTTCAAGCCAAGTGGTATCACTTGGGGGCGGAGCGAATGCGATCAAATGAAGGCTTGGAGCCTATCCCATGGCCGCATGTGAAACGGGAAAAGCTCCAAGCCCGGCGGGTATGCTCCGCAGGCTTGAGCATGGGCGGGCGCATCTTGAAGATGGCGGCCGTTTCGCATGCACCCGAAAAGCGGCACCAGGTGCTGGCCAAGCCGGCCCCCGGCCGATCCATGGCAGTCCAGGTGGAAAGCCCTGATCCCGACCCGATTGCAAGGCGCATCCCACCACCGGGCTACCGGGCTTAGCACCGCTGGTAATCTTTGCTCTTGACGAAAGGCCCAGGCGCCCCGCAACCTTCTCGCGTCAAAGACCGAAAGCCGGCCAAGATCGGTTCGGCCGCCGAGACGCAATGAACAAGGGCGGTGTCTGGTGGTTCACGCTGCCAGAAACACCCCGGACGTCCATGAGGGAGGACCTGAAGATGAATTGGACCAAGCGATCATTATTGGGGTTGGCGGGCGCCTTTGCCCTTTCCTGGGGGCTCAGCGCCCCGGCAGCGGCGCAGCAGCAGCCGCCCATTCGCATCGGCATTCTGGTTGCCCTGGAAGGCGCCTTTGCCGCGGGCGGGCGCGATGCCGTACGCAATGTGGAATTGGCACTGCGTCAGGTGAATCATACGGTTGCCGGCCGACGCATCGAAACCATCGTGGCGCCCACGGATACCCGCCCCGATACGGCCGTGCGCCAGGCGCGCAAGCTGATCGAACAGGATCGCGTGGATTTCATCATTGGCCCGCTTTCCGGTTCGGAAGGTATCGCCATTCGTGACTACGCCAAAACAATCCCCGACCGTACCATCATCAACGGTATTTCCGGTGCCCTGGAAATGACCTGGGTTGACCCCGCGCCAAATGTCTTCCGCTTCAACCTGGACGGCGCGCAATGGGGCAGCGGGCTTGGCACCTATGTGGTGCGCAACAAGGGCTGGCGCCGCATCGCGACCGTTTCGGCGGATTATTCTTTTGGCTACACGAATTTCCTTGGCTTCGCCGTGGATTTCTGCCGCGCCGGCGGCACGATTGTGCAGCGCTTCTGGGTGCCGCTGGGTGCTGCCGATTTCGGCGGCGTGATTGCGCAATTGCCGGATAATGTGGATGCCATCTATCTCGGCATGGGTGGCACGGATGCGATCAACTTCCTCAATCAATGGCAGCAGGCCGGTGCCGGCACGCGGTTGATCGGCGGTACCATCATGGCCGACCAGACCGTGCTTTCCGCCCGCGGTCGCGCCAAGGATGCGCTGATTGGCACGCCCACTTCCGGCCCGCTTGCGGAAGACAATCCCGATCCGGCCTGGCAGAATTACGTGCGGCTCTATCGCGAAGCCTTCCCTGCGAATGAGCGTTTCAATAGCCCATCGCTCTTCGGCGTTGGCTATTTCATCGCGACTTCCGCCGCGATCGCGGGGCTGAACGCGGTGAATGGTGATCTGAGCGATGGTCAGCGTCGGTTCAATGCGGCGCTTTCCTCGCTCAAGCTGGCCACACCACTTGGTGAGGTGAGCCTGAATGAGAACCGTCAGGCGACCGGCACGGTATTCGTGAACGAAGTCGCGGAAGGCCCTGGCGGCACCTTGGTGAACCGCATGGTGGCGCGCGTGGATGGGGTGAACCAGACCCTGGGCATGACCGCCGAACAGTTCCGTGCGATGGGCCTGCCTTCCCGCACCAACCCTGATTGCCGCGCCTTGGGCGGGGGCTGATCCAAGATGATGGCAGCGTGACTCCGGCGAAACTTTTTTTGCCGGAGTCACGGCTGGCCTTATCGCTTCTGGCCTAAGCCCCATGCCCGCTTCCAGCCGCCACTCCTGTGCGGTTGGAACAAGGATTTGGGGGCTTGTGCCGCGGCCCTGCCTTTCCCAGCGCATCATGATGGAGCAGCCATGACAGAATTCACGCGACGCCATCCGCTTTGGTCGCTGATCATTGTCGTGCTGGTGGCGTTGCTGCTCTGGCTTATTCTTGCGCCATGGACACCGGGTGTGGAGGCGGTGCTGGGGCGCAAACGGGTTTTTCTGAATGCGATCTTTGGGGGACTGACGCTTGGCGCGCTGTATTTCCTGGTCGCTTCCGGCTTCACGCTGATTTTTGGGCTGATGCGCAATGTCAATCTTGCGCATGGGTCACTTTATTTGCTCGGCGGTTATATCGGCTATGTCGTCTCCAACGTGACAGGGGAATGGTGGATCACGCTGCCGGTGGTCTTCATTGTGGTCGCCTTGCTTGGCCTATTGCTGCAGCATCAGGTGTTTCGCCGCATGGAGGGGCAGGAACTGCGCCAGACCATGGTGACGATTGGCCTTTCGGTGGTGCTGGCTGATCTGATGCTTTGGGTTTGGGGTGGGCAATCCTATACGCTGCAAACCCCGCAATGGCTGACGGGGCCGGCAACCTTGCCGATTGTTGTGGGTACGGATCGCAGCGGCAATCCGGTCTATATGCGCTTTCCGCAGGTACGCATTGCCATCCTGGTCATGGCTATCATCATTGGGGTTGGGATGTGGCTGGTGCTCAATCGCACACGTCTTGGCATGTTGATCCGTGCGGGCGTTGATGACCGTGAAATGCTGACAGCATCCGGTGTGCGCATCCATTATGTCTTCCTCGCCGTCTTCGGTTTCGGCGCCGGGCTTGCGGGCATAGCGGGTGTTGTTGGGGGTACCTTCCAATCCCTTGCCCCAGGGGAGGATACGCGATTCCTGCTGGCGAGCCTTGTTGTCGTGATTGTGGGCGGCATGGGGTCCATACCCGGTGCGGCGCTTGGCGCGCTCATTATCGGGCTGGTTGAACAAATCGGTCTTGTCTACGCGCCGACTTATTCCGTTGTATTCACGTTCCTGATCATGGCCCTGGTGCTGGCGTTCCGTCCCCAGGGTTTGATGGGAAGCCGCCGGTGAAGGGGCCAGCGCCATGGCGGTGAATGAAGCGCCGCGCGCCGATGGCGTGGATGCACCCTTGACGGGAGGCGGCTTCGCGCGCGTGCCGACAGCCTATTGGGCGGTTGGTTTCATCCTGCTGATCATGCCTGTATTCGCGGGTAATTTCTGGCTGTTTCAGATTTTCGGTTGGTCCTTTTGTCTTGGCATCATCGCACTGTCGCTGATGTTCCTGGCCGGCTATGGCGGCATGGTCAGCCTGGTGCAGATGACCGTTGCGGCACTCGCGGGATATGCGGTCGCCATCCTTGGCACTTCCGGCGTGCAGCAGATCAGCCTTGGCATGCCCTGGTGGCTCTATATTCCCTTGGCGATCACCATTGCCGCGATATTTGCAACACTGGTCGGCGCGCTGGCGGTGCGGACCGAGGGTATCTACACCATCATGATCACGCTGGCGATTGCCAGTGCCTTCTTCTATTTCACACGCCAGAACTACGATATCTTCAACGGCTATAATGGCTTCAACTTTGTCGTACCGCCGCGCCTTTTTGGCGTGGATTGGCGTCAGCCAACCGCGTTCTATTATCTGAGCCTTGTCATGGCGGCGCTATGCTATTTGGCCGTTCTTTATGTTGCGCGCTCACCCTTCGGCTTGGCCCTGCAAGGGGTGCGCGATAATCCGCGGCGCATGGCAGCCATGGGCTTCAATGTCACTGCGCATCGCATCGCCGCTTACACGTTTTCCGGTGTGGTTGCAGCGATTGGTGGTATTCTGCTGGTGTGGCAAAACACGCAGGTGGCACCCTTTACCGCCGGCATTCCCGCGGTGATTGATATTCTGATCATCGCGGTGATTGGTGGCATAAGGCGCCCCATCGGCCCATTTGTGGGTGCCTTCATCTATGTGCTGCTAAGCACCTTCAGCCCCGATGTGCTTTCCAGCTTCGGTCTTTCAACGGAACGCTTTAAGCTGATTGTCGGGCTTGGCTTCCTGGCCGTAGTCTTCTTTTCCCCTGATGGTGCCTTGGGTCTTTGGGATCGTTGGCGCGAAAGGCAGCGCAAGAACCTCGACCCACTGACGGGGCGGCCAAAAGCGGCGGGGGCCGCATGAACATCGCAGCGCCCAACCCGCCCATCATCGAACGCATCGGCGCTGCCGGTGCGGGCAATGCGCTGGAATTGCGCGGCGTCACCAAGCTTTTTGGCGCACTCTCTGCGATTGCTGATATCACCATGACCGTGGCAGCGGGTGAAAGACGCGCGGTGCTCGGATCAAATGGTGCGGGCAAGACAACCTTGTTCAATTGCGTCACGGGCGATTTCCTGCCGAGTTCCGGTACCATCCGTTTGTTTGGTGAGGATGTGACGGAGTTTCCCGCGCATGAACGCATCCGGCGCGGCCTTCGGCGTACCTATCAGATCTCCTTGCTTTTCGGCGGCCTCAGCGTTGCCGATAATGTCTATCTGGCGTGCCGCGGTGTCAGCCGCAATCGCTTTTCGCTGCTGCGGCCACGGCGCGGGGACCCATTATTGACACGCTGTGAGGAATTGATCGAAGCCGTGCATCTGACCGAGGTGCGGCAAAAGCTGGTGAGTGAATTGAGCTATGGCCAGCAGCGCCAGCTTGAAATCGCGCTTGCCCTTGCTGGCGCGCCGCGGCTTATTCTGTTTGATGAACCCGCTGCCGGGCTTTCACCGACCGAACGCGCGGAATTGATTGCGATTCTTACCAATATGCCGCCGCATATCGGCTTCATCATCATCGAACATGACATGGATGTTGCGCTGCGCGTCGCTCAGCGTGTGACCATGATGCATAATGGCCGCGTCTTCAAGGAAGGCACGCCTGCAGAGATTGAGGAAGATCCACAAGTACAAGAACTCTATCTTGGGGATGGCCGCCATGCGCATGCCTGAGAAAACGGGTCCTGCCGCGCTTGAGATTCGCGGGCTGAATGTCTTCTACGGCGCAAGTCATGCCTTGCAAGGCGTTGATCTGCGGCTGGATGCCGGGGCGCTTTCCGTTGTTGGTCGCAATGGCATGGGCAAGACCACGCTCTGCAAGGCCATCATGGGCCTGGTGCCGGTTACCTCCGGTTCCATCAGTTTTCATGGTCAGACCTTGGTCGGGCGCTCGCCAGCCGATATCGCGCGCGCCGGCATTGGCTATGTGCCCCAGGGCAGAAGGCTTTGGCGTTCCCTGACCGTCGAAGAACATTTGAAAATGGTGGAGCGCAAGGGCGGCGCCTGGACCATTGAGCGGATTTTCTCCACCTTCCCGCGCCTTGCGGAGCGGCGCGGCAATGGTGGCGCTCAGCTTTCAGGCGGTGAGCAGCAAATGCTCGCCATCAGTCGCGCCCTGCTGATGAACCCTAAGCTGCTGGTAATGGATGAGCCGACCGAAGGTCTGGCGCCGGTCATTGTCGCGCAGCTTGAGGAATTGCTGGTGCAACTCGCGCAAGATGGCGAGATTGATGTGCTGGTGATTGAACAGAATATCGGTGTAGCCTGCGCCATTGCGGAAACCGTTGCCATTATGGTGAATGGCCGCATCAATCGCAGCGCACCGGCGCGTGAATTGGCCGCCGATCGGGAATTGCAGCAGCGCCTGCTGGGCGTTGGCCGCCATGGTCATGAGGATATTCCGGCAGAGCCAACACAAAACACCGCCGCAGCGCAAGAAAGCGCAGTCGCAACACCTGGCGGGCCGGTGAAGATTTATGTTTCAAACCCAACGCCCCCCACGCGCTGGTCGAAGCCTGTTCCGGTTGAAGTGCTGGAACGCACAGCGCGTATACTGACTGCGCAACCGTTGATGGGCGCAGCTGCTGCACAAGCCGAAATCCGCCCACTTTCTATGCCGGGCGCTGAGGTGATTCTGGTGGCCGGTACACTTGATACCAAAGGGGCAGAGCTTCGCTTCATGCGCGACCAGATCCGCGCTGCTGGCTTGCCTGTAAGGCTTGTTGATCTGTCCACAACGGGCGGCCATTCCGGCGCTGATATTCCGGCCCATCAGATCGCTGCCTTTCATCCGCGCGGCGCAGCAGGCGTCTTTACTGGAGATCGTGGGGCGGCCGTCGCCGGCATGACGGAGGCTTTCAAGCGCTGGATAGAACGGCAAACCGGCATTGCTGGCATTCTTTCCGCCGGTGGTTCCGGCGGCACGGCGCTTGTCGCGCCTGCGATGCGCGCGCTACCCATCGGCATACCCAAGCTGATCGTTTCCACCATCGCAAGCGGTGATGTGCGCGCCTATGTTGGCGCAACCGACATTACCATGATGCATTCAGTGGCCGATGTGCAGGGGCTGAATGCGATCACCGAGGACATTCTTGGCAATGCTGCCCAGGCCATGATCGGTATGGTGCAGGCGCGCCGCACTGCAAAACCGCGCCACCTGCAACGCCCCGCCATCGCCCTTTCCATGTTTGGTGTCACGACGCCTTGCATCCGCCAGATTGTCGACGCACTCGATAAGGAATGGGACTGTCTGATTTTTCATGCCACCGGCATTGGCGGGCAATCAATGGAAAAATTGATTGACTCGCAAAAGGTTGTCGGCGTGATTGACATCACGACGACCGAAATCGCCGATATGCTGTTCGGTGGTATTTTGCCGGCCACGGCAGACCGTTTCGGCGCTGTCATCCGTACGCGCTTGCCCTATATCGGTTCCGTAGGTGCGGTGGATATGGTGAATTTTGGTCCTCCTGACACGGTGCCTGAGGCCTATCGCGGCCGCCAATTCTATCAGCATAATCCGCAGATCACGCTGATGCGCACCACTGCAGCGGAATGCGCTGAGATAGGCCAATGGATCGCCAGCAAATTGAATTTGATGGATGGGCCAGTGCGCTTCTATCTGCCCGAAGGCGGTGTATCGGCGCTGGATGCCCCAGGCCAGGCGTTTCACGATCCTGCAGCGCGGGAGGCCTTGTTCCGTGCCATGGAAGCGACCTTCCGTCCTGGCCCCAATCGCCGTTTGCTGCGGGTGCGCCACCACATCAATGATGCCGCCTTTGCCGCCATGGTGGTCGCGGAATTCCAAAATCTGCTCGGCCCAGCGCGGCCTTCACGCAAAAAGCAGGGGGTGCCGTGAATAGTCGGGTTGAATCTCGCAGCGTCATTCTGGAACGCTTTCGCGCCATGATCGCGCGCGGCGAACCGATTATCGGAGGCGGCGCCGGCACCGGGCTTTCTGCGAAATGCGAAGAAGCCGGCGGCATCGACTTGATCGTGATCTACAATTCCGGGCGGTTTCGCATGGCTGGCCGCGGGAGCCTGGCGGGCTTGATGCCCTATGGTGACGCCAATGCAATTGTGATGGATATGGCGGCCGAGGTGCTGCCGGTTGTGCGCAGCACCCCGGTCCTTGCCGGTGTGTGCGCGACCGATCCATTCCGGCTGATGGATGTTTTTCTGGATGAGGTAAAGCGTGTGGGTTTCGCTGGCGTGCAGAACTTCCCGACCGTTGGCTTGATCGATGGGATTTTCCGCCAGAATCTGGAAGAAACCGGCATGTCCTATGCGCTGGAAGTAGATATGATTGCGCTGGCGCAGCGCAAGGACCTGCTGACAACGCCCTATGTTTTCAATGAAGCAGACGCGAAGGCCATGGCAAATGCCGGCGCTGACATCATCGTTGTGCATCTTGGGCTGACCACCGGCGGCAGCATTGGCGCGGAAACGGCGCTACGGCTTGCCGATTGCCCACCCATTGTGGATCGTATCGCGAAGGCAGCCTTGGCAGAGAAACCTGATGCCATCATCCTGGTGCATGGTGGGCCGGTGGCCATGCCGGAAGATGCCGACTTTATCCTGAAGAATTGCATCCATTGCCACGGCTTTTATGGCGCCTCCTCCATGGAACGCCTGCCTGCCGAAATCGCATTGACCGAACAGACCCGCGCCTTCAAGCGCATCACGGGTCGTTGAACAGAAAAGGGAACGAGCATGACCGGACAAACCATCGGGCAACTCATCCTAACACTCATTCTCCTCATCATCGCGATCGCCATCATCTATTGGGTGATGCAGCGGCTTTATCGGCGATCCACCAAGGAAGTCGCCTTTGTGCGCACTGGTTTTCTTGGAGAGAAAGTAGTCATTGATGGTGGCGCCTTTGTCTGGCCCATTATTCATGACATCACACCGGTCAATATGAATGTGTTGCCCTTGCAGGTCATTCGTTCGAAGTCGGAAGCGCTGATCACGCGTGATCGGATGCGGATTGATCTTGAAGCGGAATTTTTCGTTCGTGTGAAACCGGAAAAGCGCGCAGTCGCAATGGCCGCTTCAACACTCGGCCGCCGTACTCTGGAACCCGAACGGCTGAACGCGCTGCTTTCCGGCAAATTTGAAAGCGCCTTACGGGCTATTGCGGCCGAGATGGATATGGCCGGCATGCATGAAAACCGCGCCGATTACGTGACGCGCGTGAAGTCTGCAGCGCAGGTTGATCTGGAAAAAAACGGGCTAGAGCTCGAAAGTGTCGCGATCCTGGATATTGACCAGACGAGCCTTGAATTTTTCAACCCATCCAATCGGTTTGATGCGGAAGGCCTGACTGCACTTATTCGTGACATTGAGGAACGTCGTAAACTCCGCAACGATATTGAACAGGATGCGATGATCCAGATCCGTGCTCGGAATCTCGAGGCGGAGAAACAGGCGCTCGATATCGAACGGGAGAGCGAGTCCGCGCGGCTTGAGCAGGAGCGCGAGATCGAATTCCGTCGGGCACAGCAGCGCGCGGAATTGGCAAAGGAGCGCGCCACCCGCGATACCGAAGCTGAAGAGGCCCAGATCACCGCGCGCGAGACCATTGAGAAGGCTCGCATTGCCAATGAACGTGCGATTGCCGAAGCGCGCATCGCCTCAGAACGGGAAGTGCGTGCACGGGAAATAGCTCGCCAGAAAGCCATTGACTCCGAAGAAATCGCCGCGCGTGAGGAGGTTGAAAAGGCGCGCATCCTGCAGGAAAGGGCGGTGCGTGAGGCCAGGATAGAAAATGAGCGTGAAACCCAATCACGTGAAATCGCCAAGCAAAAGGCCTTGCAGGAGGCGGAAATCGCCGCGCGCGAGTCAACCGAGCGCGCCCGCATTGCTCAGGAACAGGCAGTCGACGAAGCGCGCATTGCCAAGGAGCGCGAGACCCAATCGCTGGAGATTGAGCGTCAGCGCTTGCTGGAACAGGCGGAGATTGTCGCACGCGAGGAGACCGAAAAGCGACGCATGGCGCAAACGCTACTGCTGAACCAGACACGCATTGCTGGTGAGGAGAAAGTCCGCAAGCAGGAGATTGAGCGCCAGAAAACGCTTGAAGAGGCCGAAATCCATGCCCGCGAAGCGGTCGAGCGAGCGCGCATCACCCAAGCAGCAGAGGTCAACGAAGCCCGTATCGCCGAAGATCGACGCATCCGGGAACTTGAAATTGAGCGGCAGAAAACGGTTGAGACGGCTGAAATCGCTGCTGCCGAAGCGACGGAGGGTGCGCGTATCGCCCGCGAAAGGCGCCTGGCTGCAGAGAAAATAACCGCTGAAGAAGCGACACGGGCCCGGGAGATCGCGCGCGAACAGGCCATAGAAGCCGCCGAAATCGCGCGGCGTGAAGATGTGGAGAAAGCACGCATCGCTGCTGAACTTGCACTCGAGCAGGAACGCATCGCGAGCCGGCAAAGCCGCGAGGTCACCGATATCGAGCGCGCCCGTATTGTCGAAGCGGCCGAACAGTCAAAGCTCGTCGCGCTGGCTGCCGAAAGGGCCAAGGCGGCGCAGGCAGACGCAACCGTGCGCCAGGCCCAGATTGTCGCCACACGCGATGTGGAGACAGCCGAGGTTGAGCGCGAACGCGCGGTTGAGGCTGCACGGCTTGAGCGTCGGCGCTCACTGGAGCAGCTTGAAATCTCGCGCGTCCAGGCCTTGCGCGAGGCCGAGATCGAAAGCCGCGAGGATATTGAGCGTGCGCGCATCGCTTCCGAAAGACAGCTTGATGAAATCCGCATAGATCACGAAACAATTCGCCGTCGGCTTGAAGTTGAGCGCGAAAAGACTGTTGAGACCTATCAGATGGAGAAGGCCATCACCCTGTATCGCAAGTCCCTCGAAGAATCCACGGCGCGCGCTGAGGCTGAGGCGGCACGTGCACTTGCCGCGATTTCTGAGGAAAAAGTGCTCACCGCACGTGAGACCGAGGCAGCGAACCGCCGTAAATCCGTGGATGTCCTGATGGCAGAAAAAGCCGCCGCGGAAGCGCGCCTGCGGGCCGAAGCCGAGAAGATTCGTGCCGCTGTTGAAGCTGAAGCGCAGAAACTGCTGAATGAGGCAGAAAACATCCTGACCGATGAGGCGCGCCATTCACTCTTCCGGCGCAAGATGCTGGAACATGTGGAAGGTATTGTCGCCGCCAGCGTGAAGCCGCTTGAGAAAATCCAGGATATTCGCATCATGCAGCTTGACGGCGTGACCGGTGGCAGCAACCGTGAAGGCTCACCAACCGATGAGGTGATCAATTCCGCCCTGCGCTACCGTGTACAGGCGCCGCTCATTGACAGTCTTTTGAGCGATATCGGGATTGAAGGCGGCAGCCTTGCCAAGCAGGGGGGGCTGATGCGGGAGGCTTCCGACATGCAGCGCATTGCCGAAAGTGCGCGCAAATCCGGCAAGGGAGAGCAGAAGTAAATGGCACGGGTCTATATCAGCTCGGTCATTGATGCGCCGGTTGGACGCGTTTGGGAGCGCGTACGCGACTTCAACGGGCTGCCGCGTTGGCTGCCGTTGGTGCGCGAAAGCCGCATCGAAAATGGCGAGCCTTCTGATCGCGTTGGGTGTGTACGCGATTTTCGGCTGCAGAACGGCGATAGGCTGCGCGAACAGCTTCTGGCGCTTTCCGATTACGATTATTTCTGTACCTATTCCATTCTTGAAAGTCCGATGCCGCTGACAGCCTATATCGCCACGCTGCGCCTGACCCCAATCACGGATGGCGATCGAACTTTTGCTGAATGGTCCGCGGAGTTTGACTGCGCTGCAGAGCTTGCCGAGGAACTGGTGACCAATATCGGCCAGAATGTGTTTCAGGCCGGCTTCACCGCGCTAAAGCGTCAGATGGTGGCCTGATATGCCGCGCGTTGTGCGAAGCACCGTGATTGCCGAGCCGGTTGAAACCATCTGGGCCATATTGCGCGACTTCAATGGCCATGATCAGTGGCATCCTGCTGTAGCGGAAAGCACCATTGAACGTGGGCAGACAGCAGATCGGGTTGGCTGCGTGCGGCGCTTTCGCCTGGCAGATGGTTCCGAATTACGCGAAAAACTGTTGACGCTATCTGACGCAGATATGGCGTTCAGCTACTGCCTATTGGATACGCCGATACCCTTGCTCAATTACGTTGCACATGTGCGGCTTGCGCCAGTGACTGATGGAGATCAGACCTTCTGGCATTGGGAAAGCCGCTTCGATACGCCAAAAGGCCGCGAGGCGGAGTTGACGCGTCTTGTGGGCGAAGAAATTTACAATGGCGGCTTCAATGCCATTCGTGGCCATCTTGCGGAAAGGGTGCGCTGATGGCGGTAACCATCGAAAAGCATGCAACCGTTGGCGATGCGCAACGCGCGCTTGGTGGTGACGCGGTCTATCTCGGCGGTGGTACCATTCTGATGCGCGAAATCAACGCTGGCCTTGTGCAGGGCAGAATCATTCGCAGCACTGACCCTGTACTCAAGCAGATCAGGCAGAGCGGCGATGGTTTTGAGATTGGCGCTGGCGTCACCATGAGTGCGCTTGCAAGCCATGCGGAGCTTGCTTTTCTGCACCCAGTGGTGCGCGCCATTGGTGGCCCGCAGATACGCAATATGGCAACCATTGGCGGCAATCTTTTTGCTGAACCACCCTATGGCGATCTGGCGGCAGCCTTGCTTGCTCTTGGGGCGCGCCTTGTCATGGCGGGCGGGCAAGCGCGGCCGATTGAGGAGTTTTTCCGGGATCGGAAGCGGGCTGGTTTGATCACCGCCATTCACCTGCCCCGCCCGCGCGACAATAAAAGCTTCGCCTTCCACAAGGTCAGCCGCGTCAAGCCAAAAGGCGTTTCCGTAATGTCGTTCTCAGCGCTGCTGCCGCGCGATGCTGGGCGTTTGCGTGGTGTGCGCATCGCCTGTATCGGCCTCGGCCCCGGGCCATTACGCGCTTTCTCAGCGGAACGCGCACTCGAAGGCCAGGCCTTGGATGCCGCAAGCATCAATCGTGCCGCGCAGCTTGTCACAGATGGCTTGGAACCGCCGACAGATGCCCTTGCATCTTCCTGGTATCGGCGGGAAGTGGCGGGCGTTCACCTTAAACGTCTGCTTGAAAGGATGATTTGAAATGGCGCTGAAGCCAGTCACCTTCATCCTGAATGGAGAGCCCAAGGCAGCCTTCACGGAAGATGGTCAGAACCTCCTGTACATGCTGCGCCGTGGCGTTGGTGATCTTTCACTTAAATATGGCTGCGCGCAGGGCGGTTGCGGTGCCTGCACTGTGCTGATCAATGGTGAGCCGCAAATGTCTTGCCTAGTTTTAGCAGAGACGATCGAAGGCCTTAATCTTGAAACCGCCGCAGGTCTGGGTGGCGCAAGCCTTCACCCGCTGCAGGAAGCCTTTATGCAGCGTTTTGCCGCGCAATGCGGTTATTGCACCCCTGGTATGCTTATGGCGGCGAAGGCCTTGCTCAATACCAATCCGCGTCCGACGCGGGATCAGGTCATCGAGGCGATTTCGGGTAATCTCTGCCGTTGTACGGGATATGAGCCGATCATTGCTGCCATTCTCGATGTCGCGGAAGGAAGACAGGCGCCATGAGTGGAACCCTGACCGACCAGCCCATGATAGATTTCCGCAAGGAAATTTTCGCTGATGAGCGCGACGATAATCTGAATGAGATCGGCAAGCCAACCCGGCGTCAGGATATCACCGGTCACGTCACGGGGCGCTCGCCCTTTTACGATGACCATCTTTTTGAAGGCCTGCTGCATATCCGCTGCGTGCGTTCGCCCCATCATGCGGCGCGGGTACGGCGCATTGATCTGAGCGCTGCGGAGCGTATGCCGGGCGTTGTACGTATTCTCACCGGCAAGGATGTGCCGCGAAATCTCAATACACTGCTTTCACTGCTTGATTTCGGCATTGATGATGAACCAGTGCTGTCAACAGACCGCGTGCGCTATCGTGGGGAACCGGTTGCTGCGGTGATCGCGACCTCAGAAGCGCGCGCGCGTGATGCCGTCACTAAGGTGCTGGTGGAATGGGAACCCTTGCCGCATGTGTTGGATGTTGAGGAGGCAATCAAGCCAGGGGCGCCGGTTGTTCTTGATGTTTATCCCAGCAATAAATTCATCTATCACGGCAAATATGATCATCAGAAACTGCGCTACGGTGATGTCGAGGCCGCTTTCAGGCAGGCTGACCATGTTGTCGAGGGCCGTTATCAGATGTCGCCGATTGAACAGGCGCCGATTGAAACCTGCGGCGCCATCGCTACACCTGAACAGAATGGGCGCTACGCCTGCTATAGCGCTACCCAGGCGCTTTTCTTTTCACTCGCAGTTTCCTCGAAAGTTTTGGAAATGCCATCAAGCCGCCTGCATTTTATCGGTGGTACGGTAGGTGGTGGTTTCGGTGGCAAGGTGGATAGTATTCATGAGCCGCTTGCCATTCTTGGCGCCATGCTCACCGGGCGCCCTTGCAAATGCATGTGGGACCGTGAGGAGGAAATGCAGGTTGGCGCGCCGCGCGGTGCCGAACGCTGGTATATCAAGGATGGCGTGATGCGTGATGGGCGCATTATTGC
>JADCES010000222.1 GCA_020250005.1 Roseomonas sp.
GAAGCCTGTTTTCTGCGCGCCGGGGGGGGGTGACCAGCCCCCCCGGCGCTGCTTCCATTCCGCTACCAAGATCGAGGAGGATAAACGCCGCTTATGAGTACCAATGGCAAGGGCTATATCGTGGGCGCCTTTGAGCACCCGACGCGCAAGGCCGATAATACATCCGTGGCCCAGCTTCACGCCGAAGTCGCCTATGGTGCGCTGCAGGATGCCGGGCTTTCCAAGGATGATGTTGACGGGTTTTTCTGCACCGGCGCCGCGCCGGGGCTCGGCCCGCTCAATATGGCGGATTATCTGGGGCTGACGAAGCTCAAGCACCTCGATTCCACCGATATGGGCGGCTGTTCCTATGTGATGCATGTCGGCCATGCGGTGGAAGCGATTGCGCTGGGTAAGTGCAATATTGCGCTGATCACGCTGGCCGGGCGCCCGCGCGCTGAAGCCATGGCCACCGGCACCGCGCCGCGTTCCTGGGGCGTGAATGTGCCAGATGATCCGTTTGAGATTGTCTATGGCCGCACGGTCGCCAATGCCTATGCCATGTGCGCCATGCGCCACATGTATGAATACGGCACTACGTCTGAACAGCTTGCCTGGATTAAGGTGGCGGCTTCGCATCATGCGCAGCACAACCCGCATGCCATGTTGCCCAAGGTGGTAACGGTGGAAGATGTGGTGAATTCACCCATGGTATCAGACCCGTTGCACCGGCTGGATTGCTGCGTGATTTCCGATGGCGGCGGCGCCTTGATTGTCACGCGCCCCGAAATCGCCAAATCGCTGAAGCGGCCTTTGGTGAAGGTGAAGGGCCATGGCGAGGCAACCAAGAACCAGAATGCCGGCTATACGGATTTGACCTATTCCGGCGCTGTCTGGTCTGGGCCCCGGGCTTTTGAAGAAGCCGGCGTGACGCCCAAGGATATTCAATACGCTTCCATCTATGACAGCTTCACCATCACGGTGCTGATCCAGTTGGAAGACCTTGGCTTCTGCAAAAAGGGTGAGGGCGGAAAGTTCGTGGCTGACGGCAACCTGATTTCCGGCGTGGGCAAGCTGCCCTTCAACACCGATGGCGGCGGGCTTTGCAACAATCACCCGGCCAATCGCGGCGGCATGACCAAGGTGATCGAAGCCGTGCGGCAATTGCGGCATGAAGCGCATCCCAAGGTGCAGGTGCCTGGCTGCTCGCTGGCGTTGGCGCATGGCACGGGCGGCTTGCTTGGCACGCGCCATGGCAGCGCCACCGTCATTCTGGAAAGGGAGTAAGCGATATGGCCACCATGGCATTCAACAGGGCCCTGCCGGAAATCAAGACGGACCCGACCAATCAGCCCTTCTTTGATGGCGCGCGCGCCGGCAAGCTGCTGATCGGCAAATGCAATGATACCGGCAAATACTTCTGGTATCCGCGCGGCTGTTCGCCGTTTACGCTGTCCAACAATATTGAATTGGTGGAAGCCAAGGGCACGGGCAGCATCTATACCTTCACCGTAATGCGCACCAAGGAACCCTATTGCGTCGCTTACGTGGAACTGGATGAAGGCATCCGCGTTTTCACCAATATCGTGGATTGCGATCTGGATAGTTTGAAGATTGGCCAGAAGGTGAGGCTGGTCTTCAAGCCGACCCAGGGGGATGGCCCGCCGGCCTTCATGTTCACCCCGGTGTGATCGCTGGGTTTTTCTGAAGGGGCGCCCCTTTGGGGGGCGCCCTTTTTCATTGCGCGATTTTCAGTGCAAATCGCGGTGGTTTTGGTAGAATTCCCAGCGGGGAAATTAAGGGGGTTCGCGATCATGCGCCGCATGGTCACGATGGGGTTGTTATTCGCACTCGCCGGCTGTGCTTCCGGGCGCATGGGTGCGCGCTCTGGCGTGCCTGGCTATGCTGGCGGAGATATGTCCTGCGTGCCCTTCGCGCGGGAACGTTCGGGTCTGCGCATCAACGGCGATGCCTGGCAATGGTGGCAGGCGGCAGCGGGGCAATATGAACGGTCCAGGGCACCGCTGCCAGGCAGCGTTCTGGTCTTCCAGCGCACCAGCCGGAACCCGCAGGGGCATTTGGCGGTGGTTTCCCGCGTGGTCTCCGCCCGCGAAATCCGTGTGGATCACGCGAATTGGTCCAGCGGTCGGGCGCGGGGACAGATCGCGCGGGATCAGCCGGTGCTGGATGTCTCGCCCCGAGGCGATTGGTCCCTTGTGCGGGTTTGGTATCCGCCGGCGGATGATTTCGGGGGCACGCAATTCCCGACCTATGGGTTCATCCATAGCCGCACCATGATGGCCGCCGCCGGCTGAGGGGCTGGACAAAACCGCCCCGGGCGGTATGTAGCGCGCCGTGGTCGCGCCGGGGTTGTCCCTGGCCGCCGGGCGCATAGCTCAGTTGGTAGAGCAGCTGACTCTTAATCAGCGGGTCCAAGGTTCGAATCCTTGTGCGCCCACCAATGATTTCAAAGACTTATGAAATAGTCGCCGATAGGCTGCACGCTCGTGCCCTTGATGCGGACCCAAGCAGCACCCCAGTGACCGAAAAGGCCGACGCTAAGTCACGTGCAAGTACCAAGCCTTGGAGCGCGGTAACGCCAAAATCAGGCCTGGCCTGGGCGCCCCGGTCAGACTGGTGGCCTAAGCTGCGCCCAAGGCCGCGCTGTTTCCTGAATGGCCGCAAGCCGCATCATACCTGTCTCAGCCCCCATCGCCCCACGATGTGGAGCGTCGTCGGCAATCCATCTGTGGCGAAGCCTGAGGGTAGGGTGATGGCCGGATGGCCGGCCAAATTGAACGGGTACAAGGCGGAATGCCAACCGAGCCTTGTAATGCCGCATGTCACGCCATCCACTTCAACCTCGTCATTCGTGGCATCGAAGCCAAGATCAAGGGCCGTGCCTGTCGTGGTTGGCATCACCAACGCCTCGCAGCGCGCAAGCAGGTCCTGAATGGCGCGATACAACCGCCCCCGTGCGCATTGCGCCTTGCGAAAATCAGCAACTTAATATTGCCCGTGGTCAAGTTATTTGAGACCGCTTGGCGCGCTGACTAGCGGAGTATCTGGCTCATGCGGGGTTAAGGTTAACCTGCGTTTTGTCGATGCATCAAGCGGCGGCGCTGGCCGCCTTCTGGGGTGCCCTTATGCGCGGCTGAGCGCTTGTGCGAAGGCCGTTAATGCGGCCTATGATGCGGGCTCATTCGGGGAGAAATGATCCATGACCCCACCCCCCGCACCCCACCCCGCCGACCTCGTCCCCGAGCTTTCGGTGCGCGACCTTGCCAAAAGCCTTGCCTTCTGGTGCGGGGCTTGTGGCTTCGCCGTGATTTACAACCGGCCAGAGCACGCCTTCGCCTGCATTCAGCGCGGCTCGGCGCGGGTGATGCTCGACCAGCTGGGCACGGATCGGGACTGGGTGACGGGTCCGCTTGAGCCGCCGCTGGGACGGGGCATCAATCTTGAGATCGCGGTCGAGGATATTGCGCCAATCCTGGCGGCCTTGGCCGCGGTGGGTTGGCCGCTTTTTCTCGACGCTGAGGAGAAGACCTACCGCGTCGGCGAAGGTACGGTGACGGTGCGGCAATTCCTGGTGCAGGACCCGGACGGCTACCTGTTGCGCTTCTCCGAGAGGATTGGCGATGGCGCTTGAATTCGAGACCTGAGATATCTGCTTTCGGCAGCGCTTCGGAGGTGATCCTGCGTGGCCGAACGCTTGTGTGATTAGTGTGAATGCTGCCTATGATGCGCCTTCATTCTCGGAGAAATGACCCATGACCTTGACCGTCCAACAAATGCTCGCCGCCGCAGAGGCCGTAGTGCCGCGCATCAGCGCCGATGAAGCCAAGGGCCTGGTGGGCCGCGCTGATGTGGTTTTCCTGGATGTGCGCGAACCGGCAGAAGTCGCGGCTTCCGGCAAGGTGCCGGGTGCCTTGACCATTCCGCGCGGCCTGGTGGAATTCCGCGCCGATCCTTCATCCGCGTTGCATGATGCGAATTTTGATCGCGCCAAGACGATTGTTGCCTATTGCGCTTCAGGCGGGCGTTCCGCGCTGGTGCTGAAGACACTGCATGACATGGGCTATGCCAATGTGCGCAATCTGGGCGGCTTCAAGAATTGGGTGGATGGCGGGGGTGAGATTGAAAAGGCCTGACGCCGCAAAGGGGATCGCGCCCGTATGCGATCCCCTTGTTATGCGCAGATTCTATTGCGGCTGAATGCCGGCCGCGCGCGCAGCATCGCCCCATTTCTTCATCTCCGCTTCCGTGAAGGCGCGCATTTCTTCCGGCGTATTGGACACGATCTCAGCACCCAACGTCTTGTGGCGTTCCACCACGCTTGGCACTTGCAGCGCGGCACGGATATCGGCGTTGAGCTTCGCCAGAATGGGTGCGAGAATGCCGGCGGGGCCAATCACCATGCCCCAGGTTGAAGCTTCAAAGCCGGGCAGGAAGGCCTCACCAATCGTTGGCACATCGGGCAATTGCGGGCTGCGCCGTGCGCCGGTGGTGGCGAGGGCCTTGAGCGTGCCGGCCTGGATATGCGGCAGCGCAGCCGGCACCGTATCGAACATAATGTTCACGCGATTGGCGATCAGATCGGGATGCGCCTGGGTGCTGCCGCGATAGGGCACGTTTTCCAGCTTGATCCCAGTGCGCTCGGCGAACAGAACCGGCGCAAGGCGCACCACGCCGCCCGTGCCGGCAAAGGTAACGCCGGGGTTACGCTTGGCATATTCCACCAATTCGGCGGGCGTATTTGGCGCGAAGGCTTTCGGCGCACAAAGCACCAAGGGTGTCGCCGTGGTCTGCGTGATAAAGGTGAAATCGCGCATGGTATCGAAGGGCAGCCGATAAAAGGCCGCATTCACGGGATGCGCCACGGATACCAGGGCAAGCGTGTGCCCATCTGGCGCGCTGCGTGCCAGCACTTCCGTGCCAATCACGCCATCTGCCCCGGCGCGGTTTTCCACCGGCACTGGCTGGCCCCAGGCGGCTGCCAATGGCTCGGCAATCAGGCGCGCAGTGATGTCCGAAACGCCACCGGGCGTATAGGGCACAATCATCCGTACGGCGCGATTGGGAAAGCCGCCCTGCGCCTTGGCGCGGGCAGCAAACAGTAAGGCAGGCGCGGCCAAGGCAGCGCGGCGGGTAAGCTTCATGGCGTTTCTCCCTTTGGTATTTGGGGAAGTCTGCATGATTGCGCGGATTGCGCCAATGGCCGTGAAGCGGCTCAGCTGCGGCGCAGCGGCAGCACCACCTCCACGCGAAGCCCACCAAGCGCGCTATCGGCCAATTCAACCTCACCACCATAGGCAAGGGCGATGTCGCGCGCCACGGCAAGGCCAAGGCCCGTGCCGCTCTTGTCGCTATTGAGCTGCACGCCACGGGTCAATGCCGCGCGACGATCCTGCGGTGGGATACCAGGACCATCATCTTCCACCGAAAGCCGCACCACCCCTTGGGCCAGATGCAGGCCAATTGCGATCCTGCCGGATGCCCATTTCGTGGCGTTATCAAGCAACACGCCCAGCAATTCGACAAAATCGCCTTCCTCGATCTCCGCCGTCACGTCCTGCGGGATATCCTGCTGCCAGGTCAGGGTTTCGCCGCGGCTGGTGCGCGCAAAGGCGCGCGCGACACGTTCAATCACCGGGCGCAGCGCCAGCGGTACAGAGTGTGTTTTTGGCCCTTCGATATAGGCGCGGGCCAATTCGCGGGCCATGCGCTGTTCAATGCTGGTGGAAATGGCCTCCAGCGCTTGCGCCATTTCGCCATCACCACGATCACGCAATTCCCTGATGCGCGCATTCA
Organism: Roseomonas sp.; assembly: GCA_020250005.1. Lineage (GTDB taxonomy): Bacteria > Pseudomonadota > Alphaproteobacteria > Acetobacterales > Acetobacteraceae > Neoroseomonas. The sequence continues at coordinate 5,794 of JADCES010000222.1, forward strand.
GCAAGGCCAGTGCGGTGCGCAGCCCATGCGCCAGATCGGCGGTGCGTTCCCGCGCCAATCGCGCGCCACGGCGCTGTTCATCCAATAGCGCATCGAAACGGGTCGCCAATGCTTGCAATTCGCTTGGCAGCGCCCCGCCAATCCCTTCCCGCTTGCCTTCAGCCAATTCCTGCAAGGCGCGCCTGGCACGCGCTATCGGGCCCAGCGCAAGGCCGCCCTGCAAGGTGAAGGCAAGCAACATGCCCGCCCCGATCAGCCCCAGCAGCGGCAACAGGTCAAGCAGAAAGGCGCGATTGGCCGCCTCCAGCAGTTTGCGGTCCACAGCCACCGCCACGCGGTAGCTCGCTGCCGGCTCGCTCGGGTCCTCAATGCGGCGCTCAAGCACAATCAGCTTGGTGCCTTCGGGCCCAAAGACGATGTGGCGATGACGCTCACCAAGCGGCAGGCGATCATGCTCGAGCGGGAAGCTGGCGCCAGCGAGCGAGGGGGAGCGCAAGATCGCCCCGGTGCGATCATTCCTGACTTGCCAATACAGCCCCGAAAGCGGCTCCTGGAAGCGCGGATCAGCCAAGGGCTGCACACTCAGCGTCGCAACACCATTATCCAGCACAAGGCTGCGCGCCAGGAAGCGCAAATCGGCATCCAATTCGGCCAAGACTTCCCGTTCATTATGGCGTTCGAACATGCCCTGCACCGCCATGCCGATCGCCCCGATCACGATCAGCACTGTGGCAATACCCACAATGGCAAAACGCGCGCGAACGGAATTCGTCACGCATCACCGCCAATCACATAGCCATGGCCGCGCCGGGTACGAATGGTATCCGGCCCAATCTTGCGCCTGAGGCGTGCCATCAGCGCTTCAATCGCATTATCGCCGCGATCCGCTTCCCCGGCATAGAGATGCTCCGAAAGCTCGGTCTGATGAATGGCACGCCCGGCATGATGCATCAAATAGGCAAGCAGCCGGAATTCCAGCAGGGTCAATTCAACCGGCACCCCTGCGCGTGAAAGCCGCCTTGCGCGCAGATCAAGCAGCAAATCCCCAATTGCCAGGATGTTTTGGCTGCGCCCGGCAGCACGCCTCAGGATGGCGCGCAGCCGCGCCAACAGCTCCTCCATGGCGAAGGGTTTTATGAGAAAATCGTCGGCGCCGGCATCTATCGCTTCCACGCGTGTGGTCCAGGTACTGCGCGCGGAAAGTACCAGGATCGGAAAGGCCACCCCTTCCGCGCGCCAGCGGCGGATCAGCGAAAGCCCATCCATGCGCGGCAGGCCAAGATCAAGCACCGCAGCGTCAAAGGCTTCAATGCCGCCGCGCTGCCAGGCGGTATCGCCATCGGCGGCATGTTCCGCGGCGAAGCCGGCCGATGCCAGCGCGCCCAGCACATCCCGCGCGATCCCTGGCTCATCTTCAACCACCAAAATCCGCATTGCGGCCCGATTCTCCTGAAGCGCAGAAAATAGTCCCCGTTAGCTGACATCAAGCTGACAGGCCCCGTCAGCCTGGCGAAGCCCTGCCCAGGCTAACCCGCCCCCGTCAAGGAGGCTTCCATGCAGATCGGGCATCGTTTTTCGGCTGATCCTTGCGGCCTATGCGGCGGCTTGGAGCGTGAGGTTCTGGCAACACGTGGCCGCGGGCATCAGCCGCTGACCACGGCCGTTTGCTGCGGCTGCGGGCTGGTCAGCCATCATCCGCTGCCGAGTGCTTCCGAAATCGCCGATTTCTACGCCAAGGAATACCGCGTGGCGTATAAGGGCGGCTTCGAACCAAAGCGCAAGCACTCGCTGCGCGCCCTGCGGGGGGGATTATATCTCGCCAATCGGCTCATGCCCTTCCTGCATGGTGGCGCGCGCATTCTGGATATTGGCGCGTCTTCGGGCGAATTCGTCTATGTCATGGCACGCAGCGGCTTTGATGCGCGCGGCATAGAACCGAATGAAGCCTATGCGGATTTCGCGCGGCGGAGCTACGGCGTTGCCATGCAAACCGGCGGCTTCGAACAGGCGGCACCGGCCGATGCCAGCCTTCATCTGGTGACCATGAACCATGTGCTGGAACATGTGGCCGATCCCTGGCAAGCGCTGCGGCGCATTCATGCCTGGCTTGCCGAAGATGGCGTGTTGTTTCTTGAGGTGCCCAATCTTTCCGCCACCCATAAGCAAGTTGGGAATATCTTTCACCGGGCGCATATCTGGAATTTCACCCCCGAGACACTGTTGCTGCTGGCATGGCAATGCGGCTTTGTGCCGATGGAGCATGAGGATACGCGCCATACTTCCGTGGTCCTGCGCAAGCGCCGCGATGGCGATGTCGCCCCTATCGGTGCCGGGCCCGCTTTGGCGGAACGTCTGGTGCAGCACATGGCGACCGAAGCGCAGCCAATTGCCTATTTTGTCTCGGGCAGGCCGTTTACGCGCCGCTGGGCAAGGCTGCGGCGGAATATCGGGGAATGGCTGATCTGCCGGCGCCACGCATCGGTACGCGATATGGCGGATGCGCTGCTGACAGCGGCCCCCACACCAAGGCTTCGCGTGATGCATCAGGACAGGGCCACACCCGTCGGCAGTCTGGCAGGCTGAGGGATAGGCGCGGGGAAACGCCGGTCTATTCCGGCTTATCCGTGCCAGACCCCGAACCAGGTGCGACAAAGCGCCGGCTATCCATGGTGACGCTCACCGGGCGGCCCTCGCGGCAATTGCTCATGCAGGCATTGTTTTCGGTATCGGGCCGCCCTTCCAGCACAAAGCCATCGCGATTGGGCATGGCAAGCTTGGGCAGGCTTGTTGAATCCATCTTGTCGTCTTCGCCAATGAGCTCATTCAGGTACAGCACATAGGCGGTGATGGCGTAGTATTCGTCATTCGATAGGCTCTGCGGTGCGGCATAGGGCATGGCGCGGCGGATATAATCGAAAACACTCGGCGCATGCTGCCAGAAGGACCCAATGGTGCGCCTTGGCTGATCCGAACGCAGGCTGCCGCGCCCGCCCATCAGCGCAGGCCATCGTTCCAGCCCTTCACCGAAATCGCCATGGCAGGCAGCGCAATGCGTGACGTAAAGTTCCTCGCCTTCTTTTGCGGTGCCGCTGCCAGGCGGCAGGTTATGGCCATCGCCCCGCACGGCGATGTCCCAGCCGGCGATTTCCGCATTCGTCGCTGCGCGGCCAATGCCGGGGATGGGGGAAGGCAGTGCAACCGCACCCGCAGGCCAGGCGATATCGGCGCGGGTTCTCTCACCCGGCGGTGCAGCAAAGGGCTGATAGAGGTCACTGATCGCAGCGGTTGGACCAGGCGCCTGCTGCGCCTGCACAAGCCCGGCAATCAGCATTACGGCAGCAGCGTATCCCGCAACCTTAAGCATCAATCTGGACATTCACCACCGTCCCGTCCCGATCAACCAGCCAGGTATGGATGCTGTTCTTGTGATAAATGCTCTCAACACCGCGCGCGCGGCGCAGCGCCGTGATCGTTGGCTGCACGCGCCCGGTTTCATCCATGGCGCGGCTTTGCAGATAGGCGGTCTGGCCTTCCGCCCATTCCCAGGGGATGCGAAACCGCGTCAGCGCCTTGGGCAGCACGGGGTCCTGCAAGGTCGCACTCCGCCAATTATCACCGCCATCCACGCTCACATCGACCCGCGTGATACGCCCGGCGCCTGACCAGGCGAGGCCAGAGATTTCCACGAAGCCCGGGCGTCCGCGCAGTGGTTTTTCGGGGCAGGGCGCGGTGATGACCGAATTCACCTCATTCACAAAAGTGAATTGGCGGGACAGGCCATCAGGCATCAAATCCGTATAGGTGCGCGTTTCCCAACGCGTGAACCAAGGCCGATCGCCGATTTCGATGCGGCGCAACCATTTGATCCACATATTGCCCTCATAGCCCGGCAGCACCAGCCGCACGGGATAGCCCTGTTGCGGCCGCACTGCTTCGCCATTCTGGCCAAAGGCAATGATCGCATCATCCAGCGCCTTGGATAGCGGGATGGACCGCGCCAGATGCGCCGCATCTGATGCTTCCGCCAATAACCAGGAAGCCCCCGCACGCAGCCCCGTTTGCGCGAGCAAAACCTTCAAAGCCACGCCAGTCCATTCCGAACAGGACAGCATGCCATGGGTGAATTGCACGCCAGACATCTGCGCACCGCGCCATTCCATGCCGCCATTGGCCGGGCATTCGATGAAATGAATGCGCGAAACCGATGGCAGGCGCTTCAGATCTTCCAGTGTGAAGACAAGCGGGCGTTCCACCATGCCATGGATCATCAGCCGATAATCCGCAGGGTCTACATCCGGCACGCCGCCATGATGGCGTTCGAAATGCAGCCCGGATGGCGTGATGATGCCGTGCATATCCGCAAGCGGCGTAAAGGAAACTGACGAAACTCGATCCGGCGTCAGCCAGGGCACATAGCGGCGCACCGCAGTTTCATGCCGGCTGCGCGTACCATAGGTTTCCTCAATCACGCCGGGGCCAAGGCTGCGCGACCATTCCGGCAGATTGGGCGGTTGGTTTTCCGCATTGCCGGCCGCTTGCGCGATGCCGCCCGCACTCGCAAGGCTGGCCGCGCCAGCACCGGCGGCGCGCAGCAAGCCGCGCCTGGAGGATGATGCCGGGTCTTTTCCAAGCTTCATGATGGCCTCCCTGGCAGAAAGCTTCTCACCGTCAACTGGCCCCTGACCATCGCCTGGATGGTCAGGGTTTTGCCCCTTGCCCGATCTCAGCCGAACATCTCACCCGTGATGCTGTAGTACCATCCATCGGCATAAAGCGCTTCAAGCTGACGATGTTCGCGCCGGCGCTCTGCGGTCAGTGCTGCATTGCGCGGGCTGACGCCGCCAGAACCTTCAACCTCGGCAAAGCCATTGGCGCCGGGGCGGAAGACGCCGACAATGGAAATGCCGTAATCAGGCCCGACATGGCTGTAGCAGGTATTGAAGAAGGTCGCGGATGGCGGAGCGCGCCCCGCCAGCGATGCCGCGATGCAGGCCACCGCATGCTTGGCATGCGATGACGCGACAAAGCCCGATTTCGGCATGGGCGCGGCGATGGTCGCATCGCCCAGCACATGGATGCCTTCCACCTGCGTACTTTCCAGCGTTGCTGGCTTGATGGGGCACCAGCCGGATTGATTGGCAAGCCCCGCATCGCGCGCGATCTTCGCGGCCATTTGCGGCGGAATGACATTGATCACGGCGCCCTTGAGCTTTTCGCCGAATTCCGTTTCCACTTCCATGGCAGCGGCATTCACCCGCGTCACACGGCCATCATTGGAAGCGCCGCGCCATTCGATGATGCCGGGGTAAAGCTCTGCCCAGGCATCCTGAAACAGCGGTTGCTTGGAAAAGCCGTTCTTCGCATCAAGCGCAATCAGCTTGCTGCGCGGCTTGGCGCGCTTCAGATATTCCGCGACCATGCTGATCCGCTCATAAGGGCCGGGCGGGCAGCGGAAGGGATTATCGGGAATGACCATAATGAAATTGCCGCCATCGGGCATGGCTTCAAGCTGGCGGCGCAGCAGGGATATCGGCTGCAGTGATGGCACCCAGCCATGTGGCATGCGCTCACTCGCCGCTTCATCATAGCCTTCAATGGCACCCCACCTCAGGTCAATCCCAGGCGACATGATCAGCCGGTCATAAGGCACCTGCGCCCCATCCGCGAGGCGCACCTGCTTCGCCGCCGCATCCACCGCGACCACGCTTTGATGCACCACGCGCACACCGCGCGCGGCGAGTTTTTCATAGCCGAAGGTGATGCTGTTCATATCCCGCCGGCCGGCGAGAACCAGATTGCCATAGGGGCAGGTGGTGAAACTCCGGCTCCGTTCAATTAGCGTAATGTCAAGGGACGGAAAATTGTCGCGCGCGAAACGCGCGGCGGAAGCGCCGCCGAAGCCGCCGCCGATGATGACAACGCGCCCGGCACCGGCCTGGGCATGGGCGATGCGTGGCGCGGCAAGGGCTGCGGGAAGTGCGGCGGCGGCCAGGAAGGCGCGGCGGGAAAGGGCCATGATCTGTTTCCTCCGGCTTATTGCGGGCGCGCGTAATGCGCGGCCAGAATCGCGATCTGTTCGGCGGTATAGCCGCGGCTGATGCGCCCCATCACGGTGGCGGGCCGTTCATTGGCGCTAAAGGCGCGCATCATGGCGATGAATTCATCGCGGCTATGGGCGGCCTGGATGGAGGGGATACCATGCCCCCCTTGGCCGTTTACACCATGGCAACCCTGGCAGCCGCCGATCAGCAGGGCCGTATCTGTCGCCTGCGCGAAAGCCGACCCACCCGAGAAAAGTAACAGGCACAGCGCGAACCTGATCCTCATGGTCATACGTCCCCCAAAAAGCCGCTTGCATGCGCGCTCTTCATTGATGATAAGGCGAGCCTAGCCAGCGGGTTTTCGGCGGTCAACAAGAAAAGCCCCGAAACCCGACTTGCTCGAATCCTTTGCCGGGAGAATAGGAAAATGAAATTTCGTATCGCCATGCTTGCAGCACCCTTGCTGATGGCGCCCAGCTTTGCCTCGGCGCAGGACGCTGAGGCCGGGCAGCGCGTCTTCAACCAATGCCGCGCTTGCCATACGGTTGAACAAGGTGGGCGCAATGGCGTCGGCCCCAATCTTTATGGCGTGTTTGATCGCCGCGCGGGCGCTGTGGAAGGCTTCCGTTACTCAGCTCCGATGCGCGCCAAAGCGGAAGAGGGGCTGACGTGGAATGAGGCGAATCTGCGCGCCTATATCACCAACCCCAAGGCGGTGGTTCCCGCCGGTTCCATGGCCTATGCGGGGCTGCGCAATGAACAGCAGATGAATGATCTGATCGCCTATCTGCGCCGCGCCACGGGCGCCAATTGATGCAATGACGCGGCCTGCCGTTCCAGGTAATGCTGGAACAGCAGCTTCGCATCACGTGCCCGGATAATCGGCAGGGGATAGCCGAATAGCCCCTGCCAGCGTGTCACACCCCACGCAATTCAATGTCCTGGCGCGGCGTTACATTCAGCGGCCCCTTGGCCAAATGGCGGAATACCAAATCCCAGATGGGCGGGCCTTCCACCCCTTCATTGATGCTGGCCCAGCCGGCCACCACGTAATCGCGTGAGGCTTCAATCGCCAGGCCGCTCTGCTTCAGCCGCAGATTGGAAATGCGCTGACCCGCGCCTGCTGCGACATCCAGGGTGAAGCTGATCCCGCCGCTCCTGACCATGTCCCCGCCCTGCTGATAGAAGGGGTCGCGGTGAAACAGATTATCGGCAATGTCTTCCAGCAAGGCTTTGATCGCCGCCCCCTTCATCACGCTGCGATAGGCGGCCGGATAGGTGATGGCGGTCTGCGCCCAGACATCTTCGGCGGTGATATCGGTATCGGGCAGCAGCGTTGTGCCCCAGCGAAAGCCGGGGGAAAGCGCAATTTCGGCATCGCGCTGTTCAAGCAAGGCATCGCAGATCACATCATCCCAGGTGCCGGCGGTATTGCCGCGCCGCCAAAGCAGGCTTTCCGTGCGGCCCACGACGCGCGCCAAATCCGCCGCATAGGGTTCGCGCAGGCTGCGCACCAAGGCGGCCATTTCAGCATCGGGCGTAATGCTGTTGCTGAAGATCGGGATTAGCGCGTGCCGATATCCGGCCACGCGCCCGCCCTGCACATCAAGATCAAGCCGGCTGATGAATTTGCCGGAGGCACCCGTCGCAATCAGCAGCGTGCGCCCAATTTGCACGGGGCGCGGTAGTGCATCATGCGTATGGCCGGTCAGGATCACATCAATCCCCGGCACGCGCGCGGCGAGCTTCCGATCCACCTCAAACCCATTATGTGACAGCAGCACGACCAAGCCGGCGCCCTCATCCCGCGCAGCCTGCACGCGGGCGGCGATTTTTTCTTCCTTGATGCCGAATTCCCAATCGGGAAACATCCAGCGCGGATTGGCAATCGGCGTATAGGGAAAGGCCTGGCCGATCACCGCAATCTTGACCCCGCCGCGGTCAAACATGGCATGCGTCGGGAAGACATCCTCATTCCATTCGCGGTCCTGGATATTGCCGCCCAGGAAGGAAAAGCCGAGCCCCTTGGCCAATTCCGTCACACGATCCGCGCCATAGGTGAATTCCCAATGGCCGACCATGGCTTCAACGCCCAAGGCCTTTTGCACCGCTACCATATCAGCAGCCTTGGTCTGCAAATTGGTCCAGGCGCCTTGCCAGGTATCGCCGCCATCCAGCAGCAGGCAGCGCCCGGGGCGTTCTGCACGGATGGCCTTGATGATGGTCGCCATGCGATCCACCCCACCCATGGGCCCGAAGCGCCTGGCGAGGTCAGCGAAATCAAGATCCGTCAGCGCATGGGCCAGTGCCGTGCCGCGCGAAAGGCCGAATTCAGTAAGGAAGGCCTCACCGGTGATATGCGGCACCCGGCCGCGCGCTTCACCCACGCCGATCTTGGCCGAGGCTTCACGAAAGAACATCGGCATCAATTGGCCGTGCAGATCCGTCATATGGATCAGCGTAACCTGGCCAAGCGGCGCAAAGCGCAACAGTTCATTCTGGCTTGGCGCTTCAGCCCCCGCGCGCGCCAACGGCGCCAGCGCCGCCGCGGCCGCGAGCAAATCACGCCGCGTGATCATGCCGCGCCGCTATACATGAACACCGCCCGCATGGCAGCGGCGCCTGTCACCCAAGCTTCAATTCGGCATTGGCGCGCCGCGTTTCGCCGGCGTCATTGGTCCAGGTCATTTCAAACCGGCCGGCACGCTCCACGCGGAAGGGGAAGGCGATGTAAGGGTTGGCGGCAATGGCCGGAGCCAAATCCATGGCGAAGATCAATTCGCCTTCAAAGCGCGCCTCAAAACGGCGGATGATGTCGCGCGGGATTTCCTGGCCTTCCGGCGTGCGGCGCTGGCCGGTTTCCATCACATGCGTGATCAGGGTGCGGATTTCGATGACATCGCCAGCCGGGACCTGCGCGGGAAGACGAAGCCGGGGCTGACCCATGGGTGAGGACATGATGCGTTCTCCTCCTGCCTTAGCCGCCGCAGCCGCCGATGGTGACCTTCACCTCGGCGCGCGACATAAAAAGGCGCCCGTCAGCCATTTCCGCGAAGGCCACCACATCCTGAGTTTGCCCCAGGCGGATGCGCGTATCCACCGTGGCGCGGCCCATGGCCGGCGTCAGGTGAAACACCGCGATTTCCGGCGTTGGGTTGCCGGTGGCGAAAACATGGATCGCCTTCACATGATCCGCCGCCGTCATGGGGCTTTCCACCATGATGTTCAGCGGCACGGCATTACCATTTTCCGCAATCGCCGGCAGGCGCAGCGTCATGCGCCCTTCCTCAGCGCTCCGCCCGGCGCGGAGCTTGTCTATGGCCGCTTGCACCTTATCCGGCAGGTTGGCGAGGCCTTGTCGCGGCACCAGCACCACCCCGGCCAGGGCCAGCGCCAACAAACTGCGGCGAGAAGCTTGGTCTTGGAGCAGCATTGCGAACCTCCATTTTGCGGTTTGCATAGCATATCTTGCTGCTAGATTGCCAGTATTTGGAAAGAAGCCGATACCGGACTTCCCGATCAGTGTTTGCGCGCGCCGAGCCTTGCGCGCATCCGCCCCCAAGCGTCCAAGAACCGCTCCACCGTCTCAGCCCCCGCATTCCAGGGCAGTGAAACCCGGATCGCACAGGCGGCCTCCGCCCCATATCCCATCGCTGCCAGCACATGCGATTGCCGCACCTTGCCCGATGAACAGGCCGCACCCGCCGAAACCGCCACCCCTGCCAGATCAAGCGCAATCACTTGGGTTTCCGCCGCCACGCCGGGCAGGATCAGGCTGGTGGTATTGGGCAGGCGGAGCGCGCTTGCGCCCGCGATAATCGCCTCTGGCGCCAGCGCCTTCACGCCGGCTTCAATCGCATCACGCAGCGCGACCAAGCCTTCTGGCCGCGGACAGGCAATGGCGGCGGCGAAGCCGGCGATGGCGGGCAGCGCCTCGGTCCCGCCGCGCCTTCCGGATTCCTGCCCGCCGCCGGTCAAAAGCGGCGCGGGGTCCAAACCGGGGCGCAGCAACAAGGCGCCAACGCCCTTGGGGCCGCCGAGCTTATGGGCAGAAAGCGCCATGGAATCGGCGGGACCCAGGGCAAAGGGCAAGCGCCCCGGCATCTGCACCGCATCCAGATGCAACAGCGCGCCATGCGCTTGGCAAAGCGCGGCGATGGCTTCAATGGGATGCAGCACGCCGGTTTCATTATTGGCGGCCATGACCGCAACCAAGGCCGGGCCAGCGGCCTTCAACGCCGATTCCAGCGCCGCAAGGTCCAGCGTGCCATCGGCAAGCACGGGGAGCATCTCGGCCTCCGGCCCCGCCGCGGCCAGAACGGCGGGGTGTTCGGTCGCGCCCACCAGCACGCGCCGCCCGCCAGCAAGGCCCCGGATGGCCAAAGCATTGGCCTCTGTCCCGCCGGAGGTGAACACCACATCCCGCCCGCGCGCCCCGAAGCGCGCCGCAATCGCCTCTCGCGCTTCTTCGAGAATGCGCCGCGCCGCCCGCCCCTCGGCATGGACCGAGGATGGATTGCCCGGCAAAGCCATCGCCTCGGCCATGGCGGCGATGGCTTCCGGGCGCATGGGCTCGGTCGCATTGGCGTCCAGGTAAAGCCGGGCCATGGCGCTTCAGCCGGGGGGCAGGGGGGCGGAAGCGCGGCCCAAAACCCGCCCGGCCAGCACATCCGCGAGCGTCACCCCAGCCAGGAAAAGCCTGATCTGCCCGCCCAGCTCCGCCCAAAGATCATGGGTGTCGCAGCGCTGCCCCGCCAGACACCCCGGATTGCCTTCCTCACACCTGGTGGCCGAGATGGGTTCTTCCACCGCATCGATGATGGCGGCGATGGTGATACGCTCAGGCGCCGGCAGCAGCCGATAGCCCCCCCCGGGTCCACGGGCCGATTCCACCAGCCCGGCACGGCGGAGTCGGCCAAAAAGCTGCTCCAGATAGGCCGGCGAGAGGTGCTGGGCGGCGGCGATATCGGCGATGGAAGCCGGCCGAACCTCAAGCGGGTGCGTCTGCGCAGCCTCTCGCCGCGCCATTTCGGCGAGCGCCATGACCGCGTATCGACCACGGGTTGAGAGCCTCATCTGTCAGCCCAACCTGACACCCGAAAAGAGGGGCAAAAAAATCGCGACGCCCGGCATGAAAACATTAGGAATTTCCAGTCTTGGTCACTATATTGCGGCTTCCTCTGAGGGACGGGAAACCCCTCTGAGGCATCGGGGTGGCGGCTTCGGCGGCGCCTCGGCGATTAGGATACCGCGGCGCTCCCGTGGCAATGAAAGCTAGGTTTGCCGATCTTGGCGGTCAAGATTTCCGCGGTCGGTGAGTGGGCGATCAACGCGTATCCTGGTCGTGGGCTTTGGTTTCCCGGAAATGCGGCGCCGGTGCCGCTGGGTTCTGCATCGCCCATCCCCCATGGGCGGTGGGTTGCGAATCCCGCATCGGCCAAAAATGGAATGGACACGAGAAGAACATGCCAGAAGTAATGTTCGCCGGGCCTGATGGACGGCTTGAAGGACGCTATCACCATTCCAAGCGCCCGAATGCCCCCACAGCGCTGCTGTTGCATCCGCATCCCCTTCATGGCGGCACCATGAACAACCGCGTGATCCATGCGTTGTATCAGCGCATGCAGGCACTCGGCTTTTCCGTGCTGCGCTTCAATATGCGTGGCGTCGGCCGCAGCCAGGGCCGCTATGATGGCGGCATTGGCGAAATCTCTGACGCCTGCGCGGGCTTGGATTTCCTGCAAACCGTCAATCCCAATGCGTCTTCCCAATGGGTGCTGGGCTATTCCTTCGGCGCCTATGTGGGCATGCAGGTGCTGATGCGCCGGCCGGAAATGGGTGGCTTTGTTTCCATCAGCGCGCCCGCTTCGCATTATGATTTCGGCTTCCTGGCACCCTGCCCCTGCGGCGGGCTGATCCTGCATGGCGCCGATGATGAATTGGTGCCGGAAGTATCCGTGAAGAAGCTGGTGGAAAAGCTCAATACGCAAAAGGGCGTCAGCATTGATTATCGCGTCATGGCCGGCGCCGGCCATGTCTTCACGCCGGAACAGACCGAAAAGGTCGTGGACTCCGCTGAAGATCACGTGATGGGCATTCTGAACCGCAACCGCATGGCGCTGGCGGCCGACTGAGCCTGGCACCATGCCCCATGAAAAGGCCGCGCGGATCATTCCGGGCGGCCTTTTTCATGCGCACCGCTTGTGCTTTCATGATGCAAAGAACCGGGAGGTCACCATGAAATTATCGCGTCGCGCGCTGATCGCCAGCGCCCTTACCACCCCTGCCATTGCGCGCGCGCAAGGCGGTTGGCGGCCTGATCGGCAGATCACCATGATTGTCGCCTTTGCCGCGGGTGGCGGTACGGACCTTGCGGCACGCACCATTGCGCGCTTCATGGAAGCTGATCTTGGGCAATCCGTTGTGGTCTTGAACCGCCCCGGCGCGGGCGGGGAAATCGGCTTTACCGAATTGGCGCGCGCCAGGCCCGATGGTTATACGATCGGCTTCATCAATACGCCTACCATCGTCACCATCCCGATCGAAAGGCGTGCGCGTTTTTCGCTCGATGATTTTTCGCTGATCGGGAATATCGTGGATGATCCGGGCGGCATGTGGGTGCTGCCCGACAGCCCCTATAGGACGCTGGCTGATCTGCTGGCGGCGGCGCGGGCCAATCCGGGCACGATTGGCTATGGCACCACGGGCATTGGTTCCGATGACCATTTGGCGATGCTGGCGCTGGAACGCGCTTCCGGCACCAAATTCCTCCATATTCCCTTCGCGGGTTCATCACTGGTGAAGCAGAATGTGTTTTCGCGCACCATTCCGCTCGCGGTGATGAATGTTGCCGAAGGGCTGAATGATTTGCGCCAGGGCACGCTGCATCCGCTGGCGCAAATGGGCGAAACCCGCTGGGACCGCGCGCCCAATATCCCGACCTTGCGGGAATTGGGCTTTGATGTGGTGGAAGGGTCCATGCGTGGCATGGCCGCCCCGGCGGGAATGCCGGCCGAGATCATCACGCGGCTTGCGGATTCCGTGAAGAAAACCGTCGAGAATCCCGAATTCCAGCGCCTTGCCGATCAGCAATTCCTGCCGCTGCGCTTCCTGGCACCCGATGCCTATCGGGCGGAGCTTTTGGCGCTGCGCACACGCTATCAGGCGCTGTGGAATCAGCACCCCTGGCGGGAGTGAGGGTGGGGGCGTGATCCGTGAAGGCGGATCACCTCACCCCGACCATCTGTCGCAAAACGCCGCGACATCTTCCTGCTGGAAATCCTGAAGCCGGGCCATGATCACCTCAAAGGGCCAATCCCACCAGGCGATGGCTTGCAGCCTGGCGGCGATATCGCGCGGAAAGCGCGCCTTGATCATGCGCGCGGGAACGCCGCCCACAATCGCGTAAGGCGCCACATCGCGCGCCACCACCGCACCTGCGGCCAGCACGGCGCCATCACCCACCGTCACACCGGCCAATACCGTGACGCCATGGCCAATCCAGACATCATTGCCAATCTTCACACGCGCCGCGCGCCGTTCGGCGAAAAACGCGCTGTCGCGCTGCTTCGTCGCATCATAATATTCCGGTACGTAAGTGAAACGGTGCTGCGCCGGGCGCCCCATGGGATGATTGGGCGGCCCAATCCTGACGCAAGCTGCAATGGCGCAGAATTTGCCAATCTCGGCATCCGCCACCTGGCAATCATGGCCAAGATAGGATGCAGCGCCAAGCGTTGTGTATTCCAGCGAAGACCGCTCCAGAATCTCGCAACGCGTGCCAATCTGCGCCTCTCGCAGCTTTACGCTGGGGTGGATGAAGGTCTCCGCGATTTTTGGCCTTTGCGGGGTCATGGCGCCGCTCCCCTTTCATGACGCTCGGCAAAACGCCCCAATGCTAAGGTCCGGTCAATCGGATGGGCGCGCCACCTATCCAGGGCAACAGCTCTTTCTTGATCTTTCTCAATGTAAGCGCCCTGCCCCTTGGCATGATGCCAAAGCCGGGCTTCAAGTGCGGCGCAACAATGTCGCCGCGCAGCACCATCAGGCGCGGCCTTGGGGGTAACATGGCTGAGATTGATCATCTTGTGATTGGCGCCGCAACGCTGGAAGCCGGCGCCGCTTGGCTGGAACGCCATTTGGGCTCACGCCCGGTTCCCGGCGGCGCGCATCCTGGCGTTGGCACGCATAACATGCTGCTGGGTCTTGGGCCGGAGCAGTATATCGAAATCATCGCCCCCGATCCCGCCCAGGGCACCCCCGCCCATCCCCGCCCCTTTGATCTGGATGACGCGGCGCTGAAGCTGGCGCTGGAGGCCGAACCCCAACTGATCGCCTATGTCGCCGCGACGCCGGCGATTGAAGCGGTGGTTGGGCGGCTTGGTGCCTCCCATGGCGGAGAGGTGCGCGCCATGCGCCGGGGCGCGCTTTCCTGGCGGATGGCCTTCCCACCGCAGCGCCAGGATATGGGCAATCTGATCCCGCCCCTGATCCAATGGGATGGCGCGCGCGCTGCGGCACAAATCCCCGATTCCGGTTGGCGCCTGACAGCGTTTGAGGCGCAGCACCCGGATATGGACGCGCTGCGCCAGGCCATCGCGGCCCGGGGGCTGGAAGAGGCCGTGAAGCTCCGCCAAAGCCCAAGTGCCAGGCTAATCGCGCATTTGCGCCATCAGGATGGGCGGGAAGCCGTGCTGGCGAGCGCCTGAGGCGGACGGGCAAGACCCCTTGACCGCTCTATCCTTCCGCGTGGTTTCGGGACATATTTCCCGTATGGGAAGAAGTCCTGGCCCTGACCGCCACCGCCATTTTGGTGTGATATCGGTTTTTCCATTTTTGCAAATGGAAAGACGCTTCCTTGCCGTGCCTGGCGGCCTGCCTTTGCGTAAGGACCCGGCATGACGGCAAGGGTCCTGGTGGTTGATGACAGCCTGCCCAACCGCAAGCTGCTCGAAGCCCGTCTGAAAGACGAGTATTTTGAGGTTCTGGGCGCCGCCTCCGGCGCTGAGGCCATCACACTTGCCCAGCGCTGGTCACCCGACATCATCCTTCTGGACGTGCTGATGCCGGTGATGGATGGGTTTGAGGCCTGCCGGCGCCTAAAGGCCCAGCCGGCCACGGCGCATATCCCGGTGGTCATGGTCACCTCCCTCGATGAACAAACCGAGCGCGTGCGCGGCCTTGATGCCGGGGCGGATGATTTTCTGGTCAAGCCGGTGGATCAGGCGACGCTTTTCGCCCGGCTCCGCGCCCTGTTGCGCGTGAAGCAGGTGCTGGATGCCTGGCGGCTTCGTGCCGAGACCGTGCGCGATCTTGGCTTCGAACCGCCAAGCGCGCCGCCCGAGGATTTTGAGGGTGCGAAGGTGCTGCTGCTTTCGGATAACGCGGCTGAAGCCGCAGCCCTTTCTGCTGCGCTCGCCGCCGATGGCATGACACTAGAGCAATCCGAGGACGAGAAAGCGGTCTGGGCCAGGCTGCAGGACCCGAAGGCGCATTATGATCTGGTGCTGACCTCACTCCCCATGCCGGAGGGTGATCCGCTGCGCCTTGCGTCACGACTGCGCGCAGAGGCTGAGACGCGCGATTTGCCGCTGATGCTGATTGCCGATGACGCACAGCGTGACCTGGTGCTGCGGGCCTTTGAATTGGGTGCATCGGATCACGTGCTGCGCCCGATCAATGAGGAGGAATTGCGCGCGCGCGTGCGCAATCAGGTGCGGCGCCGGCGCTATCAGCTGCGCCTGCGGGCCGAATTTGATCGCTCACTTGAATTGGCGGTGACCGATGGGCTGACGGGCTTGCGCAATCGCCGTTATGTCTTTCGCCATCTGGAATCTCTGCTGCGCGCGGGCACGGCCTGCGGCGTGCTGATGATTGATGTGGATCGTTTCAAGCCGCTGAACGACTATTACGGCCATGCGGCGGGTGACGCCGCCTTGCGCGAAGTGGCGGCGCGGCTGCGTGAGCATGTGCGCGCTTCCGATATTGTCGCGCGCTATGGCGGGGAGGAGTTCCTGGTGGTGATGTCGGGTGCCGGGGCTGAGGAGACCGCTGTCATTGCTGAGCGGCTGCGCGCCGCCATTGCCGATCGGCCGATTGATCTTGGCCAGGCCAAATTGCCGGTCACGGTGAGCATCGGCAGTGCCTTGGCCGCCAATATGACGGATGCAGAGGCGCTGATCGCGGCCGCAGATGTGGCCATGTATCGTGCGAAATCGCTGGGACGCAACCGCGTTGAAGCGGCCATTGAGGCTGATTGGCGAGCTTAGAGCACGTTGCGTTCACATGGGTTCACGCAATACAATCTACGACGTTGTTTTTCGAGCATCTTTTGAAGCCCAGCGGATTGCGGAAGCCTTGGCGCGCAACCGTCGCTTTGAATTGCGCCTGACGGATCGCTGAGGCGCGGCGTTTTCGCCCTGCCTTCAGTAAAGATTAGCCTTCATCCGCGCCGGTGCGGCCTGATCATAGGCCACCGGATCCACAGCGCCCTTCTTATGGGCGGAGATCATTTGCCCCATACTCGGCACCTCAGCCGGGCGGGCGCGGCCACCCCAAAGGGCTGAGCGCATCAGTGCCTTGGGGCATTGCATGAAGATTTCACGGATTTTGATGATCAGCACAGTGGCCGGTTCCTTGCCCTGCGCCAGGCAACGCGCGCACAAGGCAGGGTCTTTGGAAATTGTGGCGGTGCCGTGCAAGCGAAGTGTTTCATTCACGCCGGGAATCAGGAATAGCAGCGAAACGCGATTGTCTTCCAGAATATCGCGCAGCCCATCAAGCCGATTATTCCCCTTGCGATCAGGCAGCAGCACATGCTGGTCATCCAGCACCTGGACAAAACCGGGCGCATCACCGCGCGGCGTAATGTGATTGCCCCGCGAACCCTGGGTGCCGAGCAACGCAAAGGGGCAGGCGGCGATGAAGGCGCGCGTGGGCGCATCAAGCCTATCGGTGGATTTGTTTGCGGCTGTCTCCAGCACCTGATCATACAGGGCTTCAAGCGCGGCGACGGTGGTGATGGCGTGTTGGTCCATGGCAGTCACCATCGCAGAACACAGGGCCGCGCGCAAGAAAAGGAGGAGTAGCGCCCTGACGCCGGCTGCGCTTAAGCTTTGTCTTCCAACCCGGACAGGAGCCCCACCATGATCATTGATCTTCGCATCTATACCTGCCTGCCCAATAAGGTCGCGGACTTTGTTGCGCTGTATGAAAAGGAAGGCTGGGACATCCAGAAAAAGCATCTGGGCCGCTGCTATGGCTGGTTCACCACCATCGAAGGTGAACTCAATACGATTGTGCATATGTGGGCCTATGATGATCAGGCGGATCGTGAACGCCGCCGTGCCGCCATGGCGGCTGATCCCGCCTGGGCCGCCTACCTCAAGAAAGTCGCGGATACCGGCGCGCTGGTGAAGATGCAAAATCGCATCGTCAAGCCAACCGCCTTCTTCGAAGCCTTCCAAGCCGCGCAGAAAGGCTGAAGCCAATGGCCGGGCCGGCAGTACCGATTGAGGTTGATCCCGAAACCGGGATCTGGCGCACCGATGGGCTGCCGATGATCTATCTGCCACGCCATTTTCTGGTGAATATCCAGAAAAGCGTGGAGGAAGCGATCGGCGCTGATCGCTTCCGCGGCATCATGTATGGCTCGGCTGATCTGTCCGCGCTGCAATGGTGCCGCGCGGAAGCCAAGACGCATGGGCTGACACCCGTTGAGACCTTTCGCCATTACCTGAAGCGCCTATCCCAGCGCGGCTATGGGTTGTTTGAGATCACCGCATTGGATGAAGCCGCCGGCACCGCCGCGGTCACGGTGCGCCATTCGGCCTATGCGCTCGCTTACGGGCAGGTGGGGCGGCCGGTCTGCTATATGTTTGAGGGCAGTTTTGGCGGCGCCATGCGCTTCGTCATGGAACAGGCCGGGTGGGCGGCGGAGCCCACCTGCCGGGAAGTTGCCTGTGCCGCGCATGGTGCCAGCGAATGCCGTTTTGAACTCCGCTGCGATCCGGTGTGATACCCCAGTCGCAGCCCCTTTGAGAACGAGTGCAGAAATCTGCCCTTGTATCTCGGCTGTCCTGCTTCAGTAATCATCTGATTTTATTCGTCATCTGGGGCGCGAAGCTCGCACGCAATCACGTGCGGCAATTGAATCGCAAGTTTGAAAATGAAATCGATAGTTGATACTGTGTCTGTCTTGTCAATCGGCCACAACCCAATCCCTGCATACGTAGGGTCTACGTCAGCTTCATGCGCAATTTGGTTTCGCCTTTTCCATATCGACTTCAGGCGGCCCTTAATTTGTTCAGCAGTCCGCAAATCATCCCTAGCGATACCTTCATTGAGTCTCTCGCATATCCTGTCCCAGGGCTTTGTACAGTAACATGAGAGCATCTCTGCGAGCTTTGATGGATCAACGAAAGCCTTATATGAGTTTGCTTGTCGAACTTGAAGCGCAGCCGCTGTAAACCTTTCATCCGCATTTGATATTGTCATCACTTCCATGGGAAGACTGATGTTACGCGTAGCCAAGGCATTTTGAAAGCGATGCTTGGCTTCAATAATTGCGAGCTCGTGAGCAAAAAAATCAAATGAACTAACAGTTTGAACAAAAGATGATCTAAGCGCGTCATCGTTCGCACGGTCGTCCGGGCGCAAGGCCGCCAGGGCGTCGAACAAGGCGACCATCTGATGCGCACGCTGGATCGCATGCTCGAAGGCTCTGATAGCATCCGCAAAGCGTTCCATCGCCTCAGATGCCATTTAAAAGCGCGACAATCTTTTCTGCACCCCGCCTAAATGAGGCTTCGACATCCGCAATCTTCTCCCGATAATTATCGGCAACAATTCCCTGATGGCTGGTGTCAGTTTCGATATCGACTGCGAAAACAGGCTTTGCTAACTGCTGTGCAGTCGCAATAAGTCCATCAAGTGATCCAATTTCCATGAGAAATTCGTTTGTTGGGGCATTCGCGGCCTGATAATCGGAATCGGGTAACAACATATTTGCGCTCTTAAGCGCCGGTAACAGATCGTTTTTTCGAGTCTCCGCAAGTCGATCAAACCATTTTTGGAATGCTTGAGTGGGCCTCGCTTGCTCGTCACTACGTGACCGTTTGCGGAAATTCTGCACTGTTGACCCCAAATACTTTGGTCGTGGAGTCGGGAAGGGATAGTTGGCTTCCTTGAGCAACGAGTTGTTAGCAGCCTTTTTCCCCCATTCTGCCCATTTGGGCAAAGTCCTCGAAAGCGAACGAAGAGCCATTGACGAGAATAGATCCGGTGCCATTGGAATGATGAATGCATCACTGGTCATAAATAAGTTTTGATTAATCGCACCTAGACTGGGACTCATGTCGATCAATGCATAGTCGATCTCGTTGGTGACTCCTGTTAGCCGGATAGCGTGATTTAAGGCACCTGGAATATTTTGCAGAGCCGACAAAGTGTGGCTCAGCTCATGAGACACAGAAAGTTGGCTCTCATATTCTGAAAGACCAACATGGCCCGGCAACAGATAAAGCCTAGCTTGCAACTCTGAGGGAAAAAGCTTTGCTGGCGCGATGGCATATGGACGAGATTCGAAAGCGGGACGAACCGCATCTCGAATATTTTTTGGCTTTTGTGGGTCTTCGCTCTCAAATGGATAGTCTTCTGCGTCCACATCTCCCAAATACACCCCAGTCAAATTGCATTGTGGATCGCAGTCAACCAACATGACTCTCTTGCCCAGGGAGGCAAGCATCCAACCAAGATGAAAGGTCATAGTTGTCTTAGCAACACCACCTTTGTGATTAAAGATCGCGATTTGTAACATGCTTTTTCCTCGATTTAATCTGGACAATCCTAATTCGCTATCCGACCCCTGAGCAACTTCTTTCTGAGCGGTCTGTTAAGGGCGACAGCGCGCTGTCACAGATGTGGCGTCAATAAAGGAGAGAGTGGAGGCGCCATTTATGCCGTTCGCGTGCAGTGCCGCAGCTCAAGGCTGCCCATTCCTTAAGCGCAGCGGACCCCTGAAACGCCCAGCGTAGCGGGCCGCCGCCACTCATGGGGGAACCCTGTGAAAGGTACGGAAACTAAACCAACCGCGCTTCAAACGGTGGCTGCAAATCCGGCGCGTCGAATTCCACCACCCAAAGATCGGGATCGCGCTGTACCTGCCGCGCGACATAGGCATCCGCGGTTTCCTGATCCACCGCGCCTGGGCCGGTCGCGCGCAGCCAGGCGGGCCTGCCCTCGGCGTCGCGGATTTGGCTCAGCACCTGCACCCCCGCCCGCCCACGGAGCACGCATAGGATGCCGCCGCTATCGGGGTCCCCCTTGCGCAGCACGGCGGCGGCCCGCCCGGCCATATCGGAAAGCCGGATCGCCATGGAAACCCAAATGCCGGCCTTTACTTTCGCGTCCATGGCGGTGCTTCTGCCACTTCTTGCCCCTTGCCGGAAGCCGCGCGGCGCGCCATTCAGGCGCCGGTAAAGAGGTACTGATCATGGCCGACCGGAAATTGACCGAAGCGCAACGCGCCTATGAAGCCAAACGCGCCGCCAAGGCAGGCATGAGCCTGGAAAAATGGCTGACGCAGAAGGAAAAGCGCGCCGCCGCCGAAGCCAAGGCCGTGGCTGAGGCCACCAAGCCGCCCGCTGAGCCGAAAAAGCCAGGCTTCCTCGGCCGCTTGCTCGAAAAGGCGCAAAAGCCGCTTTGAGAAGGGCGCTCGGGCTTGGACAGTGCTTCGCCCGGGCCTAAGCTTTCCGCCCAAACGGTATCGAAGCTACGCATGAGCAAAATCATCTGGCGCGCCGAGGATGGCAGCGCGGAATTGCACCCGGCCCTGACCCCCTTGGCGGCTTCGGCGCGCGTGGCGGAAACGCCGTGTGGTTCCGGCAGCATGGTTTGGCGCATTTGGGGGGAAGGCGCGCCGCTCGTGCTGCTGCATGGCGGTTCCGGTTCCTGGCGCCATTGGGCGCGCAATATCGGCCCACTCGGCGCCGGGCGCATGGTGATCACGCGTGACCTGCCCGGGCTTGGCGATAGCGCCATGCCAAAAGGTGTCTCAACGCCCGAAGGGGTGGCGGAGATTCTGGCGCACGGGTTGGACCACATTCTGCCCGCCGGCAGCCGCTATGATCTGGCGGGGTTTTCCTTCGGTGCGCTTTGTTCCGGGCATCTGGCCGCGCTTGATCAGGACCGCGTGAAAAGCCTGACCATTATCGGCGCCGGTGCGCTTGGCTTTCAACGCAGCCCCACGCAACTGGTGAAAGTGCGCGCACTGGCCGGCGATGAACGGGTCGCTTCGCATCGGCACAACCTGGCAGAATTGATGTTCGCCGATGCCAGCAAGATTGATGATGTGGCGCTGGCGATTCAGGAAGCCTCCACCCGCGGTGCGCGCTTCAAAAGCCGTGGCTTTGCCAGCACGGATTCGCTGAAACAGGCGCTGCTGCGCGGGCGCGGGCAGCTCAATGCCATTTACGGCGAGTGGGATGCGATTGTGCGGCCCCATGTCCAGCTACGGCTTGATCTGGTGCATGGGCTGCGCCCCGGTGCGCGCGCCCATGCCATCCCCGGCGCCGGCCATTGGGTGGCCTATGAGGCGGCCGAGGCATTCAACGCCACGCTTCTGCGTTTTTTGACCGAACAGCCATGAACCAAACCTCCGCGGCACCCCGGAATGCGGTGCTGCGTGGCATGGCCTTCATTGCGGTCTCAGGCCTGCTGTTCACGCTACTGAACACGATCATGCGGCAGATGACGCATGAACTTGATCCCTTGCAGGTGCAATTCCTGCGCTACCTGATGGGCATTGTGGTCATGCTGCCCTTCATGCTGCGCAGCGGCGTCATGGCCTGGATGCCGCATAATCTGCGGGGGCAGATCTGGCGCGGCCTGGTGCATACGCTTGGCCTCATGCTTTGGTTTATCGCGCTGCCGCATGTTGCCATGGCGGATATGACTGCCATGGGCTTCACCGGACCCATCTTCATCATGGCCGGCGCGGTGTTGTTTCTGGGCGAGCCGATGATTCGTGCGCGCTGGATTGCCGCCGGCATCGGCTTCATCGGCGTGCTGATTGTGGTCGCCCCCGGCCTCAGCGGTGATGGCGGCTATTGGAATCTGGTGATGCTTTCCAGCACGCCCTTATTCGCCGCATCCTTCCTGATCACCAAGGCGCTGACGCGCCATGACAAGCCAGAGGTGATTGTCGCCTGGCAATCCATTATGGTCACGCTATTCACCCTGCCCTTCGCCGTCGCGGTCTGGACCTGGCCGACGGCCGAGCAATGGGGCTGGTTTGTACTGACCGGCATTCTGGGCAGTGTCGGCCATTGGTTCCTGACCGAAGCCTTCCGCCTGGCCGATATGTCGGCGACCCAGCCGGTGAAGTTTTTTGATCTCGTCTGGGCCAGCCTGATGGGCTGGCTGGTCTTCAGCGAGGAACCGGCGCTGACAACCTATGCCGGCGCCTTGGTGATTTTCGCGGCCACCACCTGGATTGCGCGGCGCGAAGCGCGGCGCAAACCCTGATCAGCCCAGCAACGAATCCCGCGCGGCATTGATGCGCGCGGCCAACCAGGCGCTGCCACCCTGATCAGGGTGTGCTGTTTTCATCAGCCGGCGATGCGCGGCGCGGATTGCATCCTCATCAGCACCTTCCGCAAGGCCCAGGATATCGAGCGCTTCTTCCCGCGTCATGGCCGCGCTGCGCGGCGCGGCGGCGGGTTCCGCGCGCCAATCGGGATGCGCACGATCAAGCCAGGCTTCCAGCAGTGCCACGGAATCAACATCTGAAACCTGGCATTCTTCCAGCAGCGACAAAAGTTCTGGCAGGTCAAGCGTTGCCAGATCGCGCCCGGCGAATTTCCCTGCCTTCACACTGCCCGTCATGCGCCCGCTATCATGGTCAAGCGTCATGGTCAGGAAGGCGGTCTCCACACTATTCGCCGCGCCCGTTTGCGGCGCTGTGCCGCCGAAGCGCTTATTGGTGCGCCAACGCTGCGCCCATTGCAGCAACAAGGGCAGAAAGAAAGCCAGCGCGAAAATCGCCTGCTGCCCGCGCGCGGTGAAAAGCCCCAGCAACAGGATCACCGCGCCAATCGCACCCAGCACCACCGCGCCGAATTGCTTCACACGCGCGACCGGCGCATTGGCAAAAGCCCATAGCAGCAGGAAAAGCAAAAACAGCGCAATGGCGCCAAGCGCAAGCCAAGTCATGCGCCGGCTTTCGGCTTGGGCAATAGCCCCGCCACCTGCCGCGCCGCAGCACCCGGCAGCCGCGCCAAGGCGCCCTGCCCGCCCGCCGCATAAACCGCAATGGCGCGCAGCAAATCGCGCAATTGCCCAATCGCTGCCGAATCAAAGGGCAGATAGGCACCCCCCGTCAGCCGCGCGATTTGCCGAAACACCGCCCCCGCCACGGGATCAGCGCCTTCATGGAAAATGAAAGCCTGAGTGCCGCGCAGGCCAAGCTCTCCGGCTGTATGGCACAGCGCATCGGCATCTTCTTCCACGGCATCGCCGATGAAAATCAGCGCCCTGATCCTGTCGCGTTTCGTTTCTGTGAGTGCATGATCCAGCACGGCCTGAATCTGAGTCTTGCCACCCAGGCAGGCAACGCCCGAAAGCCGCCGCGCCAAATCCGCCGCATCCTTCAGGAAAGGAGTCGCACGGAACTCACCAAAGCCGCGGTAATAGGCAAGCGAAACGGCAAGCCCACCAATGCCCTGCGCCGCTTGCAACATCTCCGCCGTCAGCCCCGCCGCCTGATCCCAGGTGCGCTCACGCGATGCCGTGGCATCAATCGCGAAGATCAGCCGCGCCACCGTCGCGGGCGCCGTCCTCAGCGCCGGCACACGCGCCGTCTGATCCAGAAAGGCGGCCACGGCGGCAGAAGGGGCGCGCGGGGCGGGAGGTTTGCTCATGAGGGGGATGTGGGGGCGGGGCGAGCCGGTTAAAGGCCACAAGGAGCTTTGCCCCTGGCGCACAAATCAGGCGAGCGGGCTCCGCACCCAGGCGGCGTCAGTCGCCACCGTCTCTCGACGCAAGCGCGCCACTATCGCGTCCAGCTCCTCTGGCCGGGCGGAGCTGCTGACCAGGGTTGCCAGAATCTCCACCTGCCCGTCCTGGCGCGCATGCTGTTCCCACCCCGCCACCGGGAAGCCGCCCGCCGAGAGCGCCTTGCCCAGCGCCTCCCGCGCTTCTGCCACCGCCGGACCGGGCACCGTCACGGCCACCTGGTAGCGCGCCTCGGCCGCTTGGTCGCTGACCGGCAGACGATCAATCAACTTGCCGAGCGGCCGCAGCGCGGTGTTGCAGATCAGCACAAAGCAAGCGATCGCGACCGCCTGTGCCGGCAGGTTAGCCCCCGCCGCCGCGCCGACAGCCGCCGAACACCAGACGGTCGCCGCCGTATTCAGCCCGCGGATCGTCCCGCCTTCCCTGAGGATCAACCCAGCGCCGAGGAAGCCAACCCCGGTGACGACATTCGCCAGCACCCGCATCGCGCCATCGCCGCCGGCCATCTGAATGCCCAAATCCACA
The DNA here is from genome assembly GCA_020250005.1 of Roseomonas sp. Lineage (GTDB taxonomy): Bacteria > Pseudomonadota > Alphaproteobacteria > Acetobacterales > Acetobacteraceae > Neoroseomonas. Next base: position 30,372 of record JADCES010000222.1, read on the forward strand.
AAGGCGGCCGCACCAAGCGCGACCAGGACATTGGTGCGGAGCGAGGCGATACGTTCCCGATACTGACGCTCCGCCCCGATCACGGCGCCAAGCAGCAGCGCAAGCGCCAGGCTGCCGGCAGTGTCGGCGATGCCGGCAAGACTATCGGGGATCACGCGGCAGCCTATTCTTCATGTGTAGTTTTTAACCGGCCTTGATCGCTGCCACCATGGCCTATTGGCAATGATTCTGGGGAAAAGGCACGGGGGGCTTTGCCCCCTGACCCCCACCGGGGTGGCCGTGCCACCCCGGACCCCGCCGTCATTCAAAGAGACCGGCTTGGGAAGGGCGAGACGAGCGTTCGCGGGGGGCAGCCCGGAAGCCCTCGCCGCGGCCAATTGGGGGTAAGCGTTCGGCTTCATCATGCACACCGGCCATCAATTCGGCGATGGTCTTGACCATGATCTTGCGAAACTGGCCAAGCCCGGTTGAGGCGTAACCATGCGAAGCGGCTTCGCGCAGCATGTCCCGCGTCGGGTCCGCCAAGGTGATCAGCACGCCACCCAAGGCACCTTCGCGCTGCACCGTGCCGGCCAAATCCCGCACATCACGGACCGAAACATTCTCCCCGCCCTTCACGGAAACAATCACGCGATCCAAATCGCCATCCCTGGGGCCGGTGCGGACCCAACGAATGCCATCAATACCGCGATCCGCACCCTTTTTCTTCCCGCCCTGCGGCACGGCATCCAACAGAGAAACCGCCCACCATTGGAATTGATGCTTGTCCCGCGCCGCCAAATCCCGCGCGGCAGACAAATCCCTCGGCGTGCCCAAGACCTCAAAGGCAATATTGGGGAAGGCATCCTTCAGCCGACGCTCCACAAGGGAAATGGCGAGATGCGTGACATCAATCCCCACCCATCGCCGCCCGAGTTTTTCGGCAGCATGAACCGCCGTGCCACAGCCGCAAAAAGGATCAAGCACAACATCACCGGGATTGGAGCACGCATTGATGATGCGTTCCAATAGCGTGAGGGGCTTTTGCGTGGGATAGCCGAGGCGTTCTTGGGCCTGGGAATTGATTGGGGGGATGTCATCCCAGGTGTCGCCGTGCGGAACGCCCTGCATTTCATCAAGGTATCGCTTATATCGAGGCACTGCGCCCGGTTTTGGTTGTATCACACGCCCTGCATCAATGAGTTCTTGCATTTTCTTCTGCGAATAACGCCAAAAGCGCACGACTCCCAATACCTCATAACTTGGATTGCCTTTTGCCGCACCGCCAGGCCCCGTGAGATCCCATAGGCCATAGCGACGGCCTGTCGGGTCCGTATGCGGGTATTTTTGATTTATGTATTTTTCATCGTATTGCCCAAAGGATTGTTGAAATTTCATAAGGTCTGCGCTTTTCGCGTATCGGTGAATAATGTCATGAACACGTGGAAAATGCTTTGCACCTTGAGCGAAGTCAGCCTTTGCTGAAGTTCTTTTCCAGACAATTTCGTTGACAAAATTTTCAACGCCAAAAATCCCATCTAGCAGAATCTTCAAATAATGGCTCGCGGTGGGGTCGCAGTGGAGGTAGAGCGATCCGGTTGGTTTCAGGACGCGGTGCAATTCAATCAGCCGTACCGCCATCATCGCCAGATAAGCGGTCATGTCATTCTTGCCGAGGGCGGTAACAATGCCGCGCAGCAGGACGGAGGCGTCGGTATAGACACTCTGGGTCAGCACATCCTCATAGGCAGCGGCGGCGGCGTCGCCCCAGTGCCAGCTATCTTCGAAGGCTTCCAATTGGCTGTCGCTCATTTTGCCATCGGGGGCGCGGAACAGCACGTTATAGGTGGCCGCTGAATTGAAGGGCGGGTCCAGGTAGATCAGGTCAATGCTTTCATCCGGGATCAGCGGCTTGCCATCCGCATCCCGCCCGCGCAGCACGGCCAGATTATCCCCGTAGAACAGCCTGTTTTTCATGTGTGTTTGTTACCCAGCCTGGACTGCTGCCACCATGCCCTTATCGCGCCGATATTGCCAATTCTGGCACCCGGTCCCGGCGGGGTCCGGGGTGGCACGGCCACCCCGGTGGGGGCTCCGGGGGCAAAGCCCCCGGTCTCCCCTCTCACCCCTTCCCATTCGCCTCAGCTACTGCGAGTGCGGTCAGGTTCAGAATGCCCCGCGCGGTCACGCTTGGTACCAGCACATGCACGGGCTTTTTCATGCCGAGCAGAAGCGGGCCCAATTGCAGCCCATCGGTGGCGGCCTTGGCCAGGTTGAAGGCGATATTGGCGGCGTCAATGCCGGGCATCACCAGCAGATTGGCCGCGCCGGTCAGTTTGCCATCGGGCACGGCGCGGTCGCGGATGGCCGGCACCAGCGCGGCATCGGCGTGCATTTCGCCATCCACTTCCAGGGCGGGGTCACGCGCCTGGATCAGCGCGAGTGCTTCGCGCATCCGCCGTGCTGAGGGTGCGTGGGAAGCGCCGAAGGAAGAATGGGACAGCAATGCGACTTTCGGCTGCAAGCCAAAGCCGCGCACCTGTTCCGCCGCCAGCAGCGTCATTTCCGCGATCTGCGCGGCAGAGGGTTCCACGCAAAGATGCGTGTCCACCACGAACATATGTTCGCCATTGCGGGTGATCAGGCCGGATACAGCGTAAACGCGCCCGACATCATCGCGCTTGCCGATAATATCAAGCACGTGGTGCCATTGATCCATCCAATCCTGCGTGCCGCCGCACAGCGCGGCATCCACGAGGCCCGCTTCCAGCAGCAGCGAAGCCGCAACAGCATTGCGCGTTGCGACGCGCCGCCCGGCGGCATCCGGTGGTACGCCGCGGCGCGATACCTTACGCCGGTAAAGTTCCACCAGCGGGCCGAAGATTTCCGTATCCCGCGTGGGGTCCAAAACCTTCACGCTTTCGCCGACGGACATGCGCAAGCCCAAAGCCTCGCAGCGCGCGGCAATCACATCGGCGCGGCCGATCAGGAAGGGCTCGGCAATGCCTTCATCCAACACGGATTGTACGGCGCGGAGCGTGCGTTCATCCTCACCTTCCGCATAGGCGATGCGGCGTGGGCGTTTGCGCGCGGCTTCAAATACCGGGCGCATGAGGTTGCCGGAACGAAACACATTGCGTTCCAGCCGGCGGCGATAGGCGGCGAAATCATCAATCGGGCGTGTGGCAACACCGCTTGCCATGGCAGCGCGCGCGACGGCGGGCGCCACTTCCAGGATCAAGCGCGGGTCGAAGGGTTTTGGGATGATGTAATCAGCGCCAAAGATCGGCGCCTGCCCGCCATAGGCGGCGGCCACCACTTCAGATGCTTCAACGCGCGCGAGTGCGGCAATGGCATCCGCTGCCGCCACCTTCATTTCCTCATTGATGGTGGTCGCACCGACATCGAGGGCACCACGGAAGATGAAGGGAAAGCAGAGGACATTATTGACCTGGTTCGGATAATCCGTCCGCCCCGTTGCCACAATCGCATCCGGGCGCGCAGCGCGTACCGCTTCGGGCAGGATTTCGGGCTCAGGGTTCGCAAGCGCCAGCACCAAGGGGTTTGGCGCCAGCAGCTTCAGCCATTCTGGCTTCAGGACGCGCGGCGCGGATAGGCCGAGGAAGATATCGGCGCCGGGCAGTGCGTCTTGCAGGGTACGCGCATTGGTCTCAATCGCCCATTTGGCCTTGTAGGGGTCAAGATCATCACGCCCCTTATGCACCACGCCGCCAATATCGCAGATGGTGACGTTTTCGCGCTTGAGGCCCATGGCGACCAGCAGATCAAGGCAGGCCAAAGCCGCAGCACCGCCGCCAGTATTGACCAGGCGCATATCTTCCAGCCGCTTGCCTTGCAGCAAAAGCCCATTGCGCACGGCAGCCGCGACAATAATCGCCGTGCCATGCTGATCATCGTGAAAGACCGGGATGCGCATGCGTTCGCGCAAGCGGCGTTCAACCTCAAAACACTCAGGTGCCTTGATGTCTTCCAGATTGATCGCGCCGAAGGAAGGCTCCAGCGCGGCAATCACCTCGATCAGCTTGTCGGGGTCGCGTTCGTCAATTTCGATATCAATCGAATCAATGCCGGCGAATTTCTGGAACAGAACCGCCTTGCCTTCCATGACGGGCTTGGACGCCAACGCGCCAATGGCACCAAGGCCAAGTACCGCCGTACCATTGGAAATCACCGCCACCAGATTGCCGCGCGCGGTATAGTCAAAGGCAGCGCTTGGGTCGGCGGCTATCGCCTCACACGCGGCAGCCACGCCTGGCGAATAGGCAAGGCCAAGGTCGCGTTGGGTTTCCATCCGCTTGGTCGGCGTGATGGAAAGCTTCCCGGGGCGGGGCAGCCGGTGGTAATCCAGCGCGGCTTTGCGGAAGTCATCATCCATGAGGGCAACCTTACCCGGCAACACCCGAAAGGGTGAAATATGGTGCGGCCAAGAAGATTCGAACTTCCACGGGGTTTCCCCCACCAGCACCTCAAGCTGGCGCGTCTACCATTCCGCCATGGCCGCAAACCAGGTAGAAGGCGGGCGCTATAGCCGATGAATGCGCTGCCATCAACGCCCGCCCTTGAATGGGAAACCCTGCCGGGCCTGACCCCCTATGCCGAGACGTTGGCACGAATGGAGACCCGCGCCGCGGCCATACGCGCCGGCACGGCGGCTGAGGCTGTGTGGTTGGTGGAACACCCGCCCAGCTACACTGCCGGCACGTCGGCCCGCGCCGAGGATTTGCGCGATGCCCGCTTCCCAGTGTTTGAGGCTGGGCGCGGCGGGCAATGGACCTATCACGGGCCGGGCCAGCGCACCGGGTATGTGATGCTTGATCTGCATCGCCCCCATGGCGGCGTCCCGGCGCGCGATGTCCGGGCCTTTGTCGCCGGGTTGGAAGAATGGATGATCCGCACGCTGGCGCATTTCGGCGTTCAGGGCGAAAGGCGCGAAGGCCGGGTTGGGATTTGGGTGGCGGATCGCGCGTCCGGGCAGGAAGCCAAGATCGGCGCCATTGGGGTGCGCGTGACGCGCTGGGTGTCCTGGCATGGCGTGGCCTTGAATGTGGCGCCCGATCTGGCGCATTTCGGTGGTATCGTGCCCTGCGGGATCGCGGAACATGGCGTGACCAGCCTGCACGCACTCGGCATCCCGGCCAGCATGGCGCAGGTGGATCAGGCGCTGCGCAGCGCTTGGGGACAGGTTTTTGACTGAAACTCCGGCTGCGAATCGTGCGGTTTTCCTTTAAGGCGACATTTCCCGGCCACTGGAGCGCCCCGCCATGCCCATCCCTATCGCCTCTGACCATGCCGGCCTGCCGCTGAAACAGGCGTTGAGGGCCGCCTTGGAAGCCGAGGGGCTGGTTTTCGATGATTTGGGCACGCATGGCCTGGAATCGGTGGATTACCCGGATTTCGCCCATGCGGTCTGCGAACGCGTGGCGGGGAGTGAGGGCTTCGGTATTCTGGTCTGCGGTACCGGGATTGGCATGGCCATGGCTGCCAATCGCCACCCCAGCATCCGGGCTGCCGTCTTGCATAACGCGACCGAAGCGCGGCTGACCCGCGCCCATAACAATGCCAATATCGCCTGCCTCGGCGCCCGCACAACGGGGATCGAGGTCGCGCTGGATGCCATCCGCGCCTTTCTGGCCGCTCCTTTCGAAGGCGGGCGGCATGTAGGGCGGGTACAAAAACTCAATCCGGCGCTTGCCAAGCAGGGTGCCACGGGCGCAAAAACAACGCCATGAAAACCCCCCTCCCTGCCCTGGTCCGTGCGCCGGAAGGCCTCGGCGCCGCCCCGCCCCCCGCCGGCTTTTTCACCGCCAGCCTGGCCGCGTCCGATCCTGAAATCGCCGCCGCCGTGGCGCAGGAATTGGAACGCGAACAGGATGGGATTGAGCTGATCGCCTCAGAAAACATCGTCTCCCGCGCTGTGATGGAAGCGCAGGGGTCGGTGATGACGAATAAATACGCCGAAGGCTATCCGGGGCGGCGCTATTACGGCGGGTGTGAGGCGGTGGATATCGCCGAAAGGCTCGCGATTGAACGCGCCTGCAAGCTGTTTGATTGCGGTTTTGCGAATGTGCAGCCGCATTCGGGCGCGCAGGCCAATCAGGCGGTGTTCCTGGCACTGTTGCAGCCGGGTGATTGCTTCATGGGGCTTGATCTCGCGGCTGGTGGGCATTTGACGCATGGGTCACTCGCCAATCTTTCCGGTAAATGGTTCAAGCCGGTGCCCTATACGGTGCGGCGCGAAGACCAGCAGATTGATATGGCGGAGGTGGCGCGCATTGCGCGGGAAGCAAAGCCCAAGCTGATCATCGCCGGCGGCAGCGCCTATGCCCGTGTGTGGGATTTCGCGGCCTTCCGCGCCATTGCCGATGAGGTCGGTGCCCTTTTCATGGTGGATATGGCGCATTTCGCGGGGCTGGTGGCGGGTGGCGCGCATCCTTCGCCTTTCCCCCATGCGCATGTTGCGACCACCACCACGCATAAAACCTTGCGAGGCCCGCGTGGCGGCATGATTTTGACGAATGATGAGGCGCTGGCGAAGAAATTCAACAGTGCCGTTTTCCCTGGCTTGCAAGGCGGGCCGCTGATGCATGTTATCGCGGCCAAGGCGGTGGCGTTCGGGGAAGCGCTGCGCCCGGAATTCCGTACCTATTCGCGCCAGATCGTCGCCAATGCCAAGGCGCTGGCGGGTGAATTGCAGGCGCAGGGTTTGGATCTGGTGACGGGTGGCACAGATAATCACCTGTTGCTGGTTGATTTGCGGCCGAAGAAGCTGACCGGGAAGGTCGCTGAAGCCGCACTCAATCGCGCGCATCTGACCTGCAACAAGAACGCCATTCCCTTTGACCCCGAAAAGCCGATGGTGACATCGGGTGTGCGCCTTGGTACGCCCGCCGGCACCACGCGCGGCTTTGGGGAAGCGGAATTCCGCCAAATCGGCAAGCTGATTGGTGAAGTGCTGGATGGCGCGGCGCGGGCCAATGATGAAGCCGGCAATAGCGCGGGGGAAGCTTCCGTGAAGGCGCGGGTGATGGAACTCTGCCATCGCTTCCCGATCTACCCGGCATGAAGTGCCCCTTCTGCGGATTTGAGGATACGCAGGTCAAGGATAGCCGCCCGGCGGAAGATAGCGCGGCCATTCGCCGCCGCCGCGCCTGCCCGGAATGCGGCGCGCGCTTCACCACGTTTGAACGTGTGCAGCTGCGCGAGATTACCATCATCAAGACCGATGGGCGGCGCGTACCGTTTGAACGTGAAAAGCTCGCGCGGTCCATTCGCGTTGCCTTGCGCAAGCGCCCGGTAGATGAAGACCGCATCGAAAAACTGGTGAATTCCATCCAGCGCCGGCTGGAAACCGAAGGCGAAAGCGATATCCCCTCACACAAGATCGGGGAGATTGTGATGGAAACGCTGAAGGAATTGGACCAGGTGGCCTATGTGCGCTTCGCCAGCGTCTATCGCAATTTTGGCGAGGCGAAGGATTTTCAGGCTTTTCTCGGTGAATTGGGGCGGAAGGAATAGCGCCCGCGCGGCGCTGACCCAGATGATGCCGCGATGACGGATGATTTGCTGCATATGCGCGTGGCTTTGGCCCTGGCGCGGCGTGGCTTGGGCAATGCCTGGCCGAACCCGGCGGTGGGCTGCGTGCTGGTGAAGGATGGCCGCGTGATTGGGCGCGGCTGGACGCAACCCGGCGGTCGCCCGCATGCGGAAACCGAAGCCTTGCGCCGCGCGGGTGATGCAGCGCGCGGTGCCACCGCTTATGTAACGCTAGAGCCCTGTTCCCACCACGGCCGCACGCCGCCTTGTTGTGAGGCTTTGGCTGGGGCCGGCATCGCCCGCGTGGTGATGGCGATGCGCGATCCTGACCCGCGCGTGAATGGCCGTGGGCTTGCCATGCTGCGTGGTGCCGGGATTGTTGTGGAGGAGGGACTTTTGGAGGCCGAAGCCCGCGCGCTCAATGCCGGGTTTTTCCGCCGCATTCAGGCCGGCATGCCGGTAGTGACGCTGAAGCTTGCTTCCACACTTGATGGCCGTATCGCGACGGCTTCCGGTGAAAGCCGCTGGATCACGGGGCAAGCAGCACGGCGCGAAGTGCATGCGCTGCGCGCGCGGCATGATGCGATCCTGGTTGGTTCCGGCACGGTGCTGGCGGATGACCCGGACCTGACCTGCCGCATTCCAGGCATGGAGCGTGTGCCGATGCTGCGCGTGGTGGCGGATGCAAGGCTGCGCACGCCGCCCGCTGCCCGGCTGGTGCAGGGCGCGGCGCTGGCGCCGGTGCTGATCATCACAGCGCCCGGGCACCCGCCGGCGGCGCAGGCGCCCTTTATCGCCGCCGGGGCGGATATTGTGACGGTGCCGGCCCATGCGGCTGGCGGGCTTGATCTGCCTTCCCTGCTGCGCGCCCTTGGCCGGCGCGGGGTGACGCGCGTGCTCGCTGAAGGCGGCGCAGGGCTGGCGGCGGCGCTGCTCCGCCAGGACCTCGTGGATCGGCTGGTTTGGTTCCATGCGCCCGCCGTGATGGGCGGCGATGGGCATCCGGCGCTGGAGGGCTTGCGTCTTGCCGCGCTCAGCGCCATGCCTCGTTTTCGTCGCACGGCGCAAAGGGCGCTGGGCGATGATATGCTCTCTGAATTCGAACGCATTGGGGATTAGCGCCATGTTCACCGGTATCGTCACCGCCCTTGGCACGGTCAGAGAGGTGCAGCCGATTGGCGGCGGGCATGATTTGCGCCTGGTGATGGGCGTGACCCCGGATTTCCTGCTGCAACCAATACCGGCCGTGCTTGGCGCTTCCATTTGCTGTTCGGGCGTGTGCCTGACGGTGGTGCAGTTGTCAGCGGATTCCTTCAGCGTGGATGCCTCGGCCGAAACGGTCGCGAAAACCACTTTGGGTGGCTGGAAGAAAGGCTCCAAGGTCAATCTGGAACGGGCGCTGCGCCTTGGCGATGAATTGGGCGGGCATTTGGTCTCGGGCCATGTGGATGGCGTGGCGGAGGTGATTTCGGCGACCCCCGAAAATGCCTCGGTCCGCTGGCGCTTCCGTGCGCCGGAGGCTTTGGCGCCTTTCATCGCGTCTAAAGGTTCTGTCGCGCTTGATGGTGTTTCGCTGACCGTGAATGAGGTTGACGGCGCGACCTTTGGCGTCAACATCATACCGCATACCGCCGCGATGACAGGCTTTGGCACGCTCCAGCCCGGTGATCGCGTCAATATCGAAATAGACACGCTGGCCCGTTACGTCGCCCGCATGATGGAGTTCAGGGCATGACTTCCCAA
>JADCES010000223.1 GCA_020250005.1 Roseomonas sp.
GCTACTGCTCGCAGATATCGTTATCCATGCCTCCACCGATGCGGAAGCCTTTGGCCGCACCGTGATCGAAGCCCAGGCCATGGCGCGGCCCGTCATCGCGAGTGACCTTGGCGCGCCGCGTGAAACCGTGGCCGAAGGTGTGACCGGCTGGCGCACCCCGCCCGGTGATGTGGCCGCTCTTGCAGAAGCCATCAGCAGGGCGCTGGCCCTGCCCGCGGCTGAGCGCGCCGCCCTTGGCGCCAGGGCGCGGGCTGCGGTGCTGTCGGGCTACACCACAGAAGCCATGCAGGCCGCGACGATGGCCGTCTATCGGGAATTGATCGGATGACGCCGCGCATCCTGGTGATCAAGCTCGGCGCGCTTGGGGATTTCGCCCAGGCCTTCGGGCCTTTTGCGGCGATCAGGGCGCATCATCCGGGCGCCGAGATCACCCTGCTGACCACGCCGCCCTTCGCGCCGCTGGCGCGGCAGGCGCCTTGGTTTGACCAGGTTTGGGACAATGGCCGCCCAAGGGGCCTCGCCGCGCTTTGGGCGCTGGCGCGGCAGTTGCGCGCGGCGCGGTTTGACCGGGTTTATGATTTGCAGACCTCGGATCGGTCTTCGCGCTATCGCTGGCTGGTCGGGCGCGGCGTGGAATGGTCCGGCATTGCCGCCGGCGCTTCCCACCCGCACGCCAATCCGCGGCGCGATTTCATGCACACGGTGGAACGCCAGCGGGAGCAATTGGAAATGGCCGGCATCAGCCATTTCCCGGTGCCCGCGCTGGATTGGCTGGATGCCGATATCACGCGCTTTGCCCTGCCGGAGCACTTTGCGCTGCTGATCCCCGGCGCCTCCCCCGGCCGCCCGGCCAAGCGTTGGCCGGTGGAGAATTTTGCTGATTTGGCGGCGGCGCTTGATGTCCCCGCCGTGATCCTGGGTGGCCCGGCTGAGGCAAGCCTTGGTGCCGCCATCACGCAGACCTGCCCCGGCGCGCGCGACCTGACGGGCAAAACGAGCTTCGCCGATATCGCCGCACTCGCCCGGCGCGCGGCCTTTTGCATCGGCAATGACACGGGGCCCACACATCTGGCTGCCGTGGCCGGCTGCCCGACGCTCGCTTTATTCGGTGAGGATAGCGACCCTGCGCTTTGCGCCCCTCGCGGCCCGCGCGTGGCCGTGCTGCGCCACCAGCCGCTTGCCGCCCTGAAGCTGGCTGACGTAGAGGCCGCGCTTCAGGAATTGATCAATCAACCCGCCGCAACGGCTTGACCCGGAAGGGGCCTCTGCCCATGGTCCGGCCTCTCTGCAACCCATAGGACGCTGTTCATGCCCGCGATTACCCTGCCCGATGGTTCCATCCGCCACTTTGACGGCGCGGTGACGGGCACCACTATCGCGGCGGCGATTGGCCCTGGCCTCGCCAAGGCAGCGCTTGCCATGGAGGTGGATGGCAAGCTGCGTGATCTTTCCGCAACCATCACCCAGGATGCGAAGCTGCGCTTCATCACCCGGCGCGATCCCGAAGCGCTGGAGATGATCCGCCATGATTGCGCCCATGTGCTGGCGGAAGCCGTGCAGGCGCTTTACCCCGGCACGCAGGTCACCATCGGCCCTTCGATTGAAAACGGCTTCTATTACGATTTCGCCCGGAACGAGCCCTTCAAGCCCGAGGATTTCGCCGCGATTGAAGCAAAGATGCGCGAAATCATCGCGCGCAATGATGCCTTTGTGCGTGAAGAATGGGACCGGGAGGATGCGATTCGCTTCTTCACCGCCAAGGGCGAACGCTACAAGGCGGAATTGATTCAGGATTTGCCCAAAACCGAGATCATCAGCATCTACAAGCAGGGCGAATGGACCGATCTTTGCCGCGGCCCGCATATGCGCGGCACCGGCGATATCGGCACCGCCTTCAAGCTGATGAAGGTGGCCGGCGCCTATTGGCGCGGCGATCATCGCAATGCGATGCTGAGCCGGATTTATGGCACTGCCTGGCGCGATCAGAAGGAACTCGACGCCTATTTGTTGCAATTGGAAGAAGCGGAAAAGCGCGACCACCGCAAGATCGGCAAGGAAATGGGGCTTTTCCACCTCCAGGATGAGGCGGTGGGTTCGGTCTTCTGGCACCCCAAGGGTTGGCGGCTTTATCGCACCGTGGAAGCCTATATGCGCCGCCGCCTGGATATTGCCGAATATCAGGAAGTGAAAACGCCGCAGCTCGTGGATCGGAAGCTTTGGGAAGCTTCCGGCCATTGGGAAAAATTCCGCGAAAACATGTTTGTCGCCCGCGTGGAAGACGAAGACGAAAAGGACCGCGTGCTGGCGCTGAAGCCGATGAATTGCCCCTGCCATGTGCAGATTTTCAATCAGGGCTTGCGGTCCTATCGTGAATTGCCGTTGCGCATGGCTGAATTCGGGTCCTGCCATCGCTATGAACCCTCAGGCGCGCTGCATGGCATCATGCGCGTGCGGGCATTCACCCAGGATGATGCGCATATCTTCTGCGCTGAAGAACAAATCGCGGATGAGACGGTGCGTTTCGTGGCCCTACTGTCTTCCATCTATCGCGATTTCGGCTTTACCGAATTCCGCGTGAAATTCTCAGACCGCCCGGCGCGGCGCGCGGGGACGGATGCGGTTTGGGACCAGGCGGAAGGCGCGCTGAAAGACGCCTGCCGCATTGCGGGCGTTGAATATGAATTGAACCCTGGTGAGGGCGCCTTTTACGGCCCCAAGCTGGAATTCGTGCTGCGCGACGCCATTGGCCGGGATTGGCAATGCGGCACGCTGCAAGTGGATTTCGTGCTGCCGGAGCGGCTGGATGCCGAATATGTCGCCGAAGATGGCGCGCGCCGCCGCCCCGTCATGCTGCACCGCGCCATTCTGGGGTCTTTTGAACGCTTCCTTGGCATTTTGATCGAAGAACATGCCGGGCGCTTCCCGCTTTGGCTGGCCCCCGTTCAGGTGGTGGTGGCGACCATTGTGGATGAGGCCGCCCCCTTTGCCCGCCAGGCGGCAGCCGCCTTGCAAAAGGCCAGCGTCGCGGCCTCCCTTGACCTCCGCAATGAGAAAATCAACCGCAAGGTGGTGGATCATATTGACCAGCGCGTGCCCATCCTGGCCGTGATTGGCCGGCGAGAGGCTGAGGAAGGCACCATCGTGCTCCGCCGCCTGCCGGGGCGGGATCAGGAAACGCTGAAGCTTGCCGA
>JADCES010000224.1 GCA_020250005.1 Roseomonas sp.
CAAGCACCGCGTCCGTCACCGTCGAGATCAGGTCCGGCGAGACATCAATGCCGTAAAGCTCCTCCAGATGTCCGCGGATCTCGCGCACCGTCATGCCGCGTGCGTACATCGAGATGATCTTATCGTCGAAATCAGGGAAACGCCGCTGGTACTTGGCGATCAGCTTGGGATCAAAGGTGCCCAACCGATCGCGCGGAATATCCAGCTTCAATGTCGATGAGCCAGTCAGCATCGTCTTCTTCGAACTGCCGTTGCGGCGATTGCCGAGCCCCGCCTCGGCCTCTGATCCAAGGTGATCCTCGAGCTCGGCAGCCAGCATCCGCTCCGAAAGAGCCTTCTTCAGCTCGTCAATCAGACCGTTCTTGGCAAATAGCTCCTGGGGCTCTCGCCCAGCCAAAAGCTGGTCCAGCAACGCTTTGTCTATGGCCATATCGATGGGTCCTTCCATTCCATCCATATGACCCCGCGCACAAAATTACTGATGGGCCCGCAAAACTTGCGGAAGCAACCAATGCGGCTTTGGCCAACCCCGAAGTCCTGGCGCGGCTGGCCGATGAAGGCGCCCTGCCCACGCCGATGTCCCCCGATGCCTTTCGCGGTTTTGTGGCGACGGAGCTTGACCGCTGGGGTGCCGTCGCGCGGCGCAATAACCTGAGACCCAATGAATAGGTAGCCGAAACACGGCCAAGCAGGGCATAATCCGGCGCGTTGTTGCAGGAGAGTCCCCCATGCCCGAAGGCCGCCTTGTGATCGGCACCAAGCGTTATTCATCCTGGTCCATGCGCGGCTGGCTGGCCGTGCATCTGGCCGGGCTGGATGTGGAGGAAGTGGTGATCCCACTCGCGGGCGGGGGGGCGACCACTGCACTCAAAACCGCAACGCCGGCCGGCATGGTGCCTTATCTGGAACATCGCGGCGCGCGGATTTGGGAAAGCCTGAGCATCTGCGAATACTGCGCGGAAATCGCGCCCAAGCTTTGGCCGGCAGAGCGCGCCGCGCGCGCCCATGCGCGGTCCATCGCGGCTGAAATGCATGCCGGGTTTCGCAATCTGCGCATGGCCATGCCAATGAACCTCGGCCGCAGCTTTCCCGGCCGTGGCCGCACGCCAGAATGCCTGGCCGATATCGCGCGGGTGGAAGCGATTTGGGCGGAAGCCATCGCCGCCCATGGCGGGCCTTTCCTGATGGGCGCTGCATTCGGCGCGGTGGATGCGATGTATGCGCCGGTGGTAGCGCGTTTCATCACCTGGCAGCCAGAGCTTTCCGCCACCACGCAAGCCTATATGGCAGCGATCCGCGCGCAACCCCTTGTTGCGCGCTGGTATGACGAAGCGGCAGCCGAGCCTGCTGAATGGTTGCTCGATCGCTATGAGAATCCCGCATGAATACTGCCCTTGCGCTTGACCACCTTGGCGTCGCGGCACGCGATCTAGCGCCGATGTGCGCGGCCTATGAAAGGCTCGGCTTCATGCTTTCACCGATTGCGCAGCAAAGCGGGCGGCGGCGGCCTGATCTGCCGGTGGAAAAATACGGCTCCGGCAATCGTTGTGCTTTCCTCAAGCACGGCTATATCGAATTGATCGCCATTCTGGACCCGGCGCTATTCGACAATAACCTGAACGCCTTTCTGGCGCGCTATCCGGGCATGCATATCCTGGCACTCGCCATGTTGGATGAGGAAGCGAATCTTGCCCGGCTACGCGCTGCGGGGCTGGATATTCCAGGCGTTGCCTATCTGGAACGGCCAGTGGAAGCAGGCGGGCCGATCGCGCGCTTTGCCCGCCTGCCCTTCCCGGACCCGCCCGAGGGCCGCGTGCAGCTGATCCGGCACCTCACGCCCGAATTGGTCTGGCAGGATCGTTGGATGGACCACGCCAATAAGGCGGAGGTTTTGGAAGCCGCCATCCTATGCGCCAACAACCCGGCCGAGACCGCCGCACGACTTTCGCGCCTATCCGGCCTGCCGGTGGAACCGGACCCGGCAGGTGGCTTCCTGCTGCGCCTGCCCGGTGCGGCGCGCGCTGCCGGGCCGAAGGCGCCAGCGCTTGAAACGCGCGTCAGGGTGCTGACGCCGGAAGCGCTGGCCTCTGTACTGCCCGGCGTGGTGCCGCCTGCCTCACCCTTCATGGCGGGGATGGTGGTGCGCACTGCCGATGGTGCGGCCTCTGCCCGGCGCATCCTGGCCGGTATCCCAACGCGGGAAGCGCCGGAAGGCATCATGGTGCCGCCCGAATACGCTGCCGGCGCAGCACTGATCTTCACGTGAACCGAGCCGCCATCAGCCGGAGCCTGCGCATCTACCACGCGCCTGGCCGCGCCGCGGCCTTGGATGGCTTCTATCGGCGTTTCCTTGATTCCGGAGACATCGCTTTCGATGTCGGCGCGCATGTCGGCGACCGGATGCTGTGCTTTCGTCGCCTTGGCGCGCGCGTGGTGGCGGTGGAACCGCAAGCCGCGCTGGCCCGCGTGTTGCGCCTATTGCTGCGGCGTGATCCGGGCGTGACGCTGGTATCGCAATTGGTGGGCGCCAAGGCGGGCAAGGCAGAACTTCGCCTCAATACCGCCAATCCAACCGTCGCCACCGCCAGCCCTGCCTTCATTGCCGCCGCTGCCGGTGCGCCGGGGTGGGAGGGGCAGGAATGGGACCAAGCCGAAACCCTGCCCGTGACCACCCTTGATGCGCTGATCGCCGCCCATGGCATGCCGGCTTTCATCAAGCTGGACATCGAGGGTTTTGAAGCCGAGGCGCTGCGCGGCCTTTCGCGCCCGCCGCGGGCACTTTCCTTCGAATTCACCACCATCCAGCGCGATGTGGCCGCCGAATGCCTGGGGCTGCTGGCCGCGCTTGGCTATCGGCATTTCCAGGCGAGCCTGGGGGAAAGCCTGAGCTTCGCCCTGCCCGCGCCCTGTGATGCGGCGGCGATGCAAGAATGGATCGCGGCACTGCCCGCCAGCGCCAATAGCGGCGATATCTATGCCAGCCTGGAGCCAGGGCGCCTGATGGTCACCCCGCCTCAGCCGTGATGCGCGCGGCGGTAATCAAGCTCCGCCAGCGTTCCAGATCGGCCAGCAAGAAGGCGCGAAACTCCTCAGGCGTTGAACCCACCACCACGGCGCCCAGCGAACGGAGCCGCGCATTCAGCTCCGGCTTCGCGAGTGCGGTGCGGACGGCATTGTTCAGGCGCTCCACCACCGGCGCTGGCGTTTCGGCAGGTGCCACAAGGCCGACCCCCTGGATATAGCGTTCAAACCCGCCAAAGCCCGCTTCCGCCATGGTGGGCACATCCGGGAAATCCGGGTGGCGTTCGGCGGTGCTGACGGCCAGGCCGCGCAATTGCCCGCGCTGGATATGCTCCGCGATCCCAACCATGGGGTAGAACATGAAGGAAAGCCGGCCTGACATCACCTCGGCCAAAGCGGGCGCATTGCCGCGGAAGGGCACATGGGTCATTTCCGTCTGCGTCATCACGGCAAGCAGCGCGGCCGAAAGATGCGCCGATCCGCCATTGCCGGCCGAACCATAGGTCACCGAACCAGGCCGAGCCCGCGCTGCCGCCACCACGGCGCCGATATTGGCATAGGGTGAATTGGTGGCCGTAACCGCGATCAGCGGCAGGGTCGCAATCAGGGAAACCGGCGCGAAATCCTCAAGCGGGCGATAGCGCGCATTGGGCAGCAGAATGGCATTCACGCTATGCGCCAGCGTCGTCACCAGCAGGCTTTGCCCATCTGGCGGGTCGCGCATGACGCCTTCGGTCGCGATCAGGGAATTGGCGCCGGCGCGGTTTTCCACCACCACGGGCTGGCCGAGCAGCCCCTGCATTTCCTGCCCAAGCACACGCGCGATCACATCCGTGGGCCCGCCTGCGGCGAAGCCCACCACAAGCCGGATCGGCCGGCCCTGCTGCGCGCGGGCGGCACGCGGCAGCGCGGCAAGGCTTGAGAGCGCGAGCGCCCCGGCAACGCGGCGGGTGAGCTTTCCAGTCATGGGTTTTCCTTGATGCTTTTGATTGTGGTCCCAGTGTTTTCCGCCCGACCGCTTTGGGTCAAGCGGGTGCTGCGTGGCGCGGGATGACGGCGCAGGGATTTTGCGCTTAAGTCTGGGTCCGTTTTGGTTAAGGGAGACGCAGCATGGGTGTTTTGACGCAAGAACAGAAGGATGCCTTCTGGCGCGATGGCTGCCTGGTGGTGCCGAATGCTGTCTCGCCCGATCTGCTGGCGCGGCTGCGCGCCGAGATCGCTGGATGGGTGGAAGAAAGCCGCGCGCATACAAAACCCTTCGGCCCGCCCTGCGTGGATGGCCGCCCGCGTTTCGACATGGGCAAGGAGCATTCCGCCGAAAAGCCGGCGCTGCGGCGGATCAATAACCCATCCGATATCTCGCCTGCCTATC
>JADCES010000225.1 GCA_020250005.1 Roseomonas sp.
CTTTTGCTGAAATGCCTCTGGACGCCGCGCGCTGCAGCCGGCTTAATGGCCTGCTTTGAAGGGCTTTCGGCGCGATATTTGGCAGGTATCAGCTGGGAAGCGGCGGATGCGCTGGAAGCGCGCGCGGCGCGGCTGCTGCCGGGGCTTTTCCTGGCGCGGGTAGACGGCAAAAGCCCGGTCGAATACCTGACCGAAGAAGATGACAAAAACCGCGTGCGCCGTGTGGCGCGCGCCTTATTGACCAAGCCCACGGATCGCCTGCTGGCGGTGCGCGCGGCCTGGGGGGAAGAAATCGGCGCATGACCAGCACCATCATCACCGCCATTCGCGGCCGCCGCGTTTGGGACAGCCGAGGCCGGCCCACGGTGGAAGCGGAAATCACGCTCGCCGGCGGCGCTACAGGCCGCGCCATTGCCCCCGCCGGTGCGAGCACCGGCAGTGGTGAGGCTTTGGACAAGCGCGATGGCGGCAGCGCCTTCGGCGGTTATGACGTGACCGGCGCGGTGGATGCCGTGAACCGCGAATTGGCCCCTGCTCTGCTGGGGATGGATGCGCGCGCGCAAGCCGCTTTGGATGCGCGGTTGATCGCGCGTGATGGCACGCCGCAAAAAACGCGCCTTGGCGCCAATGCGACACTCGCCGTTTCCATGGCCGCCGCGCATGCCGCCGCCGCGGCGGAAGCTGTGCCATTATGGCGCTATCTGGGCGGTGATGCGCCGGATGTTTTGCCGCTGCCGCAAATCCAGATTCTGGGTGGCGGCGCCCATGCCGGGCGGCGCGTGGATATCCAGGATTTCCTGGTGATGTGCCCGGCCGCCACCAGCTTTGCCGAGGCCTTGGATTGGACCGCTGAGGTCTATCGCGCCGCCGGCGCCATCATGAAGCAGCGCGGGCTATTGCAAGGTGTGGCCGATGAAGGTGGCTGGTGGCCGGCTTTCACCGCCAATGAACAGGCTTTGGAAACCCTTGTCGCCGCCATCGAAAAAGCTGGATTCGTTCCGGGTAATCAAGTGTCGATTGCACTTGACATTGCCGCGACGGATTTCGGCAAGGGCGGGCGCTACAAGCTTGGCCTGGAAGGCCGCGAACTCGGCACGGATGAGATGATTCGCATGTTGCTGGGTTGGATCGCGGCCTATCCCATTGCATCCATCGAAGACCCGCTGGCCGAGGATGATGCGGCGGGCTTTGCCGCCTTCACCCGCGAAGTGGGCGGGCGCATTCAGGTGGTGGGCGATGATTTCCTGGTGACGGATGCCGCGCGGGTGCGCCGGGCTGCCGCCATTGGTGCGGCCAATACCGTGCTGATCAAGCCAAACCAACGCGGCACGCTGACCGAAACGAAAGCTGCCTGGGATACCGCGCGTGACGTCGGCTTCGCCGGCATTGTCAGCGCCCGATCTGGCGAGACCGAGGATATCACCATTGTCCACCTGGCGATGGGTTGGGGTGTCGGCCAATTGAAGGTGGGTTCCTTCGCGCGATCCGAGCGCATGGCGAAATGGAACGAAGCCTTGCGCGTAGAAGAAAGCCTCGGCGCGCGGGCACGCTTTGCGGGCAGCGCCTATCTCGGGCGGTCCCGGCCATGAAGGTGCTGCTGCATTATGACGCCGGGCCCGGCCTCGCCGCGCAGTTGGCCAGCTTGCCCGGCATTGACCTGACCATTTGCCCAGAAGCCGATGCGGCGCTTTACGCGCGCCTGCTGCCGGAGATTGAGGTGATTTGGCATGTGCTCCGCCCCATCACCGCCAATGATATCGCAGCGGCGCCAAAGCTTCGCCTGATCCAGAAAATCGGTGTGGGCGTGAATACCATTGACCTGGAAGCCGCCCGCGCGCGCGGCATTGCGGTCTGCAATCTGCCGGGCACCAATAGCCGGGCGGTCGCGGAAATGACCCTGCTGCTGATGCTGGGCGCGCTCCGCCGCATTGCCTATTTCGATGCTGAGACCCGCGCCGGGCGCGGCTGGTCCCAACCGCCGGCCTTGCAGGATCATCTGTTTGAACTTGCCGGGCGCAAGGTGGGCTTGGTTGGCTATGGCGCGGTGCCGAAGCTGCTTGCCCCCATCCTGCAGGCCATGGACTGTAAGATTTTGTACACGGCCCGCGCCCCAAAGCCCGAGGCGCTTGGGGCGTTTCGCCCGTTAGAGGCACTTTTGGCGGAAGCCGATGTGGTCTCACTCCATATCCCAGAAACGCCCGAAACTCGGGGGCTGATCAATGCCGCGGCGATTGCCCGCATGAAACCGGGCGCTGTTCTGGTGAATACCGCCCGTGGCGGCCTGGTGGATCAGCCCGCACTGGTGGCGGCGCTGCAATCTGGCCATTTGGCCGCGGCGGGGCTTGATGTTTTTGCCGCCGAGCCCTTGAATCCTATAGACCCCTTGCTCGGCCTGCCCAATGTGGTGCTGGCGCCGCATGTTGCCTGGCTTTCCTCAGGGACCTTCGCCCGGTCCTTCAGCATCGCAGCCGAGAATTGCCGGCGACTCGCCAGCGGAGAGGCACTTTTGCACCGCTTAGCCTAGGGAAGCGGCAGCAGCTTTATCGCCCAAGCAAAACGCATCGGTTGAAAAAATTTCGTAAAATTCCCCTAAATATTGAAATCCCCAATGCGAACGTTTATTTTTTGGTACGGCACCCCGAAAACTTTCCAAAGTCTCTATCCTTCTGGTAAAATTTAGGAATGTCCAATTCCCTCGCCGATCTTGACCGCTTCCGATCGGATGCCTTTGAGCCGACGAATTTTCGTGACCGGGGCGCTACCGTCCCTTTCACGTCGCCCCTTTTGCTCAATGCGCGCATCCGTAAAGCCGCATCCGGACGCGGTTTTGAAATGCTGGTTGCCAATCCTTCCGGGGGCCGAGGCGCGCTGATTTTGCCGTGGTCGGTGATGGTGGAAATCTGTTCGCCGACCCTTTTCGATCGACATTTGTGGGAAAGCCTTGCCACAAGCAGCGATATCTCGCCCATCGGCATCAGGCATGAGGCTCAAAGACTGGCAACCTTGGGGCTTGCTGGGCGGCAAGCTGCCCTGGCGGCAAAGGATGCTTTGCGCAGGGAACAGGCAAGTCAGCGGATGGTCCGCGGCATGCTGCTTGAAAGCCTGATCAACGTCACTGAAACAACAGACGAAGCTGCGACCCGTCCCGCTAGGGAAGACGGCCAAGCTTTCATGAAGCGCGCTGAACGCGCCATGGCGCGCGCGGCTGCTATCGCGAAAGTTGAGCTGGCGGAATTCGCAGCTGATCTTGAAGCACTCGCCGTGGCGTTGAGCGGCGCCCCCCCCGAAATGAAGGGCGAAGAGGCGCGACTGCGGCAAATGATGTCTGAACTCAAAAGAATAGCAGATGAGATTACCGATTGGGCAGCTAATGAACAGCAGGAAGCCGCGCATGTCATGGCAGCGAGGTTCGTGGTGGAAACGGCGCGCCAGACCCTGGAATGCGGTGAGTTGGCCTTGGCGAATACGGATGCCCTGATCGCCGATCTCGGGAACCGCGTACCGAAATGGCGTACCGAAAAGGATAGCATTCTCGAAAGCGCGCGTGGGCCCGATTGGGTATTGGATGGTTGGAAAACACCCATGGCGCTTTGGCAAGCAGCCGGCCCCAACCAGCGCCGCGCGGCGATATGGGAAATGGCCCTGATCGCGCCGATATTGCCGCGCGAAGCGAAAATCTGGCTCGGCGAAAAAGCCGATTGGCGCGATACGCCGCGGCGCATCACGCAGGTTGTGCGTGAAAGATCGGATTGGCGCAGCGGCAATACGATGGAAATGGTGGCGCGTAACGAAAACCTGATCGGTCTTTCGATCGCCTTTGAAAACCGCATTTCGCCAATGGTGCTGCGGCGCGAAAAAATCACCATGTCACGGAGCAAGGGCGCGGCTGCTGAAGGGCATCGCGACAACACTACCCCCAACATCAATCGCCCCAACGACCAAGCACCCGATGGCGGCAAAAACGATGCAAGGCCAACCACCGGCAAGACCGGCAAACTAACCGAAACGCGCGCCTTGGGGGGCATGATCGAATTAGCTTCGGATCAGGCGCTTAACAAAATTGTCGCATTGGTGGATCGTAGCGGCAGTGCCGAGATGCATGAGCGGCTTCTTGGACCTTCCTTGCGGCGCCTGAGGCGCCTGCGCCCGCCTCGGCCCGCAAGCCTTATGCGCCTGCTGTTCATTCCGCTTGAGGGCGCCTTGATGGACCCGTTGCAATGGCGGCGAACGGAAGGCCGAATCCCGCGTTCTGCGCTTACCCCGCTACTTGCGGCCGTTACCGCCAGGCTTGGACCACAGATCGAAGCAGCAACATTACAGCTCCGTGGCGCCACCCTTGAAGATGGCAAACTTATTGACCGCGTTGCTCGTCCATTATGGCATGCGGCAGGTTCGGCGGTGCCGCGATTGGTGCATGATGCCGCGTGGTCGCGGCTTGGGCTTGGGCAGCCGGAATTTGAAGCCATCACCAGGCTTGCAGGCGCCCTATGGCGTCATGCTGGCCCGTTATGGGATGGCATGCAGCAGGTTGAGGGGGAATGCACGCCGGAAGCCCTGCGCGCTGCCTTGATCGGCCCGGCCAATGAGAACAATACCGTATTTGCCGCCGCCATGAACGCACTTCTCCAGCGCGCCAAGCGACCTTCGGTCTTTGTTCCCCTGTTGCAGGATCTGCCGGCCACAACGCTGCCAATCGTTGAGGATATTCTGAACAAATGGGCTGGCGCCACCCTGCCTGAATTGCTGGAGGAGGATCTTGCAACTGGTGCGCGCCTTGCCCGAGAGATCGGCATCGTCATCATTGCACTTGAAGAATTGCCGCGCATTACGGCAAGAACCGATGCCAAGGAGCTTGTTGCCCATCGGCGCAACCTGGATCAATTCTGCCGCAACACCTATCGCGAGATTGTATCCGTGCACGTGATTCAGGCCTTGCTGGAATTGAAGGCAGATGATTTTGAAGGCATGGGCCATATTGAAAGCATGGCGCGGACCGCGCGCATGTTGGAAGAGACCGGCAGGCGTTTTGGTCCATCCAAACCCTATGAGGAACTCCAGGACGAATTCCGTACCAGGATGGAGAACCGACTGGAGGAGGAAACATCATCCGCCGCGACATCAATGGAAGTGGCACGCATCGGCGAAATTCTCATCGGGCAGGAAGCCGCCGACAGATTCGTGCCTCGCATCCGTCGACAAAGGCTCGGGAACCGGTGATGCGCCACCAAAGCTGCGCGGTCCGCACAATGGCCAATACGTTCTTATGTTCGCAGGCCATTGAACCGCAAGCATCGCCGTACCACGCCCAGTGAGTATGCCTGCATCCAAAGCCATGACGCGCGAAGAAGTGCAATCAGCGCGGGAAGATGTTGCCTCCTTCGCTGCCCTTGGTGCGAGTGTTCCTTTCACGAGCC
The DNA here is from genome assembly GCA_020250005.1 of Roseomonas sp. Classification (GTDB taxonomy): domain Bacteria; phylum Pseudomonadota; class Alphaproteobacteria; order Acetobacterales; family Acetobacteraceae; genus Neoroseomonas. The sequence continues at coordinate 5,415 of JADCES010000225.1, forward strand.
CAAGATTATTGGGCGCTCGGATCAGGCTGGAACCAAGTGGTCGCGGCTTTGAACTTATCCTGGTCAATCCGGCACAGACAAGGGGCAGCTACGTAATGCCCTGGCGCGCCCTGCCCGATATTGGTGCGCCCAGCATGTTCGATCTGCGGCTCTGGGAAATCCTTTCAGCATTGAAGGATATCCACCCAACCGCGATCCGGCACGAAGCGCTCAAGGTCGCCAGTGAAGGTACCGCGGGGCGGCTGGTTGCACAGGCAGCGCGCGAAGCGCTTGCGGATGAACAGCGCAACCAGGAAAGGCTCATGCGCAAATTTCTTGCGCAGCTTGCTGGTGGGGCGCCGGCGAGTCTGCAAGCTGTGGCCGCACCGAACGCCGATGAGCAGCGCATTCAGACCGTGCAGCCGCCAGCGCAAGCACTCGATCCCGCACTGATGGAATCGCTTGGAGCACTGGCAGCGACTATCGCCTGCCTCGGTCCCTCCGGATCGGCCGAGAGGGCACCCTTCATTCGGCTGAAGGAAGAAATCCTTGACATGGGGGAGGCATTCCTTGCGGCGGCTGACAAGCGGGAAACTGGCGATGAAGCCTCCGTCATGCGCTTTCTTTCTGCCGCTGCGGAGACTTTGCTGCATTATGTGGATCTTGCCTGGGCTGAAACTGACGCACGCCTCGGCGATATGGTGGAGCTTTTGTCCCGCCCCAAAATCAATGCGGCCAAAATTCTTGAAAGGGCACGGCGTGTCGAATGGCTTCTTGATGGCTGGCCGATATTGGTCGCGCTTTGGCATCGTACGCCAAATGAACTCCGCCACGTGATTGCCTGGGATATGGCAGCCTTGCTCCCACCTACCCCGCGTGAGGTGCATGACTGGTTCGCGGCTGAGAAGACGAAGAAAGCTCCAGAAAGACTGACGCGGTTGATTTCGCAAGGCACCGATTGGCGCACCGGACGCAATATTGAAATCACTGCCCGCAATGAAGGCCTGATTGGCTTCACCCTCAATTATGAAAATCGTATGAGCGGGGCTGGGCTACAGCCTGGCGTGGGAAAACGGCGCATTCGGATCAACAAGTATTCGGGCGGTGGCGCGAAAAGGTCCACAGGTAGCGAATTCCAGGATAATCTGCGGAAGCAGTCCCCTGCTGATAGTGCCAATGTGGAAGGATTGGCCGCCAATCTCAGCAATGCCAGTGACGAAAACATTTTGCGCATCATGGCGATGATTGATCGCCTGCCGGATCGTTCGCAGCTTGATGTTTTACTGAACGATATTCGGTCAAGGCTGGCGCAGCTGCGCCCGCCGCGCCCCCTTACCATGATGCGGCTGCTTTTTCTGCCGCTATCAGGCGCCTTGGTGGATCGGGTCGCCTGGCGCCAGGATTCGGCCACCATTCCAAGGGCTGCGCTCAGACCGATCTTCACACTGCTTCGTGATCTTCCAAACGGTCCCTTGACCGAGGCGGAAACAGTGCCGCCACAAGCGCTTTTCACGGACCTTGATCTTGTGGAAAACCTGGGGCGCCCCGTTTGGGAGGCCGCCGCGCGCTCATGCGAGAAAATCACCCCGGGTTCCCGATGGGCCGATGCAGGTTTCACGCCCGAAGATTTCCGCACCATGACGCGCCTTGCCGTTGGTGTTTGGCGCCATGCCGGTCCCATTTGGGGTGTGCTTCGTCAGGGTGTGGCGCCTGTTTCGGCCGATACGCTGCGCTCCGCCCTGTCCGGGCCAGCCGGCGAAGGGCCTGATGTATTTCGTGTGGCTTTCAAGACCTTGCTTTTGGAATCGGGCAATGTCGCCAATTTCAGCGCGCTCACCTCAGGCATGCCGCCAGGTGTCTCGGAAATAGTCATTCAATCCCTGGAAGAATGGATTGAAACCGCGCTGCCAAGGCTTGCCGAACAGGACTGGATCGAAGCAACCAACCGGGCCGAGGAAATTGGCAAGACCTTGGAAGCGCTTGGCCTGACGCCCTATTTCCAAATCCCACGCAGACGTCAGCAGCTATCCTCCTTCTTTTGGCGGCTTGAGGAGCATTGTCGGGAAATAATTCGCGAAATCATCGATGAGGAGATTCTGCCCGCACTCACCCCAAACGCCGAACCCTATTCCGATAGCCGTTTTCTCGCCGTTGAAAGTCATGCACGGGCGGCGCGACGGCTTGAAATTCTCGGCCGACATTTCGGCAATGATCCCGCCTATGATGAAAACCAGCAGCGTCTGGCAAGGGCCTTTGGCGCTGCGGAAAAGGTAAAGTCGGAATTGGGCATAACCGCGACCGATCTGGCGCGACTCGGTGAAATCCTGCAGGGCCGACAAGACATTTCCTGAATGTAAATATTTTGGCTTTGACGTTTCGTCTTATCCATCACCTTCGATCAGCCACTCATCACACCCCGTTGCATATTTCTTAATCATTTCATGCAAAAAATTCGGGTGTGTCGACCAACCCCGCATATGACTTTCAGCGTCTAAGCCCGAATCAATATGAGCCGGCGACCTTCACCGAGCGTGGTGTGAATGTACCCTTCACAACACCCATTTTGCTCGGTGCCCGCGCCAGGCCTCAACGAGAGCGGGAAGGCCTTGAGGTATTGATCCCCAATCCTTCGGGCGGAGAAGGGGTCTATATTCTGCCATGGGCCGCCATCCCCGAAATCTGCACCCCAACCCTGCATGATCGCAGGCTTTGGCATCTGCTGCGTGATGAGGCCATTCTGACACCGGCAATTGTTCGGGAAGCAGCCGAAACCGCGGCAATTGAAGGCCATGCAGGGCGCGCGGCCATGATGGCTGTCAATCAGGCACGCCAAGGCCGCAAAGACCGTGCCAAGCGCATCAATTTCGGATTATTGCTCGGCCTTATCAAACAAATGGAAGGACCGAACCCCGGTCGCCCTGCGCCGGAAATGGATGACCCGCGCCAAGTCGCCATGCGCGGCCAACGCGCAGTGATGGCCTGCGCACAACGCCTACGCATGACGACCGAGGCCGTGGCCGCGGCGCTTGAGGAATTGGCAAGGGCTTTCAACGGCTTTGGCATGCCTCAGGACAATGATCTGGCACCCTCACGCCGGCTGATTGCGGAACTTCAATCCCTCGCCGCCTCAATAGAATTGTGGCGGGGCGACCTGCCGGCACATCTGGAGTCCGGTGCAGCCGCCTTGGTTCAGCAGTCTCTCCAGCTTACCCTTGAAGGATCGCTGAAGGCTGCGGAGCAATTTGACGCGCTGATTGGCGATACCTACGCCGCCATTGAGGCTTGGCAGCGGGATAGGCAGGATATTCTCCAGGAATTGTCACGGCTTGATTGGCTGCTGGATGGGTGGGAGGTGATTCACGGCATCTGGAATGCAGCCAACGCTTCAGACCGAAGCGCTGCGATGATGGAAATGGCAATGCTCGCGCCAATCCTGCCCAAGGAAATCGTTGGATGGCTGGGCTTTGCGCCTGACATGGCGCAGGAAAGGCGCAAGCTCCGCATCGTCCGCCAATTTGAGGATTGGCGCAGCGGGCGCGTGCTTGACATGATCGCGCGAAATGAAAATCTAAGTTTCAGCACCGGCCAGTCGCGCGGCAAGCCCATCATCATCAAAAAGGCCAGCGTCTCACGCCCCGCGAACAACAATACGCCAAATGGTGTCAACCAAGGGGCGGCCAAGGGGAGTGTCAGTGGGGGAAAGGATACGGGGCGGGCCAAGAACCAATTCGCTGAAACTCGTCACCTGATACATGCCTTGGCATCGGCATCGGATATGGCCCTGGCGCAGGTCATCGAAATTCTGGACCGTCTGCCCGATCGTTCCGAAGCTGACCGCTTGCTGGATGCAGCGCGCCCCAGGCTTAGGCAGATCAGGCCATCGCGCAGCTTGCAATTCACCCGCCTGCTGTTTTTGCCCCTCGATGGGGCCATTTCCGATAATCGGGAGTGGCAAAAGGGAGATGCCAGGCTGCCGCGTAGCGCATTACCCGCGATAGCCGAGGCCGTGCGCCTGGCCATGGGCGCAGAAGCTGAACGGCTTGAAGCTTCCTTCAGTGGCAAATTCTTTCATGATGCCGCTGCGGTTGATCGTGCCGGCCGCCTTCTATGGGGGGCAGCCGCACGCCTTGCGCCAAACCTCAAGCCAGGTGCTCGCTGGGAACGCACGGGCCTGCGCACAGATGATTTTATGCCCTTGGTCCAGCTTGCCGCAGGCCTTTGGCAGCATGCGGGCCCGCTTTGGGCAGCCATCCAGCTTGCCGGCTGGGGACCGCCGGATGAAGCGGTGCGCGCCGCGCTTTCCCCCATGGCTGGCGAGAATTCGCCCGCCTTCGGCATGGCGCTGGCAACCCTGATGCAAAAGGCAACAAGCCCGGGCCAGGTCGCCAGGGAAGCGGCCAGATTATCGGACAAAACGGGCATCGTCGCCGATGCCGCGGTGGATGATTGGCTGGAAAGGGCGCGGGTTCAATTGCCGAGCGAGGATCTCCTCACCGCTGCCGCCTTTGCCGAATCCTTCGGCAGAGCCTTCCAGGACCTGGAAAACGCGCCCGCCACACGCAATCCACGCCGGGGGGCACGTTTGGTGCAATTGCGCCAGGAAGCCGAGGTCACCTGCCGCCTTGCCTATGAAGAAGGGCTGGAGACCCACATCCTCCGTCAATTGCCGGCCTTCTGCGTCTCAGCCACGCCGGAACTCATCCTTGCCATGGAAGCCCAGGCACGTGCCCTGCGTCGCATCGAAAACATTGGACGCCGCTACGGTCATGACCATGGCTATGATGGCGCCGGCAGACGCGTTGCGGCAGCACTTGAAACCGCGAGGCAAGCCCTTGAACCGGGCGGCATGACCAAGCTCGATTTGGCACGACTCGCCGAAATCCTGCTTGGGCCGGAAGCGGCGCTTGGCCTTCTAGGCTGATCGGGGGGCGGGTCCGGCGCCTTGCCCCGCAAAAGCGCTTGGTCCGGGGGGCCATATCGCCTAGGTTCGCCTATCGTGATACGTAAGAGCAGTGTTCATCGGCTGTCCCGTGATCAAAGGCAATGTCAGAGAGCAGCGACCCCATAGACACAATCGCCGGTCGGCGAAACCAACCTGACCCCGCTGGCTTTGCGGAAAGGGGTGTCGTTGTGCCCTTCACGACGCCACAATTATTCGGCGCATTGCTCAGCCGCGCCCGACCAGGTGCCGAGGAAGAATTAACGCTGCCTAATTTTTCCGGGCAGCCGGGCCAGATTACCCTTTCAGGGGCAGAGTTGCTCCAAACACCGGGTCTTACAGCGCATGACGGGGTGCTATGGCAGAAGCTTAAGGCCATCCCTCAATTTTCACCTGAAAAGCTGCGTGAAGCGTTGATCAACACCGCCGCAGAGGGTTGGCGCGGGCGGGCGGCCATGGCTTGGGCCGAGGACCAGAAGGCCACGGATTCCACCGCCTCGCGCCGCATGTTCTTTCTGCTGCTGGCCGATCTGATTCGCCGCACCGAATTGCCGGCTGAGGCCAAAGTGCCGCCGGAACAGGAAAGCCTGATCTATCTGCGCCCGCGCATCGGCAAGGCCGTGGCGCGTATTGCCAAGCGCTATTCCATGACCACCGAAGCGGTGGAAGCCGCCATGGAAGCTCTGGCCGGCCTCTTTAGGCCGCTTGGCAAACACAATGATGCCGTCACTGGCTATGCCAGAAAGGCCCTGGCCGAATTGGAATCCTTCATCAAGGAAATTGATCAATGGCTCACCCCGCGGCGCGACAATGCACGCGGGATGCGGGCGCAGTTCCTGTTGCGCAAGGCGACCATCACCTTTAGTTGCGCGCACGCTGCGATCAACGAACTTGATCGGGTATCGGAAGACACAACAATTCTGCTGCGTGCCTGGCAGCGCGATCAGGCATCGGTTCTGCGCCGCGCGTCCCGCCCATTATGGTTGCTGGATGGCTGGGACATCATCATTGCCTTGTGGCGCCAATCCGCGCCATCCGACAGGGAAGCGTCATTCTGGGAAATGAGCCATTTGGTGCCGTACCTCCCGAAGGAGGTCGAAGGCTGGAATGGCTTCCCCGAAGGCGCCACCAAAGACCGCAAGGAAAGGGCAGCCAGCATTAAGGGCGTAGACTGGCGGCGTTTCCGCCCGATGGAATTCATCGCCCGCAATGAAACACTGCTGACCGGGACACATGGCACAAGCCTTGCCGCCGAAGCGAAGAAGCTGCGTGAAGCCTATCTGGTGCAGTCCACACGCTCCCTCACCCAGGCTGGTCATGACGGCAATGATGGTGCGGACGCGCTTTCGCGCATTTCCAAGAGAACCACCCTTGCGTCTGACGCTGTCTTGCAACAGGTTGTTTCCGTTCTTGAAGCTGTCCCTTCGCGTGCCGTGCTTGACCCCATCATCGAAGCGGTTCGCCCCAGGCTGAAGCTATTGCGGCCACCACGGCCCATTACCTTTGCGCGTATCCTTTTCATGCCCTTCGACGGCGCCGTGGTCCCGTTGCCGGAATGGGGCGGCAAAGGCGCCAAGTTTCCCCGCCCTGCATTGCAGCCCATCGCGGATGCGATCCGCGAAGCCATGGGCAGTGAAGCCCAGCAGATTTCAGCCAATCTTGGCGGCCGCAATTTCTTTGATGTCTTGCAGGTTGATGCCGCAGGAAGAGCCCTTTGGGCCGAAGCCGCGCGCCTTGCACCGACCTTGACCCTGCCGAAGGGCATCCCGAGTGCCGGGCTCGATGCAGCCCAAAGCCAGGAACTGCTTGCTATCGCCGCTGCCATTTGGCGCCACGCAGAACCGATCTGGGAAGCGAAGCTTGCGGCTTTTTCAGGCCCATCGCCCGAATTAGTCATTGGCGCGCTCAAAGGGCCAGCGCAGGAAGGCCCGGCCGTTTTTAGCCTTGCCCTGATAAGCCTTCTGCATCACGCCCAAAGCCCGGGATCGGTCCTGGCAACAGCGGCGCGGCTTTCACCGATTGCCGGCAACATCGCCGATGACAAGCTCGTGGAATTACAGCGAGAACCATTGAAAAACCTTCCCGCCGAGGATGCGGTTCGCGCCGCGCATCAGGCGGAAGAATATGTTGCACTGATCAAGGAATTGGAAACCGCGCCGCCGGGCTACATCAAGGACCGCCGCGCAGCTATCCGGCCCATTCTCGAAAAGATCGCGAACCTGGTATTTGAAACCACCTCCAGGATTTACGACCGTCAGTTTCTGCCTGCGCTGCAAGAACCCAACGCCAAGCGCCGGGCAGCGGTGGTTATCAACACTGAATATCTTGCCCGGGCGCTTCGGCGCCTGGAAGATACAGGGCGTCGCGCAGGGGCTTATGAAGCCTTTGACAGGCTGCAGCTTGCCTATCGGCAGAAGTTAAAGGCCAGTCTGGATGCCCTGGATGGTGGCGGGCTGCAACGCCACGATGTGTTCAGATTGGCTGAAATCCTGCTTGGCACCGAAAAAGCGATGGCCCTGGCGATGCCAGCGGCCAAAGCTGACGCGCGCAAAAAAGGCGCCATGGACTGAGCCGCTGGCTCGGGGGTTCCATCCCTCCCTGCTCTGGGTCATGATCCCCTTCCTTGCAACACCCCATACCAGGAATGCGCCATGGCTCTCCGCTGCGATATGATCATACGTGACGCCACGATCATTGATGGCACCGGCGCCGCCAGCCGGCGCGGCGATATTGGGGTTTCGGGCGATCGCATCGTGGCGGTGGGTGACCTTGGCGGCGCCAGCGCGGACCGCGAAGTGATGGCAGGCGGCAAGGCAGTGGCACCTGGCTTCATTGATAGCCACACGCATGATGACCGCGCCGTGCTGTGCGGCCCCGCTTGCATGACCTGCAAGATCAGCCAGGGGGTCACCACGGTTGTTGTCGGCAATTGCGGTGTCAGCCTGGCCCCCGCGCGCTTCACCAAGCGCCCGCCGCCGCCGCTTGACCTGATTGGCGAAGATGGCTGGTGGCGCTTCGACAGTTTCGGCGATTACGCCCATGAGCTGAAAAAGCAGGGCTCGGAGGTGAACACCTATGCGCTGGTCGGCCACCAGACCATGCGCGTTGAGGTGATGGATGGCGATGTCATGCGCGTTGCCAATGATGCCGAGATTGAACGCATGCGGCTGCGCGTAAAGCAATCACTCGCCGAAGGTGCATCAGGCTTTTCGACCGGGCTTTACTATCCGCTGAACATGCATGCGACCACAGAAGAAGTGATTGCGGTGGCCGAGCCGTTGCGCGCCTATGGCGGCATTTACGTGACGCATATGCGTGATGAGGCAGATCGCGTTTGCGCTTCCATCGAAGAAACGCTGAAGATCGGTGATCGTGTTGGCTGCCCGGTTTGGATCAGCCATCACAAATGCTCGATGCCTGAGAATTACGGACGTTCCAATCAGACACTCGCGCTGATTGATGCCTATGCGCAAAGCCAGGAAGTCTGCTTCGATGTCTATCCCTATCCGGCGGGATCCACCGTGCTGATGCCGGATCGGCTGCGTGATGATGTGAAGGTGATGATCACCTGGTCCATCCCGCATCCGGAAATGGCGGGCAAGTATTTGTCCGATATCGCGCGCGGTTGGAATACGGATATCCGCATGGCAGCCGAACGCCTGCTGCCGGCTGGGCAGATCACCTTCCAGATGGATGAAGCCGATGTGCGCCGCATCATGGCACATCCCATGTCGGTGATCGGTTCTGATGGCATTCCGCATGATGCGCATCCCCATCCGCGGCTTTGGGGCACCTTCCCGCGCGTGCTTGGCCTTTACGCGCGCGAATTGCGCCTGTTCAGCCTTGAGACCGCCGTGCATAAAATGACCGGTCGTCCGGCGGCCGTGTTCGGCATGGTGGATCGCGGCGTCATCCGCGACGGTGCTTATGCGGATTTGGTGATGTTCGACCCGGATACAGTGATTGACCGCGCCACTTTCGAAAACCCGAAGCAGGAAAGCGCGGGCATCGAGGAGGTTTGGGCCAATGGCATCTCAACCTTTGTCGCCGGCAAGGGTGCCACAGGCGAAAAGCCGGGCCGGCTGGTCACGCGCGGGCGGGCGTAGCTTTTCAGTTCCAGCGCCAGCGCCAATCCGCCCAGGCCACGACCAAACCTGCAAGTGAAAGCGAAAGTCCCGCCGCAAATACCGCGGCGTGACTTTCATCGGTCACGCGAAACAGCGCCGCCAGCGCAAAACCGGCCACGGCCTGCGCCACGGCAAAGCCCGCTGTCACGCGCACCCAGATCACGCCGGCCAGGGCGCCTGCCCTCTCCCGCGCTGCGGCCAGGGCGACCGTGGTAATGCCAAGCGCGGCAAAGCCGGAAACCAAGCCAAGCGGCACCAGCACCCAAAGCGCCTGAGGCAAAGCCAAAGACAGCGCGATGCTCTGGATCACCATCCAGATCAGAATGGCCAATCGCCCGCCCCAGCGATCCACTGCGCGCCCCCCCACCAGGGCACCGGCGATGCAGCCAAGGCCAAACAGCACCCACATGCCGGCACCAAGCGCCACACCAAGCCCCCTGCCCCGTGCCGCGAGGTCCGACAAGTAAAGCATCGGCGGCACCAGCCCCGCGCCAGACAGCGCATAGGCGATGATGATGCCAAGCGCGGGCGGGGCATGGCCTTCCGGCGCGGTTTCCGCCGCAGGCGGGCGCGGCCAGTAGCGGCGCATGACCAGCCACAACACCAGCGCAACGCCAGCAAGCCCAAGCCAGGCCACTGCCACGCCGCCTTGCAGCAAGAGCGGCACGAGCAGCGCCCCGAGCACGATGCCGCCACCAACGCCAAACAGGACCAAGCCCCCTGCGCGCCCGCGCCGTTCCGGCGGTGTGACCGCCTGCACTGAAGGCCCCGCGAGACCCATCAACATGCCGCCCGAAATCCCCGCGAGGCAGCGCCAAAACCCGAGCCAGGCCAGCCCGCCATGCCAGGCGCAGGCTGCAAAGGCGAGCACCGCGAAAGCCATGCCCATATCCAGCGCACGCGGCACGGAAACACGCCGCGCCAATGCGCGCACACCGCCGACACCAATCAGATACCCCGTGAGGTTCAGCGCACCGAGCAAGCCCGCTTCCGCGCCATCAACCCAGCCGGCCGCGACCATCGCCGGAAACAGCGGCACATAGGCAAAGCGCGCAAGGCCAATCCCGGTGCAGGTTGCCGCCGTGCCGGAAAGCACGGTGAGCGTGGCGCCACTCATCCCCCCAATTCAGGACGCCGCGCCATCCACCCCACTGCCTGTTCATAAGCCTGCGCAATGCGCAGCAGCATGGCTTCCCCGTAATTTCGCCCGATCAATTGCAGCCCCAAGGGCAGGCCGGCAGCGCCAAAGCCGCAAGGCAGCGCCAGTGCCGGATGGCCGGTGGCGTTGAAGGGGCCGGTGATGGGGTGGGATTTGCGGAAGGGCCCTTCATCAACATCCGCAAGGCGCGGCGCCGCTGTTGGGTTGCCTGCGCACAGAATCGCGTCACAGCCGGCCAGTACTGCATCCACTTCAGCCGTGATGATCCTGCGCAGCCGCTGCGCCTGGACATATTCGGCGCCCGTGACAAAAGCGCCCATCATCAGGCGTTCGCGCGTGACGCGGCCATAATCCTGCGGGCGGGCGCGGAGCCACTCACCATGAATGGCGAAACCTTCCGCGATCAGAATGGTCTGAATGCAGGCATCCATGCGTTGCTTGCTGGGCAGCGCAACGTCAATAATCTTGGCCCCCAGCGCGCGCCATTGCTCCGCCGCCGCATCCACCGCCGCCATGACTTCAGCATCAACGCCCGCTTCAATGTCATAAGCGCGCGCCCGCCCGATGGTCAGCCCCGCGACACCCTTGCGCAAATCAGCACTGTAATCAGGCACGGCTTCGCGCGCTGAGCCCGGATCACCCGGATCATGCCCGGCCAGCACCTGCATCGCCAAAGCGCAATCCTCGACCGTGCGGGTCAGCGGCCCGGCATGATCCAGCGTGAAGGAAAGTGGCACAATGCCGCGCCGGCTGATCACGCCATAGGTCGGCTTCAGCCCGACAATGCCGCAGAAGGTGGCGGGCAGGCGAATGGACCCGGCCGTATCGCTGCCCATGGCAAGCCCCACCATGCCGGAGGCTACCGCAACCCCGGAACCGCTGCTCGACCCGCCAGCGAAATGCGCGGTGTTCCAAGGGTTCTTCGCATTGGGAAAGGGCAGCACATCAGTGGGGCCACCACGGGCGAATTCATGCGTGGAAAGCTTACCCAGCAGCACCATGCCGGCGGCTTCCAGCCTGGCGGTGGAGGCAGCGTCTTCGCGCGCCACATTGTCAATCAGCAGCTTGGAATGCGCGGTGGTGCGCACCCCGGCCACGTCATAGATATCCTTGAGCGCATAGGGGATGCCATGCAGCGGCCCGCGCCTTTTGCCGGCCTTGATTTCAGCTTCGGCCGCTGCCGCCGCGCGGCGCGCGCGATCCGCGGTGACGGTGATGAAGGCATTGAGCTTCGGATCAAGTGCTGCAATGCGCGCCAGCGCTGCTTCCGTGAGCGCCACAGGTGAAAGCGTCCCGGCGGTAATGCCAGCCGAGGCTTCCGCAAGGGAGGGGACGGGAGAACTCATCTTGGCCCCGCCGGCTGTGTCAGCGCAAAGGCCGGCTCAGTCGCCAAAGGCATGGGTTCATTCAGCAGCTTCCGCATCTCACACCAGGCGCGAAAGCCTTCCATCATCGCCGCACGGCGTTCCGGCGGCACAACAACCCCGGCGCGCGCCAGCGCCATATCGAATTCGGCTTCGGGATCGGGTTGGGGCATCGGGTTCTCCCAAGACGGACTTCGTTGTTACGAAGCGTCCCCCGACCCTTGCCAAGCGTCAAGTATGAAAAAGGGCGCCGACTTCAGACCGGCGCCCCGTTACCGTGTTGCGGCTTGCAACCTTAGGCGAGGTCGAAGCGATCCAGCATCATCACCTTGTTCCAGGCAGCAACGAAATCCTTCACGAACTTCGCCTGATTGTCGTCCTGTGCGTAAACTTCAGACAAGGCGCGCAATTCGCTGTTGGAACCGAACACCAAATCAACGCGCGTCGCGGTCCATTTCACATTGCCGCTGCTGCGATCACGGCCTTCGAAGATATCGGCCGAGTCAGACACTGCCTTCCACACTGTGCTCATATCCAGCACATTGACGAAGAAGTCATTCGTCAGCTGACCCGGACGCTTGGTGAAAACACCATGCTGCGCCTGGCCAACATTGGCATTCAGCGCACGCATCCCGCCCACCAGCACGGTCATTTCCGGCGCGGTCAGCGTCAGCAGCTGCGCCTTATCCACCAGCTGTTCTTCCGCCTTCACCGTATAGGCAAGCTTGCGGTAATTGCGGAAACCATCGGCTTCCGGCTCAAGCACCGAGAAGCTATCCGCATCCGTCTGCTCAGCGGTCGCATCCGTACGGCCCGGCGTGAAGGGCACCGTCACCGCATGGCCGGCCGCCTTCGCCGCCGCTTCCACCGCAGCGCAGCCACCAAGCACGATCAGATCGGCGAGCGAAATCTGCTTGCCGTCCTTCGCCGCGCCATTGAAGGCCTTCTGCACGCCCTCAAGCGCCGCCAGCACCTTCGCAAGCTGCCCAGGCTGATTGGCTTCCCAATCCTTCTGCGGCGCCAAGCGAATGCGCGCGCCATTGGCGCCACCGCGACGATCCGAACCACGGAAGGTGGAAGCGGAAGCCCAGGCGGTTGCCACCAATTC
>JADCES010000226.1 GCA_020250005.1 Roseomonas sp.
AAGCCGCGGACCGCGTCGCATAAGGCAGGGAATAGCGCTGATCTTCAAAGCCCAGAGTGAGTTTGCCCTTTGCCCAAAACGCCCTTGGCAGCCCCTCAAGCCAAAGCCGCCGAATCCGTGACGGGTTCGCGCATTGAAACCCTGTGCGTGGCGCAGGGGCTGAAGATGACCGGCCAGCGCCGCCTGATCGCGCAGATCTTGAGCGAAGCTGAAGATCATCCGGATGTTGAGGAATTGCATCGCCGTGCCTTGCAGCGCGACAGACGGATTTCGATAGCCACCGTCTATCGCACGGTGCGCCTGCTTGAAGAACGCGGCATTCTGGAACGGCGCGATTTTGGTGGTGGGCGGGCGCGCTACGATCTGGCGGATCGCGGCCATCATCATCATCTGATTGATGTTGAAACCGGCCATGTCATTGAATTCGGCGATGAAGCGCATGAAGCCTTGGCGCAAGCCATCGCAGAACGCCTTGGCTATGATCTTGTGGGACATAAGCTTGAATTATTCGGCCGAAGGCGCGCGCCAGCCGCAAAGCCAAAACGGCGCAGCAGCTAGCCAGGCGCCCTTCGTGAAGCAAAGCACCAGATATACTCAGGAGAGTTGAATGGTACGACAAACCTCCCCTTCCATTCGCCGTTGTGAAGCTGCGGTCATTACCGCCTATCGGGAATTGCGCGACATTGGCGCCGATGACCCGCAGGCCTTCAATGCCTGCACGACGCTTTACCGCATCCACCATCCCGAAGCGCCGCTCAGTGAGGCGCGGCGCCTGGTGGCGGAATGGATTGATTTTCACATCATCCGCAAGGATGCGAAGCTGGTGCAGCCGGATTGCGGCTGTGGCGAAGACCGCCACTAAAGCGCCCTAGCCCCGCGCGGCAGCGCCGGCGGGGCTTTGGTCATGCAGCTGACTTCAGCCCTGCAAGCCGCGCAGGAATTTCGCCCGCGCACCACCGCCCGCCATCAGGAAGGCGTGGTCTGAACCGCTCAACAAGAACCGCGCGCCAAGGCCGATGTATTCGGACGCGTTCTTCTCATCATAAACGCCGCCCATGCCCATGACCTTGCTATTTGCCTTGCAGGCCGCCGCCACCTTGGCATAGGCCGCGCGCACATCCGGGTGGCCGATCTGCCCGGCAATGCCCATGGAAGCGGTCAGGTCTGAGGTGCCGATCATCAGGCAATCCACCCCCGGCACGGCGGCGATGGCATCCGCATTGGCGACTGCTTCGGGTGTTTCGATCATGACGGTGACCATGATCTGTTCGTTCAACTCCTTCTGCGCTGCCGCGGCATCGGAAACCTGGAAGGCATATTGCGCCGGCGGGCCGCCCCAGGAACGCTCGCCGAGTGGAGGATAGCGGAAGGCGCGCACCACATCGCGGGCCTCATCGGCATTATCAATATGCGGCACCACCACGCCCATGGCGCCATTATCCAGACAGCGCGTGCCCTCAAACAGCGCATCCTTGCAGCAGCGGACAATCGGTGTGACGCCTTGCGAAAGCGCTGCCATGGCCATGCGCGTCGCGTCATCCACACTCATCGCGCCATGTTCCATATCAATGAACAGCCAATCAAAGCCCGATGCCGCGGCAATCATGCCAACAGCGGGCGTGCGCAAATGATGCACGCCAAAGCCAAGGGCGAGTTCGCCCTTTTCCAGGCGGCGGCGCACAAAGTTAGGAGCGAGTGGCATGGTGTTTCCTCTTTGTGAGTGATGTGAGTTGAAGCCTGATCAGGCCGCACCACCGGGTGCGATCTTGTCCTGGGTTTTTGTCGCGAAATCACTGGCGTCATGGCGTTCGTGCAATTGTTCGGATGGATCGCCCGTGACGCGGTTGACCATGCGCCCGCGCTTGACGGCGGGGCGGGCGAAGATCGCCTCGGCCCAGCGCTGCACATTCTTGTATTCATGCACGGATAGGAATTCCGCCGCGCCGTACAGATACCCCCGCACCAGCCCGCCATACCAGGGCCAAACGGCGATATCGGCGATGGTATAATCATCTCCGCCCAGATAAGCGCTTTCCGCCAGCCGGCGATCCAGCACATCCAATTGCCGCTTGGTTTCCATGGCAAAGCGATCAATCGCGTATTCGATTTTCAGCGGCGCATAGGCGTAGAAATGGCCAAAACCACCGCCAAGATAGGGCGCGCTCCCCATTTGCCAGAACAGCCAGGAAAGGCATTCGGCGCGCAGCGCTGGGTCCTTTGGCAGGAAGGCACCGAATCTCTCTGCGAGGTGCACCAGAATCGCACCGCTTTCGAAAACCCGGATGGGTTTCGGGCCGCTGCGATCCAAAAGTGCGGGGATTTTCGAATTCGGATTTACCTCCACAAAGCCACTGCCGAATTGCTGGCCTTCGCCAATGCGGATCAGCCAGGCATCATATTCCGCGCCTGTGTGGCCGAGCGCCAAAAGCTCCTCCAGCAGGATCGTCACCTTCTGGCCATTGGGCGTGCCGAGCGAATAAAGCTGCATCGGGTGGCGGCCCACCGGCAATTCCTTGTCATGCGTCGGGCCGGCGATGGGGCGGTTGATATTGGCAAAGCGCCCGCCATTGGCCTTGTTCCAGGTCCAGACCTTGGGGGGCGTGTAATCGCTGGTGCTGCTCATGCGGAGGCTCCTGTGGAATGGGGCCGAGGCTGGCGCGATTGGCCGCAGCGCGCAAGGCTGGTATCGCGGGGCGATCCGGCAGGGGGCAGGCGACATGACCATCACCATCCATGGCATCAAGAATTGCGACACCATGAAGAAGGCGCGCGCCTGGCTGGAAGCCGAGGGCATTGCCCATGCCTTCCATGACTACAAGACCGCCGGCATCACCCCGGCCACGCTGCAAGCCTGGGTGCGGAAGGCAGGGTGGGAGGCATTGTTGAACCGCGCCGGCACCACCTTCCGCAAATTGCCCGAAGATCAGAAGCAAGGGTTGGATGAAGCCCGCGCGGTCGCGCTGATGTTGGCGCAACCCAGCATGATCAAGCGCCCGGTGCTGACACTTGGCGATAAACTGATCATCGGCTTTGATCCCGCGCGTTACGCTGCCTTATTGAAAACCTGACGTCCGCTGCCTTCAAATCGCCGCGCGCTGCCCATATACAAAAGCCTTCAGGTCACTAAACCAACATGTGGGGACAGGCGGATGGGTGGCTACGTGCACGGCTACAGTGGTCGGGAAGCCGAACGGCTGGAGGACCAGGCGCGCACTTTGGAAGATCTGTTGCACGCCGATACTGGCTTCCTGGATGACACCGAGGTGCTCGAGGTCGGCTGCGGCACTGGGGCGCAGACGGCGGCGCTTGCCCGCCGTAGCATTGGCGCGCGGATCACCGCCGTAGACCTCTCGGCGGCCTCTCTCGCCGAGGCTGAGCGACGTGTCTTGGCCGAAGGACTAGGCAACGTCCGTTTCGTGCAGGCGGATATCCGCGCGGCCCCCTTTCGGCCGGGCTCCTTCGACCACGTCTTCGTCTGCTTCGTGCTGGAGCACCTGCCCAACCCGGAGGCTATGCTGGCGGCGCTGCGGGCACTGCTGCGGCCAAGCGGGACGATCACCGTAATTGAGGGTGACCACGGCTCCATCGTTTTCCACCCCGAAAGCGCTGCCGCACGCGCAGCCATTGCCTGCCAGGTGGAGCTACAGCGGCGGGCCGGTGGCGACGCGAACATCGGGCGGCGACTTTACCCGCTGCTGGTCGACGCGGGCTTCGAGGAGGTGCGTGTGTCGCCGCGCATGGTCTACGCCGATGCTAGCCGTCCCGCTTTCGCGGAAGGCTTCACCAGGCGGACCTTCACAGCCATGATCGAGGGCGTACGAGAGGGTTCGGTGGCTGCTGGACTCGCTACGCAAGACGGCTTCGACGCAGGCATTCGGGCCTTGCACCGCACGGCAGCCGAGCCGGACGGGGTATTCCTCTACACGTTCTTCAAGGCCACCGGATGTGTGGCTTGATCCCGCATCGTCTCGCCGCATAGGGTGCCGGGGTGGCTGAGGCGATCAATTTCCAGGCCTATAGCGATGCGCTGGTTGTGCTCGGCACGGCGGGCGTGATTGTGCCGCTGTTGCGCCGCGTTGGTGTCAGCCCGGTGCTTGGCTATCTTGGGGCAGGGGCGGTGCTGGGGCCGCTCGCGCTTGGGTCCTTCATCAATGAATACCCGCTGCTTTATTGGTTCACGGTGATAGACGCGAAAAGCGTGACCGCGATTGCCGAGCTTGGCGTTGTCTTTCTGCTGTTCCTGATTGGGCTTGAGCTTTCTTTTGAACGCCTGAAGGCGATGCGCCGGCTGGTGCTGGGCCTGGGCGGGCTGCAAATGGCGCTCAGTTTTGTGGCGCTCAGCCTGATTGCGCTGGCGTTTGGCTTCAGCCCCGGCATTGCGGCGGTGCTGGCTGCGTGCCTGGCGCTTTCTTCCACCGCCATCGTGCTGGAATTGCTCGCGCAGCAGGAAAGGCTGCTCACCAGCGGTGGCCGCGCCAGTTTTTCCGTGCTGCTCGCGCAGGATGTGGCGGTGGTGCCCATATTGCTCTTCATCGGTATTCTCGGCGCCAAGGGCGGCGGTTCCGTATTGCTCAGCATCGCCCTAGCCTTGGGGCAGGCCTTGTTGGTGCTGGCGGTGATTGTGCTACTCGGGCGCGTGGTGCTGCGCCCGCTATTCCGGCTGGTGGGTGGGCAGCGCTCCGAGGAACTTTTCATCGCCGCCGTGCTGTTCGTGATTGTCGCGACCGGCATCATGGCCGCCAAGGCCGGGCTTTCCATGGCGATTGGCGCCTTTGTCGCCGGGCTTTTGCTGGCCGAGACTGAATATCGCCGCGCCGTGCAGGCGACGATCGAGCCCTTCAAGGGCCTGCTGCTGGGCATTTTCTTCTTCAGCGTGGGCATGAGCATTGATTTCCGCGAAGTGGCGAAGGAACCGGTGCTGCTGCTGGGCCTGGCCTTCGGGTTGATGCTGCTGAAGGCCGGCATTGTTTATGGGCTGGCGCGGTACTTCGCGCTGACGCGGGCGGCGGCTTTGGAATCCGCGCTGCTGCTTGGGCCTGGGGGCGAATTCGCCTTTGTCGGTATTGGGCTCGCGACCGGCTTGGCGCTGATTGAACCAGGCCTTGCCGGCTTCATCCTGGCGGCGATCAGCCTGACCATGGCGATGCTGCCCTTGCTTTCGGCGCTGGCGCGGCGCGTGGCGCCATTGCTGGAAGAAGCCCGCCCCAAGGACCCAGAGCTTGAGGCCCTGCCGGGCGCGCAGCAGGGCCATGCCATCATCATCGGCTATGGCCGTGTCGGCAAAACTGTCGCGGCGCTGCTCCGCCAACATGGCTTGCGGCAGATCGCGGTGGATAATGACCCCGCAACCGTGGCCCGCGCGCGCCGGGCGGGAGAGGAAGTGTTCTTCGGCGATGCCGCGCGCCCGGCCTTTTTGCAGGCCTGCGGCCTGGCTTCGGCGCAAAGCGTCATCATCACCATCAATCTTGCGCCGCAGATAGATCAGATTGTCAGCGCCATTCGCGCAGAGCGGCCGGATTTGCCGATCATTTCCCGCGCGCGGGATGCTGCGCATGCGCGCCATCTTTATGCGCAGGGTGTCAGCGAAACCGTGCCGGAGACCATTGAAGCAAGCCTGCAGCTTTCAGAAGCAGCACTTGTATCGCTTGGCGTACCGATGGGGCGCGTGATTGCCTCTATCCACCAAAAACGCGCGGATTTCGCTGAGGAGTTGCGCAGCGCCGCGCGGGGGGCGTAACCCACCGCGCGGTCACGTATCACGAAAGCTTTTGCTTCAGCACATCATTGACCAGCGCAGGATTACCCTTGCCCTGCATGGCCTTCATGGTCTGGCCGACAAAGAAGCCAAACAGCTTGTCCTTGCCGGAACGATACTCCGCAACCTTATCAGCATTGGCGGCCAGCACCTGGTCAATCACCGCTTCAATCGCGCCGGTATCCGTCACCTGTTTCAGGCCGCGTTCTTCCACAATGGCGCCCGGCGCGCGGCCGGTTTCCACCATGACTTCAAAAACTTCCTTGGCGAGCTTGCCGGAAAGCGTGCCATCGGCCATCAGATCCAGCAGCGCACCAAGATCAGGCGCACTCACAGGCGGTTCCGCGATGGAGGTTTTGGTGCGATTGATGGCAGCGAAAAGATCACCCATCACCCAATTCGCTGCCTGCTTCGCATCCCGCCCCTTGGCGACTGTTTCGTAATAGGCCGCGGTTTCGCGTTCCAGCGTCAGCACATGCGCGTCATAGGGCGTGATGCCGTAATCGCGCACATACCGCGCGCGGCGCGCATCTGGCAGTTCCGGCAGTGCGGCCTTCAGGCTTTCCACAAACGCCGTATCAATCACCAAGGGCGGCAAATCAGGGTCCGGGAAATAGCGGTAATCATGCGCATCTTCCTTGGATCGCATGGAACGTGTGATGCCGCGGCTTGTATCGAAAAGCCGCGTTTCCTGCTCCACCGTGCCGCCGGATTCCCATACCTCAATCTGCCGGCGCGCTTCGGCTTCCACTGCCTGCATGACAAAGCGGATGGAATTCACGTTCTTCACTTCGCAGCGCGTGCGGAAGTCTTCGCCTGCCTTGCGGACGGAAACATTCACATCCGCCCGCAGCGAGCCTTCATCCATATTGCCATCGCAGGTGCCCAAATAGCGCATGATCTGGCGCAGTTTGGTCAGGTAAGCGCCGGCTTCCTCGGGGCTCCGCATATCTGGTTCCGAGACAATTTCCATCAGCGCCACACCGGAGCGGTTGAGGTCAATGAAGGATTTCGTCGGGTGCTGGTCGTGCTGGGATTTGCCGGCATCCTGTTCCAGATGCAGGCGCGTGATGCCGATGGTCTTCGTGCTGCCATCAGCCAATTCAATATCAATGGCGCCTTCACCGATGATGGGGTGCGCGTATTGGCTGATCTGATAGCCCTGCGGCAGATCGGCATAGAAGTAATTCTTGCGGTCAAAGCGTGACCAGAGATTAACCTTGGCATTCAAGCCAAGCCCGGTGCGCACGGCTTGTGCCACGCATTCGCGGTTGATCACCGGCAACATGCCGGGAAAACCCGCATCAATGAAGGAAACCTGCGCATTGGGTTCCGCACCGAATGCCGTTGCCGCGCCAGAAAACAGCTTGGCGTTCGACATGACCTGGGCATGAACCTCAAGCCCGATCACCACTTCCCATGGGCCGCTTTCGCCCTCAATCGTGTAGCTCATGCCCCGGCCCTCATTGCTGGCACTGCCTTGAAATCAGCGGCGCGTTCCAAGGCGGCACCCACCGCGAAAACCGTTTCCTCATCGAAGGCCCGGCCAATCACCTGCAAGCCCAAGGGCAGGCCTTGATGATCCAAGCCGGTTGGCAGTGCCAGGCCAGGCAGGCCGGCCAGATTGGCGGTGACGGTGAAGACATCATTCAAATACATCTTCACCGGGTCATCGGTATTCTCACCCTCGGCAAAGGCGGCTGATGGTGTGGCGGGTGTCACAATCGCATCCACCTTGGCCCAGGCCGCGTCGAAATCCCCCGCGATCAGGGCACGGATTTTCTGCGCCTTGAGGTAATAGGCATCGTAATAACCCGCACTCAACACATAGGTGCCGATCATGATGCGCCGGCGCACTTCCGCACCGAACCCCTCGGCCCGCGTGCGTTCATAAAGATCACGCAGGTCGCTATCCTTCTCCGCCACGCGCAGGCCAAAGCGTACACCATC
>JADCES010000227.1 GCA_020250005.1 Roseomonas sp.
AACCATGGCCAATGTCGCCGTGATCGGTGCCCAATGGGGCGATGAAGGCAAGGGCAAGGTCGTTGATTGGCTTGCCTCCCGCGCGGATATCGTGGTGCGGTTTCAGGGCGGGCATAATGCCGGCCATACGCTGGTGGTGGGTGATCAGACCTATAGGCTTTCACTGCTGCCATCTGGTGTCGTGCGCGGCAAGCTTGGCATTATCGGCAATGGCGTGGTGCTGGACCCCGAAGCGCTGCTGGCCGAAATCGCGAAAGTGACCGCGCAGGGGCTGTCCGTGACGCCTGAGAATCTGCGCATTGCCGATAATGTGCCGCTGATCCTGCCGCTGCATCCTGCACTGGATAAGGCGCGCGAAGCGGCGCGCGGCGACGCAAAAATCGGCACCACAGGGCGCGGCATTGGCCCTGCCTATGAAGACAAGGTGGCGCGGCGGGCGATTCGCTTGTGTGATCTGGCGGAGCCTGAGACGCTTTCCGATAAGCTTGATGAATTGCTCCGCCATCACAATACGCTGCTGCGCGGGCTTGGCGCGCCGGAATTCGAAAAGCAGGCACTGTTGGATAGTCTGCTGGCGCTAGCGCCAAAGCTGCTGCCTTTTTCGGAAGCGATCTGGGAAAGGCTGGATGAGGCGCGCAGCAGCGGCAAGCGCGTGCTCTTTGAAGGCGCGCAGGCAGTGATGCTGGATGTGGATCACGGCACTTATCCTTATGTCACCAGCAGCAATACGGTGGCCGGCAATGCCGCCGCCGGTGCTGGCATCGGGCCGGATGCGATTGGCTTCGTGCTGGGCATCGCCAAAGCCTATTCCACGCGCGTTGGTTCCGGCCCTTTCCCGAGTGAATTGCATGATGAGATCGGCAAGCGTTTGGGTGAACGCGGCCATGAATTCGGCACCGTCACCGGCCGCCCACGTCGTTGTGGTTGGTTTGATGCCTGCATGGTGCGGCAAGCGGTGAAGGTGGGCGGCGTGCAGGGCCTGGTGCTGACCAAGCTTGATGTGCTGGATGGCCTGACTGAATTGAAGATCTGCACCGGCTATAAGGTGCATGGCGAAGTCATGAAGCGCCTGCCCACCGGTCAACGCGCGCAAGCGGCAGCAGAACCGATTTTTGAGGTGATGCCCGGCTGGCCTGGTTCCACCCGCGGCGCCCGTTCCTATGCCGAATTGCCGGCCGAGGCGGTGAAATACATCCGCCGGATCGAGGAATTGGTCGAAGCCCCCGTGGTGCTGCTTTCCACCAGCCCCGAGCGTGACGACACCATCATGATGCGTGACCCCTTCGCGGGGTAGCTGATGGCCGCACCCCCGCTTCTGATCCTGCAGGATATCCGCCTGGGCTTTGGCACCACGCGGTTGCTGGATGGCGCCTCGCTTTCCGTGGCGCCTGGCGAAAGGCTGGCGCTGGTCGGGCGGAATGGCTCGGGCAAATCAACGCTGTTGAAGGTTGCCGCTGGGCTGATCGAACCGGAAGGCGGCACGCGCTTTCTGCAACCGGGTGCGACGCTCCGCGTGTTGGATCAGGAACCTGATCTTTCAGGTTTTGCCGATGTAATGTCCTATGTGGAGGCAGGGCTTGGCCCGGCGGATGATGCGCATCGCGCGCGCTATTTGCTGGAAAGCCTGGGGATGACTGGCGCCGAAGCGCCCGCCGCGCTTTCGGGCGGAGAGGCGCGGCGTGCGGCGCTGGCACGCGCTTTGGCACCTTCGCCTGATATTTTATTGTTGGACGAACCCACCAATCATCTTGATCTGCCGGCGATTGAATGGCTGGAAGCGGAGCTTGCCGCGAGTGCATCGGCGCTAGTCTTGATCAGCCATGATCGGCGCTTTCTGGAAAGCCTTTCACGCGCCATGGTCTGGCTGGATCGCGGCACCACGCGCCGGCTGGAACAGGGTTTTGGCGCCTTCGAAGCCTGGCGCGATCAGGTGCTGGAAGAAGAAGAACGCGATGCGCATAAGCTGGCGCGCAAAATCGTCCGCGAAGAACATTGGCTGCGCTATGGCGTGACCGCGCGGCGCAAGCGCAATGTCAGGCGCTTGGAAAATCTGCAAACTTTGCGTGCGCGGCGGCGAGAAAGAACCACCGCGCCGGGCCGGGTGAGTATGGCGGCGACCGAGGCCGCTTCTTCCGGTAATCTGGTGATCGCTGCCGATGGCATCAGCAAAGCCTTCGGCGGACGCCCGATCATCACCGGGTTTTCGACGCGTATCATGCGTGGTGATCGGGTCGGCATTCTGGGACCCAATGGCGCGGGCAAGACGACGCTGTTGAATATGCTGACAGGCGCGCTTGCGCCGGATGCGGGCCAAGTGCTGCTGGGTGCCGGGATTGAGATGGTGGGGCTGGATCAGCGCCGCGCAGCGCTTGATCCGGCAGTACCGTTGGCGGAAGCGCTGACCGAAGGGCGCGGCGATATGGTGCATATCGGCGGCGCACCGCGGCATGTGCTTGGCTATATGAAGGATTTTTTGTTCACACCAGAACAGGCGCGCACGCCGCTTGGCGCGCTTTCCGGCGGTGAACGTGGCCGGCTAATGCTGGCGCGCGCTTTCGCGAAGCCATCTAATCTTCTGGTGCTGGATGAACCGACCAATGATCTGGACCTTGAGACACTTGATCTGTTGCAGGAATTGATCGCGGATTACGCCGGCACCGTTTTGCTGGTGAGCCATGACCGCGATTTTCTTGACCGCTGCGTCACCAGTGTGATTGCCTTTGAAGAAGCTGGGCACTGGCAGGAATATGCCGGCGGCTATAGCGATATGGTGGCACAGCGCGGCCATGGCGTGCGGGCGCGGGCTACCGAAAAACAAGCGCCAACGCCGAAGCGAGAGGCGGCAGTTTCAGCGAAACCCGCACCACGCAAAAAGGGCCTTGGCGCGGTGGAGCAGCATGAATTGAAAACCCTGCCGGCGAGGATGGAAAAGCTCTCGGCGGAGATCAGCGCGCTTGAAAAACGCATCGCCGATCCGGCGTTTTATGCGCGCGATGCTGCTGGCTTCGCCAAGGCGACCGCCGCTTTGGGCGCAGCGCAGGCGGCCTTGCAGCAGGCGGAGACTCGCTGGCTGGAACTGGAAATCCTGCGGGAAGAGAGCGGCAGTTGAAGCTGCGTTTTCAGCAGCGTTCCAATAGGCCGAGCGCCGCCAGGCGCTGACAAAAGGGCAGCGCGCCCGCGCCCAGGCTGGCCGGCGTGGCACCTTCCGCCAATTGCGTGAGCCAGGCGCATTCCGCGGCATTCAGCGTTTCAACACCACCATACCAGTGCAGCACACCACCCCCTTCAGGCAGCGGCACCAGATGATGATGCATCGCATCCGAAAGCCGCAACCTGTCCTCAGCACCAGGTGGGCGATGCGTGAGGCTTCGTTGCGATAACGGCAGCCGATCCCGCGTAATGCGATCCATGGCGGCAATCGCAATCCGATCAAGCGCTGATTCCGATGATAGCGCGGCCAAGGCGGGCGCAAGCCGTGCTGCGATGGCAGCGGCGCCATCCGCCTCAGCAAATCGCCAGGATGGGATACTGGCGCGCAGGGCAGGGTTTTCCGCCTCCAGGATTTCCAAAAGCTCCCGCAACATATCGGCGATGGACGCTTCCAAAAATCCGATGGTGATATGAAGTGATGGCGCATCACCTGATTGCGCTATCGCTTCATGCATCACGCCACGCGGCAGATAAAGCGCATCACCGGGATTGAGCGTCAGCGCATGCGCCGTGCCCGCGGGGCTTTGCTGATTCGCCCAAGGTGTCGCGCGGCTTGGCGAAGGAAAGGGGATGTCATCCCAAACGCGCCAGGATTTTGCACCCGATACCTGCAGCACCAGCACGTCATGCGTATCGAAATGCGCGCGAAAGCCCTGCGCGCCGGGCGGCGTCAGATAGATATTGGCCTGCACCGGATGGAGAAACACCTTTTCGAGGCGACGGCAAAACTGCGCAAGTGGCGCATGCAATTCATGAAATTGCGAAACAACCAGGCTGCCCCCCGCATCATACCGGCTGAGCAGGCGCGGCAGATCAACGCGGCTGCTATCAGCCTGCAGATATTCATCAGGTGGTATCGCAGCGCTGCCCTGCCTTCCGCCATCGGCCATGCTCACGCGCGGATGGCGCGCGGCATCGGTGCGCAGAAACGCATCCAGATCAGCGATGGAAAGCAGCCCCGCGTAGCGATGCGCGGCATTACCAGGCAGCCTCTGCCAGACCGTGCCTTCACGTAGGGCAAAGACCTGTGCTGGCGTCAGATCACCAAAGGCAAGGCGCCAGGCAGCTTCAGTTGGGGTATCGGTCATGGCGCACTTGCTGTTTCAGGCAGATTGATGATCCCGGGCAGCCTGGATGGCGCCTTGGGGCATCGGCTGGAACGCTTTCTGCAACAGGCGGCGGGATCTTGAAAGGCCAGTGCGCTTCCTTCCGCCGGCTGCGCCGCCCGCCCAAGAAGCCAGAGACGCCCGTGACGCAAGCGAAAAAGCCCAATCGTCAAGCGTTTTTGCTGCACCGCACCATTATGCGTGACAACGTCCTGGAAACGCATAGGAGGCATCCGCCCATGCCTGGCTGCCGCAAGCCTTGGCGGACGCGCCGATTTGCGGGTGAGACTGAATGATGATTTGGCGGATTGGCATGTCAGGCATCATGTTTCGAAAACATGACGCATATCAAGATCGTTTATTGTTAGTTAACCGTAACAGTATAAAATTAAGCGGCTTTTCAATCGCCTGAATTGATATCTGGATGATGAACCCTCACATAGCAGGCCTGTTTTGAAACCGCGCCGTGGTGGTGCCGGAAAGGGAAAGATTGATGGCTGAAGTCGCGCCAGTTGAAGGGGTCTCTTCGCGGCCATTGCACGCAATTTGCGCCGAGGATCTGCCGGGGTTCTTCGCCGGCCTGCCTGAGGTTTCTGCGGCGTTTCTGCGTGCTTCCGGCTTTGCCGCGAAGCCTGGGGAAATCGCCTTGCTGCCCGGGGAAAACGGATTGGCCGGTGCCGTGATCGGTATCGGAAAGGAAGTTTCGCCTTGGCATTTCGGTGGCGCGGCCTGGTCACTGCCAGCGGGCAGCCGCTGGCATCTTGCCGGGTCCATCCCCAATGCCACGGATGCCGTTCTGGGTTGGCATTTGGGCGCTTATCGTTGGTTGCATCACAAGCGCCAGGAACGCGCCCCGGCTGAGTTGATTGCCCCTTCCGGCACCGAAAATGCGGTGATGATGGCTGAGGCGATCTGCGCCGCACGGGACCTTATCAATATGCCGGCGGCTGAATTGGGTCCGCAGCAATTGGCGGAAGCTGCGGCCGGTCTGGCGCAGCGCCATGGTGGCCGCGCAGAAATCATCACGGGTCAAGCCTTGTTGGATGGCTTTCCATGCATGGCGGCGGTTGGCGCGGGAAGTCCCCGCGTACCGCATTTGGCTATCTTGCATTGGGAAGGTGATGCCGATGGCCCATTGGTAGCACTTTGCGGCAAAGGGGTTTGCTTTGATACCGGTGGGCTCGATATCAAGCCTTCTGCCGCCATGCTCCGCATGAAGAAGGATATGGGTGGGGCGGCAATAATGTTGGCCGTTGCAGAAATGGTCATGCGCGCAAGATTACCGATCCGCCTGCTGGTGCTGATTGGCGCGGTGGAAAATGCTGTGTCCGGTAATGCCATGCGGCCGATGGATGTCTTGCATACGCGCAAGGGACTAAGGGTTGAAATCGGCAATACCGATGCGGAAGGAAGATTGGTCCTGTGTGATCTGTTACAATTTGCAACCGAGCAGCAACCCGCAATGATCCTGGATGCTGCTACACTTACTGGCGCTGCCCGTGTAGCACTTGGCCCTGACCTGCCTGCTCTTTTCAGTAACGATGATGCTTTGGCTCAAGGGCTTTTGCGCGCCGGACAGGCGGTTCAGGACCCGCTTTGGCGCCTGCCTTTGCATGATGGATATGATTCCTGGCTTGATACGCCCTTCGCCGACCTTAGCAATGTTTCACAAAAGCCCATGGCCGGCGCGGTGACGGCCGCGCTTTTCCTGCGCCGTTTTCTGCCGAAGGGGCAGCCATGGGCGCATATTGATGTCTATGCCTGGAACGATTCAACGCGCCCAGGAAGACCGGAGGGTGGCGAAGCGCAGGCGGCGCGCGCCATGTTTAAAATGTTACAAGATTTTTCGGGGAGATTGTGATATGACATTTTAGTGAAACCTGTGTATGACTATATCAGGTCCAGCTAGTTTATGGCCCTTCAATGAGAATCAGTGGCCGGAAAGGCCGCATTTGTCGCACGGAAAGGAAAATCAAATGGCCAGCAATAATAATGGCTCAGATCACATGATACGCGTTTTGCAGGAAACGATCGTTGCACTTGTGCGCCGGGATGCGCATGATCTTTCCTCTCGCCAACTTGGTGTCATGCTCATCAGCTATCTTTCGGATGGCCCGCATACGGTGCGCGGCCTAGCCGCAAAGCTGAATGTATCCAAGCCGGCGATCACGCGCGCCCTTGATCGTTTGGGTGATCATGATCTTGCCCGGCGCAAGCCTGATCCATCCGATCGGCGGTCGGTACTGGTGCAGCGCACGCCCAAGGGCAATGCGTTCATGCGCGAATTGCGCAACACGATCCTCGCCGCTGATCAGCGCGTGACCGAAGCTGCCAAGGCCGAAGCTGGTCGCAAGTAACTGAACGGACGGCGCCGGGCTTGATTGAGCCCGGCCGCCGCTTCGCTTGACAGGCCACGGCGACGCTGCTTTGCGCAATCCTCGCGCGGTTTGGACCCTGTCATGACGGATATCGCCTATATAGTCTCAAAGATATTGTGGTTTCCGGCACGGCCGGGACATTTTGCCCTGCTGGTTGGTGCCATTGGGCTTGCCATGATCTGGCGCGGGCTACGCTCTGGCCGCTGGCTTATCCTGGCCTGTCTTGCGTTCTTTTTCCTGCTCATCGCAACCCCCATCAGCCAATTCATTCTGCTGCCGCTGGAAGATCGCTTTGCGCGCCCGGCTGAGCCGCTTACGCGGGTTGATGGCATCGTTGTGCTGGGTGGCGCGGTGGATCAGAACATTACTGATGAACGCGGCATCCCTGCCATCAATGGCGCCGCGGAACGCATGACAGAAACCGTTGCGCTGGCGCGGCGTTTCCCCGATGCGCGTATCGTCTTCACCGGTGGCCAGGGTTCACTGGTGCATGGCGGGCTGACTGAAGCCGATGTGGCGCGGAAGTTCTTTGAAGGCCTCGGCCTTGCGGGGCCGCGCGTGATTTATGAAACTACTGCGCGCAATACGCATCAGAATGCGGTGCTGACACACGCCCTGGTGCAGCCAAAACCGGATGAGGTTTGGCTGCTGATCACCTCAGCCAGCCATATGCCGCGCGCCATGGGGGTGTTCCGCAAGACCGGCTGGCAAGGGATTATCGCCTGGCCAGTGAATTATCGCACCGGCCATACCCTGGCTGTGCTTTACGATGCGCCCTTCCCGGAAAGGCTCGGTCAATTCGAATGGGGTTTTCGGGAATGGCTCGGGCTTATTGCCTATCGCCTCATGGGTCGCACGGATGCGCTTTTGCCGGCGCCTTGAACCGAAAAGCCCGCCATAATCGCGCCTTGGAGTATTGCCAAAACTGGCTAGATTGGCGCCTAAAGCCCAGCGGGTTTTCGGCGGGCCTTGCTGCCCAGCTGATCCAAGGCCGAGACTAACATCCTGATTGAGGAGACACTCTGATGCTTCTTCGCCTGTCCATCATCCTTCTGCTATTTGGCGTTTCTGCCTGCGCGCCGGCGACGAACACAACCGTGGAACGCCAAGCATTGGGCATCCAAGGCACGGTCTATCGCGGCACCATCATCGCCATGCGCCCCGTGGCCGTAAGCGGCGCACGCAGCGGCGTGGGTGCCACGGCCGGTGCTGTTGGCGGGGGCTTCCTGGGTAGCACCATCGGCGGTGATTGGCGCGCGCGGACTGTGGGCGGTGTGGTTGGCGCGCTGGCTGGCGGTGCGGCTGGCGCTGCCATTGAAGAAGGCGCCACGCGTGGTGAGGCGATGGAGTTCATCATCCGCCCTGATTCCGGCGGCGAACGCGTGATTACGCAAACCAATGAGCTTGGGCTGCAAGTCGGTGACCGTGTGACGGTGACAGAAACGGACCGCGCACGCATTTCCCGCGAAGTGCCCGGCACCGCACCACCCCGGCGCTGAAGCCAGCATTGGCCTAAACCCGCATTTTGGGTTTAGGCTTCCCCCCGGCGCCGGACCAAGCGCCAAATGGGGGTATCACCATGGATCTTGTGATCAAGGGCAATTGCGTCGTCACGCCCTATGCCATTGGGCCGGCTGAAATTGGCATAGCGGGCGAGAAAATCGTCGCCATTGCCGCACCGGGTACCCTGCCCATACCGCCTAGTGTGCGGGTGGTGGAAGCGGGCGATAGCATCGTCATGCCGGGCGGGATTGACCCGCATACGCATTGCCTTTGGCCGATCCCGGGGCCGGATGGAAAGATTGATCAGACACAGGGCGCTTCGGTCGTCGGCAAAGCCGCACTTTATGGCGGCACCACCAGCATTCTGGATTTCGTGCGCTGGACGCATGGCAAAACCATTGAAGGCGCCATCGCGGAACGCCATGCCGCCTGGAAGGGCGATGGCTGCCCTTGTGACTACGCTTTTCACATCATGGTGGAAGGCGATTTGCCGCCCGATATCCCCGCGCAGTTGGGGGAGGCGATTGAAGCCGGCCACGCCACCACGAAAATCTTCACGACCGACATCACCCCTTCCCGCAAGGGCCGCATGGTTGATTTCGGTGATATCTGGGAAGTGTTTCAGGTGCTCTCCGCCAAGGGCGGGCTTGGCGTAATCCATGCCGAAGACAATGACATTGTCATGCATATGTACGCCAAACTCTTCCGCGAAAACCGCGCAGGGTTTGAGAATATGGCGGAGGTGCACAATACACTCTCGGAAGACCTGTCCTTCCGCCGCGTCATGCGTCTCGCGGAACATGTGCCCGGCACCGCGCTTTACATGATGCATGTCTCGGCCGGGAATGGTGTGCGCGCCATTCGGGATGCACGCGCGAAAGGTCTACCCATTTATGGTGAGTCGCTCCATCAATACATGCTCTACACCAGTGAGGATTATAAGCGCCCCAATGGGCAGATCTATCACACCTACCCATCGTTGAAGTCGCAGGCGGATCAGGATGAGCTTTGGGCAGGGGCGCGTGATGGCTCGATTTCCTGTGTCGCGACCGACGAACTTTGCTGTTCCTTGGCAGTGAAAACGCAAGGCAAGCGGGTGGATGACACAACTGGCGGCAATTCCGGCGTGGAGCCTCGTGTCGCGGTGATGTATACGGAAATGGTCGGCAAGCGTGGCTTTACGCTCCGGCAATTCGTGGATGCGGTTTCCACCAATGCGGCGAAGATCATGGGCATGTATCCGCGCAAGGGCGCGATTGCCGCAGGGGCGGATGCGGATATTTGCATCCTTGATCCCAAGCTGGAGCGTATGGTGCGCGCCGAGGCCTTGCATGAAAGTGACTATACGCCCTGGGAAGGCCGCCAGGTGGATGCCTGGCCCGCCATGACCATTTTGCGTGGCAAGATCATGGTCGAAAATGATCGTTGGGTCGGTGATGCAACCGGCGGGCAATGGCTGCCGCGACGCATCTCTCAGGAAATCCGCACCGCGCCCGCCGTATGAACCCACCCGCGCTGCGCGCCCTGATCGCCGATAGCCTGACGCTTTGGGGCGTAGCTGGGCGCGTCGAGATTGCTGATACCGGCGTCAGAATCACCGCAGGCGATCAGGTGCTGCATGTGGCGCAAGCCGCGCCGGCAGCGGCGCCCATACGCTGGTGGCTGATCAGCGAAACCCGGCGACGCCCGGCGGCTTCCATGCTCGGGCTATTGCGGAGCCTGCGTTATGTGCTGAACGCAACCAGTACGGAACCGGCCCGCGCGCGGGTTGCGGCGCCATCGTGATCCCCGTTTCGGTCATCACCGGCTTTCTTGGCAGCGGCAAGACCACGCTGCTGCGCGCCGTTCTGCGTGATCCCGCCTATGCCGGCAGTGCTGTAATCGTCAATGAATGGGGCGATATCGGGCTTGACCATGAATTGCTTGAAACATCGGAAGAAAACCTGCTCGGCCTTGCCAATGGTTGCCTTTGCTGCGCGACACGCGGCGATCTCGCGCGCACGCTGCTCGATTTGGCGGCGCGACGCCGATCGGGCGCAGTCACCTATCACCGCGTGCTGATCGAAACATCGGGCCTCGCTGATCCCGCGCCCATTCTGCACACGCTTTTGATGGACCCAAGCATTGCGGAGGACCATCGCGTGGAAGCGGTGGTGACGGTGGTGGATGCGCTGTTGGGTGCCGAGACAATCACGCGCCATCCGGAAGCTGCGCAGCAGGCGATGCTCGCGGATCGGCTGCTGCTCAGCAAAACCGATCTTGCGTCCAATACAGTGACCTTGGAAGCAAAGCTTGCGGCGCTTAATCCCGGCGCGCCGATTCTCCGCGCTGTGCAAGGCGCCATTCCACCGGATGCGCTGTTTGCTTCCGCCGCGCGGCCGGGGGCCTTGCAGCATTGGTTGGAAGCCATTGCCACACCCGGCGCGCGCCATAGCGCAGGGGTGGAGACCATTTCCATCCTGCGTGAAGAACCGCTCCCCGCTGTGGTACTACCGCTATTTCTGGAAGCGCTCGCCGAACATGCCGGGGAGAAATTGCTGCGCATGAAGGGCATCATCCGCGTCGCGGAAGCGCCGGAAAAACCCGCTGTGTTGCATGGCGTGCGCCATGTGCTGCATCCCATTCAATGGCTGGAAGATTGGCCATCGGCGGATCGGCGATCACGCCTGGTACTGATCGGCCAGGGCATTCCGCAATGGTGGCCGGCACGACTTCTGGAAGCCCTGGAAGAAGAAGCGCGGGCCTAACTTGCTGCGCGGATCGCGGCCCAGATGCGTTCAGGTGTTGCCGGCATTTCGATATGGGTGATGCCAAGCGGGCGCAGCGCATCCACCACTGCATTGATCAGTACCGGCAAGGCGCCAACCGTGCCGGCCTCACCGGCGCCCTTCACGCCAAGCGGATTTGTCTTGGTCGGCACCGGGTTGCTTTTGACCACCATCTCAGGGAAATCCGCCGCGCGCGGCATCAGATAATCCATGAAGCTTGCGGTCAAAAGCTGGCCATTGGCGTCATAGCGAATATCCTCGCCAAAGACCTGCCCCAGCCCCTGCGCAATGCCGCCATGAATTTGCCCCTTCAACAGCAGCGGGTTGATGACCGTGCCGACATCATCCACCACAACATAAGCAACGGTTTCAGCTTCGCCGGTATCAGGGTCTATTTCCACCTCCGCGATATGGCAGCCATTGGGGAAAGTGGCATCGCCAGGGCGCGTGATGAGCAAGGCGGAAAGCCCAAGTTCTTCGCCCATCGGCAATTGGCCGGGGATGTAGCTGCGCCGGGCGAGTGCTTCGATACCAATGCCGCGATCTGTGCCCGCGATGCGGAATTGCCCTTCGCCGAATTCAATATCGGCTTCCGCCGCTTCCAGGAAATGCGCGGCAATCTTCTTGCCGCGCGCAATGATACGCTCCGCCGCCCCCACCAACGCGCCACCCGCCGCCATCATGGAACGCGACCCGATCGTGCCGCGCCCATGCGTCACGATATCGGTGTCACCATTGATGAAGCGAATGCGTTCCGCCGGAATCCCGAGGCGTTCTGAGGCTATCTGGCGAAACACCGTTTCATGCCCCTGGCCGTGATTATGGCTGCCCATGAGCAAGGTCACGCTGCCGCCGGAATCGAAGCGGATTTCAGCGGCTTCCTCCAAAGGCCCACGATGCGGCCCGCCCGCACTTTCAATCGCATTGGCAATGCCAATCCCACGCAGCTTGCCGCGCGCCTTGGCCTCCGCACGCCGCGCCTCAAACCCCGCCCAATCCGCGGCTTTCAGGGCAAGCGCCATATTCTTGGGAAAATCGCCGCTGTCATAGGTGTAATCAAGCCCGGTACGAAACGGCATGGCATGAGGCAGAATCAGGTTTTTCTCCCGCAGCGCAATCCGGTCCATGCCCATTTGATCCGCCGCCAGATCAATGATGCGCTCAATCGCATAAATCGCTTCTGGCCGCCCGGCACCGCGATAGGGCGCGGTTGGTTGCGTATGGGTGAAAATACAGCGCACTTCGGTAAAGATATGCGGCGTGCGGTAAACCCCCGCTAGCCCGCCGACATTATTGGTAGCGGAAACCGGCCCCTGCCAGGCGAGATAGGCGCCAACATTGCACAGCGTATGCACGCGAAAGCCGAGGAAAGTACCATCCGCTGCCAGCGCCAATTCCGCGGTTGAGACATTGTCCCGCGCATGCGTATCAGCCAGGAAACTTTCCGTACGCGTCGCTGTCCAGCGCACCGGCCGGCCCAGCCGCTTCGCGCCATGCAAAGCCAGCACATATTCCTGAAACGGGCTTTCCTTCATGCCGAAACCGCCACCAACATCGGGCGAGATGATCCGTAGCCTAGTCGTTGGTATCTTCAGCGCATATTCCGCGATTTCATTGCGCATCACATGCGGCAATTGCGTGCCAGTCGTCAGCGTATAGCGATCCTCCACCGGATCGTAGCTCGCCAAGGCATTGCGCGGTTCCATGGGATTGGCGGAAACGCGCGTGATGCGGAAATCAAGCCGCGTGACATGCGCCGCGCGCGCAAAGGCAGCCTCCACTGCCGCTGCATCGCCCAGGCGGAACAGGACGCTTTCATTTTCTGTCGCCAAATCGGGCCAAACCTGCGGTGCACCGGGCCTGATCGCCTCTGCCACATCCGTCACCACCGGCAGGGGTTCATATTCAACAATGATGGCTTCCGCCGCATCCTGCGCCGCCGCGCGCGATGTCGCGATCACCGCGGCCACAGCATCACCCACATAACGCACCTGCCCCAGCGCCAACATGCGCCATGGCGTTTGCGCCAAAGGTGATCCATTTCTTTGCAGCCGTGGCGTGATGCAGCGCAGCACACCGAGTTCTTCAATATCCTCAGGCGTCAACACCAGCAGCACACCGGTCATGCCGCGCGCCTTGCTGGCATCCAGCCTCGTGACGCGCGCCGAGGCATAAGGGGAACGCAGCATCACAAGCTGCGCCGCATCACTGCCACCCAGATCATCCACATAACGCCCCTGCCCGCGCAGGAAACGCAAATCCTCAACGCGACGCACGGGGGCGCCGATGCCGGTTCCTCTCATCGTTGCGGGCACATGGTTCATGGTCTGGCCTTTCCTTGCCCTGTAAGCTCATAGACGCGGCGGCGCTTCGTCAATCCCAAGGATTTCTTGACGCGCGGGCAAGCATTCTCCCTAATGAGGTTCATGCGCAAACAATCGGGGGTCATCATGCAAAGGCGCCATATCCTGCTTGGCCTCACCAGCGCAGCTTTGGCCAGCCCCGCCATCGCCCAAGGTGCCTGGCCCAATCGCCCCTTGCGCATGATTGTGCCCTTTACGCCTGGCGCGGCGACGGATGCCATGTCTCGGCTGGCGGCGAGCAAGATTGCTGATGCGCTGGGCGTGACTGTGGTGGTGGAAAATCGTGCTGGCGCGAATGGCGCGGTTGGCAGCCAGGCCGTGCTGCAATCAGCGGCCGATGGCTATACGCTGCTCGGCTCTGCTTCCATCCATCCCATGGCGCGGCATGTGATGCGTAATGCGCCCTATGATCCGGTGCAGGATTTCGTGGCGGTCGCCCGCACCGCACGCGGTCCCCTGGTGCTGGTGATGAACCCGCGCCTGCCGCAATCCACCATCCCCGCCGTGGTGGAAGCCGCGAAGCGGGAGCCCGCCAAATGGTCCTTCGCCACATCCTCCCTTGGGGCGGCGGGGCATTTGGGCAGCATTGAATTCAATCGCCTGACCGGTGCGAATATCGAAATCGTCGGCTATCGCGGCTCTGCCCCGGCGCTCACGGATGTCGCGGCCGGCAATGCGCAACTGATGTTTGATCCGGTGCTGGCGACCTTGCCCATGGTGCGCGCGGGGCAATTGCGCGGGCTTGGTGTGGCCACCGCCGCACGCACACCCTTGGCGCCAGATTTGCCGACCCTGACGGAAGCGGGGCTGCCCGGTTTTGAATTCTATTCCTGGTATGGCGTTTGGGCGCCGCGCGGCGTGCCGGTTGAAATCCTGCAGCGGCTCAACCGTATTTTGGTTGATGGCATGCGTGAAGTTGCAACGGTACAGCGCCTGAGCGGGCTTGGGTTTGAGCCCGTGGCGGAAACCGTTGAGGAAGCCGAGGCCTTCATCCGCGCCGATGTGGCCCGCAATGCCGAATTGCTGCGTCTGGCAAATTTCCAGCCAGAATAACGGTCGCGCAACCATATGCCGCTTGCAGCCCGCGCCGCCTGACGCCATTGTGAGGGTGCATTCTTACCGGGCATCACTTCATGGGTATCTTCCATCGCCGCTCCCTTTTGGCGCTGAGCGCCGGGCTTGCCGCAAGCCCTGGCATGGTTCGCGCGCAAGCCGCCTGGCCGGATCGGCCGGTGCGGATCATTTGTGCTTTTCCGGGCGGGTCCACGCCGGACCTCGCGGCACGGGCCATTGCGCCGCATTTGCAGCAGGTGCTGGGCCAACCGGTGATCGTGGAAAACCGCGCTGGCGGTGGCGGGCATATCGGCACGGAAGCGGTCGCACGGGCGACTGATGGGCACACGCTTGGCGTCACGATTGGCGGGCCGGGCAGCACGGCGAAAATCCTGAACCCGGCGCTGGGCTATGACCCCGCGACAGATTTGGCGCCGATCAGCCTTCTGGCGCGGCTGCCCTTTGTGCTGGTGGTGCATCCTTCCGTGCCGGCACGCAACGCTGCCGAGTTTGTCGCCTTCGCGAAGGCCAATCCGGGCAAGATCAGCTATGCCTCCACCGGACCGGGCACGCTTTCCCATTTGGTGATGGAAGATTTGGCGGCGTCGCAGGGTTTTGAGGCGGTGCATGTGCCCTATCGTGCGGTTGGTCAGGCGGTGTTGGATTTGGTCGCCGGGCGCATCCAGGCGTTTTTCGCTGCAACCGGCGGTGTGCTTGGCCAGGTGCGCGATGGTTCCGTGCGTGCCCTGGCGGTGACGAGTGCGGAACGTTTCCCCGCTTTGCCTGAAGTGCCGACCATGGCGGAAGCGGGTGTACCTTCCGATCCTGCCATTGCCTGGATTGGGCTTTTCGCGCCGGCGGGCTTCCCGGCGGATCGCATTGCGCGACTGGCGGAGGAAACCGGCAAGGCGCTTGCCGTGCCTGATCAGCGCCGCGCTTTGGAAACCGCGGGCTTTACCGTGGTGGGGAGTGATACGGAGACTTTCCGTGCGCTGCTCACTTCCGATATTGCGCGCTGGGGCGGGTTGATTCGCCGGCTTGGGCTGAAGCCGGAAAGCTGAGATCAGAATATTCCAGCAGCAAGCCCGGCAGCGAAAGCAGCGCCGAGTTCTTCGCAGCGCGCAAGGTCTTCTGCCCTGATGATCTTGGGCGCTGCAATGGCTTCCGGCGTTTGCGCGCCGGTGATCACGATCAGCGGTTCCGCAATCGGCTTCAGCCGCCAGCCGGTCGCAATGCGCGCAATCTGCCGCGCCGCACCCGTACCATCCGAACCGGCGCAGATCATCGTCGCGTAAGGTCGACCCTGGATTTGATCGAGCAGCGGATAGTAGCAGCGATCAAAGAAATCCTTCATCACGCCGGCCATGGAGGCGAGGTTTTCCGGCGTGGCAAAGATATAGCCATCGGCGGCCAGCAAATCCTCTGGCGCAGCTTCGGTAGCATGCAGCCCACCGACAGCGGTATTGCTTTCCGCCATGGCGCCTTCGATTGCGGCTTGCGCCATCTGCCGCGCGCCATCGGTCATGGAATGGTGAATAACGAGAAGTGTTTTCATGCCGATTCAGCGTAAGCACCCCGTGCCTGCGGCAGCAAGAGCGTAATTGCCCAACATAACCCGAGCATCACCGCCGCCCCCGCCAAGGCACCCATGATGCCCGCCATTTGATAGAGCAAACCTGACAGTAACGTGCCGGCAAAGCGCCCAGCAGCATTGGCGGCGTAGTAGAAGCCGACATCCTCGGCGGCTTTTTTGGAGCCCGCATAAGCCAGGATGAGGTAGGAATGCAGTGAGGAATTCACCGCAAAGGCAAAGCCGAAAACCAAAAGCCCGAGCACGAGCACCAGATCAGCGCGGCCCACATCAAGCCAAAGCGCGGCCATCAGCGTGGGCGGTATGACCGCAAGGCCAAGGCACCATAGCCGCGCGCCCGGTACCTCGGCGCTCAGCCCATCAGCGCTGCGCTGGATCAAGGATGGCGCTGCCGCTTGCACCAGCCCATAACCGATGGTCCAGATGGCGAGGAAACCGCCCACCGCCGCAAAGCTCCAACCCGAGGCATAGAGAAACACGGGAAGGGCGACGACAAACCAGACATCGCGTGCACCAAACAGTAGAATGCGCGCGGCCGCCAGCAAATTGACGCCGCGATCCCGCGCCATGAATTCGCGCATGGAGGCAGACGCCTTAGCCTTGCCCATCATTCGCGGCAGGGAAGCCACAACGCCAATCAGAACCAACCCAAGCAGCGCAGCCATCAACCAAAGCGCACCCTGAAAGCCAAGTGCTTCCAGCAGCACACCGCCCAAGAAGAACCCAACGCCTTTCATGGCATTCTTGCTACCAGTGAACCACGCCACCCAACGAAACAAACGGCCCGAAGCATCACCCGCCGTCAGCTTGATGGCGGATTTGGACGCGGTTTTGGTGATATCCTTTGCAATGCCGCAAACCCCTTGCGCCAACACCACCCAGACCAGCGCCATGGCCGGGACCCAATGCGGCGATAACGCTGACAACATCAGGAAGCCTGCGACTTGTGCGGTAAGCCCCACCGCCAGCATGCGCGCAATGCCGAAGCGTGTGGCCAGCCAGCCGCCGATAAGATTCGCACCAACTCCCGCCGCCTCATACAGCAAAAACAGAAACGCCAGCGCAAAGGGCGAATAGCCAAGCTTGTGGAAATGCAGCAGCACCAGCATGCGCAAGGCGCCATCGGTCAGCGTAAAACCCCAATAGGCGGCGGTGACGATGGCGTAGTTGCGCATGTCAGATGCCGCGCGCTTGCATGATACAGGCCAGATCCACCATGCGGCAGGCATAGCCCATTTCATTGTCATACCAGGCATAGATTTTCGCCATGGTGCCATCCGTCACCAGGGTGGATGGCGCATCAATGATGGAACTGCGCGTATCCCGCGCGTAATCGGCGGAAACCAAGGGCCGATCCTCATAGCCCAGAATACCGGCCAGCGGGCCTTCTGCGGCGGCGCGGAACAGCGCATTCAATTCCTCGGCGCTGGTGGCACGTTGCAATTCAAAGACGCAATCAGTGAGCGAGGCATTCAGCACCGGTGCGCGCACCGCATGGCCATTCAGCTTGCCCTTCAATTCGGGATAGATCAGCGCAATAGCCGTCGCACTCCCGGTGGTAGTGGGTTGCAGAGACAGCATGGCGGAACGCGCGCGGCGCAAATCCTTATGCGGGGCATCGGTTACCACATTGGTATTGGTGGGGTCGTGGATGGTGGTGATCTGGCCATGCCTGATGCCAATCGCCTCATGCACCACCTTCACCACAGGGGCGAGGCAATTGGTGGTGCAGGATGCGGCGGTGACGATCGGGTGTCGCGCCGGATCATACAGCGCATCATTCACACCCACCACGATATTGAGCACTGAAGGCTCCTTGACCGGTGCCGCGACAATCACGCGCTTCGCCCCGCGGTCGAGATGACCGCGCAAAGTGGCCTCGGTCAGAAATTTGCCGCTACATTCCAGCACCAGATCAACGCCCAAATCACCCCAGGGGATCGCTGCCGGTGTGGCGCATTCCGTGAAGGCAATGCGCTTGTCACCAATGCGCAACCCATCCGCGCCTGCCGCCGCGATGGGCGCGCGCCAACGGCCCTGCACGCTATCGAAAGTCAGCAAATGCGCGGTGGCTGCCGCACCGCCTTTCACTTCATTCACATGCACAATATCCAGCCGATTGGCGCTGCGCGGATCATCCTCACCCCGTTCCGCCGCGCCGAAAGCAGCACGAAAAGCCAGGCGACCAATGCGGCCCATGCCATTGATGCCAACCCTCATGCCCGTGCTCCCGCCATTGGATTGCCGAGTGCTTCAATCCGCGCCTGCAACGCCATGCGATCCAGGGTGGTGAAGGGTAGGCTTGTGAAAATATCCAACCGGCGCCGTAGCGCTGCGTAAAGTTCGTTCAGAAGCGTCGCGCGTTCGGCGCCGCCGCCCGAAAACTTCGCCGGGTCCGGCAAGGGCCAGGCCGCGCTGGTGATGGTGTTGCCAAAATCCGGGCATCGCTGACCTTCCAGCGTATCGCAAAGCGCGATGACGAAATCGAAACGCGGCGCTGCGGGGCCGATAAACTCCTCCCAGGATTTGGAGCGCAGCGGCGCCACATCATGCCCAAGCGCCTGTAGCTGCGCCATCACTTCCGGCAGCGGCCCATCCGGTGCGGGTTCCGACCCGGCGGAATAGGCGCGAAAACGCCCCGCACCGATGCGGTTAAGAATGGCTTCCGCCATGATGGAACGCGCCGAATTGCGCGTGCAGAGGAACAGCACCCGCATGGCGCGGCCCGGGGAGCTGATGGGCGCTGTTGCCCCACCCAGAAACCCGACCAGCGCAGCAAAAGCCGCCGGGGCGCTGGCATAAAGCACCTGGCGCCCCTGGCGCTGCGGCGTGATCAGCCCGGCGTCTTCCAGCGCACGCAAGTGAAAGGAAAGCGTGGAAGGCGGCACGCCGAGGGCCTCGGCCAGGTCGCCTGCCGGCAGGCCCTCAGGCCCTGCCCCTTGCAGGTTTTGGATCAGGGCCAGGCGCGTCGGCTGGCCCAAGGCGGCAAAAGCCGCAGCAGCGGATTCTGTTTCCATTTTTCCAGTATAGTGGAAACGTGGCCTGATGCACGTGAAGCTTTCATGACAGGGCGGGCGCTTTACCAGCCATTCACCCGATCCCAGACGGCAATCACCTCATCCCCGCCATCCACCACGTAATAACGGTCATGCGCGGCGACGGTCAGGCAGGTATGGTTTGGCGCCACGCGCACCAGGGCACCGACGGGAAGTTCCGCAAAAGGCAGCGGGCCAGCGCCGCGCACTTCGCCATGTTCCTGATGGGTGCGCACCACAATCGCCTCCCCAAAGGACCATTTGCCGTGGCGGTCCAGCATGACGCCAAAGCCAAGATCCTTCGGCGCTGCCTGGGTGCTGCGATCCTTGGAAAGCGCAATACCGCCTGCATCAATCAGCACCGCATTGCGGTCCTGCTTGCGAGAGGTGACGGCGGATAACACCGTCACCGCGATATCTTCCATGCCATGCGTGCCGATCTGGCCCTGGAACAAATCGCCAAACATATAAACGCCGGCGCGAATATCCGTGATGCCCGCCATGGATTGCCCGTAAAGCGCGGTGGGCGACGACCCGGCCGAGACAACGCGCGGCGTGATGCCCATGCCGCGCAAACGCTCAGCAGCCAGCACGGCGCCGGCGCGCTCGGCTTCCGCTACCTTGCGCATGCCCTCATTGCTGCGTTCCGCATAGGAATGCCCGGCATGAGTCATGATGCCGGCGCATTTTGCACCCAGACGCCGCGCGATTTCCGCAAGCTTTTCGGAATCGGGCGCAATGCCGCCGCGACCTTCACCGCAATCAACCTCAATCAAGGTCGGCAAAATGCCCGGATGGGCAGCGATGGCGCTGGCGACATCCGCATCATCGGTGATGATCTTCACATCATTGCCTTGCGCGTTCAGCGCCGCAATCGCGTCCAGCTTTTGCGGCGTGATGCCGACCGCGTAAATCTGATCGCGATAGCCGCCACCGGCGAAATACCGCGCCTCGGCCACCGTGCTGACGGTGATCGGCCCATGATCCGGTGCAGCCAAGGCCGCCACGGCGAGGCTTTTCGCCGTTTTCATATGCGGGCGCAGCTTCAAGCCAGGATGCCGCGCTACCGCATCAGCCATGCGCGCCAGATTGCGCTTCAAAATGCCAAGTTCCAGCACCAGACATGGGGTGTGCAGATCATCCAGCTTCATGGCCAGCGCGCTTCCTTATCAATCGGCAGAACAGGTCTTGGCATATGCTTCCAATCAAAACGCGTGAGAATGGGCGAGGTGAGGCCAGGGCAATCCACCTCCACAATCTGTTCGTGTTTGAAAAATTCATCAAAGCCGCCACGGAAATGCCCGCGGGATTTCACCACAACGGCGCGTGCCTTCCCGACATCCAAGCCGAGATGTTCGAAGAAGGCGGGATCGGCGCATTGCGTGCGAATGGAAATCACCACGACCGTGATGCCGCCAAGCTTTAGCGCCGCCGTCGCGCCAAGTGTCATGGCCGTACCGGCGAAAATGCCACGCCGGCCGGTCACACGCCCATCAGAAAGCGCCACCACTTCCGCATCCGCACTGAAGGGCTTGCTGAAGGGATCATCGGCGGCGACATCGCGATTGAAACGCGCTGTGAAGCGGGCACCCTTGCCAAGCTTATGGGCTTCCGCTGCCAAAGCCGGGTCATGGATCACACCCACCAGACAATCCTGCACCCCGGCGCGATGGAAGGCTTCCAGAATCCACATGGTATTGCCGCGCCCGCCGCCGCCCGGATTATCGGCAACATCGGCGAAAGCCAGTGGCACAGCGCTATGCAGCGCCTTTTGCGTGGCGTCTTCCAAGGCGGTCAGATTTGCGATGAAACGCCCGCGCCTTTCCCAAATGGCAGCCGCCAGCCGATCAGCCAGCGCTTCCGCCGCCACCTTGTCTGTCGCGGTGATGATCACCGCCATGCCATTGAAGGGCGTGTCGCCATAGGCAAAGCCGCCCATGATAGAGACATTGGCAATGCGCTGATCTTGCGCCGCCCATTCCTGGCCGAGATTGATCACCTCGGCATAAGGCCCCTGCGCCGTCAGCATGGAAACCGTGGGCGCCACAATCGGCAAGCGGCGAAAGGCGCGATGGAAACGCTCACCGGCCAGAAGCCGGCGCATCAGCGTAGCACTTTCCGCGCCGCGTTCGCGCATATCCAAATGCGGATTGGTGCGATAGCCGACAAAGGCATCGGTCAGCGCCACCATGCGATCAGAAACATTGGCGTGCAAATCATAGGAACACACCAGCGGCACGTCGCCCAGGATATCGCGAATCAGCGCCTGCAAACTGCCTTCCGGGTCAAGATCAGCGGTGGCGAGCCCCGCGCCATGCAATACACAGTAAACGCCATCAACGCGACCTCTCAGCGCCGCCATCCCTTCGCGCCATTGCTGCATAAAGCCATCGAAAACGCTTTGTTCCACCGGGCCATTGGGTTCCGCCATGGCAAGCAAAATGGGGCAGGGTTGCCAAGCACCACTCGCATCCATGGCAGTAACAAAGCCCGGCATTTCGCCCAAGGCGGCCGGGGCGGCGGAACGTGCATCAGTCACGATCTTATCGCCCGCAATCAGGCAGCGCGTTTCAAAATCCCGTAATGTCGCAGCAGGTGCAAAGC
Source organism: Roseomonas sp. (assembly GCA_020250005.1). Taxonomy (GTDB): domain Bacteria; phylum Pseudomonadota; class Alphaproteobacteria; order Acetobacterales; family Acetobacteraceae; genus Neoroseomonas. The sequence goes on from JADCES010000227.1 coordinate 21,612, forward strand.
GATTGCATTCAATGGAAAAGCCCAAAAGGGCAATGCGCGGCCCGGCCATCAGATGGCTACCCCCAAAAGTTCCGCAATACGCGGCGTGGATTTCAGCCCGGTGCCGGTCAGTACCACCACGGTGGTTTCATCGGCGCGGATCGCACCAGCTTCCAACAATTTCACGAATGCCGCTGCAGCCTGCGCGCAAGTTGGTTCCACATAAATACCGGTACGCGCCAGGTCGAGTGTGGCGGCGCCAATCTCAGCCTCGCTCAACATCACCGCACCGCCCTGGCTTTCCTGCAAAACGGCCATGACTTCCGGCGTGCGAATGGGCTGCGCGATGGCGGTACCCTCAGCAATCGTGGGCACCGCCGCCACCGCCGGCTGCTTCAGGAAGGCACGCGCAATCGGCGCACAGTTCTCCGGCTGCGCGGCGAAGATACGCGGCAGCTTCTTGATCTCACCCGCACGCTGCAATTCAGCAAAACCAATGCCGCAGCCCAGCACATTGGACCCCGCGCCGCAGGGCACGATCACATTATCGGGCGCGACAAACCCCAAATCCTCCCACAGCTCATAGGCAAGCGTCTTCGTGCCATGCAGGAAAAAAGGGTGCCAATTATGGCTGGCGTAAAAGATATCCTTGGCCTGGCGCAACGCCTCATCCGCGCAATCCTGCCGGCTGCCGGGCACCAATTCAATCTCGGCGCCTGACGCACGGGATTGCACGGTCTTCGCTGGGGATGTTGAAGCCGGCACCAGAATCTTGGCTCGCATCCCGCCCGCGGCGGCATAGGCCGCAACGGCAGCGCCACCATTGCCCGAAGAATCCTCCAGCACATTTGTCACCCCTTGGGCGCGCAGCAGGGACAGCATCACCGATGCGCCACGATCCTTAAAGGACCCGGTCGGCATGAACCATTCGCATTTCACGAGCGCCGAGGCGCCGCCAATCACGCGCGGCACCAGGGGCGAACAACCCTCCCCCATGGTAATCGGGTCATCCGGCAGGAAGGGCAGTGCTGCGCCATAGCGCCAGAGCGAACGATCCTCAGTGTGAATGGCGGCGCGGGTGATGCCGGGCAGCGGCGTCAACATCAGGGGGGCTTGGCCATCGCCACACCAGCGCGGCGTGGCAAGCGGGTAGGTGGCCCCGCTGCGGGGGTCCAGATAGGCAATTTCTGTCATGAGCATAACATGATCCGTTTTGACGGATCATGCCATGCCCATGATCTGAGCGGCTGATTCACGGCTCCGGCGATGCCGCCTGCGCCGATCAGACGCTAACCTCGCTTGCCCTGCGCCGCGCCGCAAGGGATGCTGGGGGCATGAGCCAAGAAGCCGAAGCCCTTACCCGCCTCGCCGCCGATCTGGTGGCGATTGATAGCCGTTCCGCTGTCTCCAACCTGCCACTGGCCAATCGGATCGAAGCCGAATTGGCGGGGTTTGAGATTGAACGGCTGGATTACACAGACCCGCAAGGGGTGGCAAAGCGCGCGCTTGTCGCGCATCGCGGCCCGCGCGGCGGTTATGCGCTATCCGGCCATATGGATACGGTGCCAGAAACCGGCTGGACAGACCCGCCCTGGACACCGCGCATCGCGGATGGCGTGCTGCATGGGCTGGGTAGCGTGGATATGAAGGGCCCGGTCGCGGCCTGCATCATCGCCGCGCGTGGCCTGCCCGCCCATGTGCCGGCAACGCTGCTGCTGACGGCGGATGAGGAAACCAGCAAGCAAGGGGCGCGCATTATCGCGGCGCAATCAAAGCTCGCGGCATCGCTTGGCTTACAGGGGATTGTGGTGGCGGAACCAACAGCGCTGGTGCCCGTGCGCGGGCATCGCAGCCATATTGAATATACGGCGATTGCACGCGGCGTGCAGGCGCATTCTTCCACTGGACAAGGGCTGAACGCGAA
>JADCES010000228.1 GCA_020250005.1 Roseomonas sp.
CACATGGCATTCGGGATTTCGTGATCTGCCTTGGCTACAAAGGCCAACTCATCAAGGAATATTTCCTGAATTACCGCGCCCATTCATCGGATCTGACGCTTGATCTCGCGACCGGTACCGCCACCTGGCTGACCCCACCCGCCGAGGATTGGCGCGTGACGCTGGTAGACACCGGTGAGGATACGCAAACCGGTGGCCGGCTTGGTCGGGTGTCGCCCTATCTCCGCGAAGAGGAAGGCTTTTGCCTGACCTATGGCGACGGTGTTTCCGATGTGGATATCGCCGCACTGATTGCCTTTCATCGCGCCCATGGCCGCGATGCCACCGTGACTGCCGTGGTGCCGCCGGGCCGCTTTGGGGCTTTGGAACGGGCGGGCGATAGCGTGCGCGCCTTCACCGAAAAACCGCCTGGCGATGGCGCGACCATCAATGGTGGGTTTTTCGTGCTTTCGCCCCGCGTGCTCGATCGCATTGATGGCGATGATTGCGTGTGGGAACAGGCGCCGTTGCGCGGGCTTGCTGCTGATGATCAGCTGCGCGCTTTCGACCATCGCGGCTTTTGGCACCCGATGGACACGCCGCGCGACCGCGATGTGCTGGAAGGGCTTTGGCAGGACGGCAGCGCACCTTGGAAGCAATGGTGATGCGCCAGCCCTCTGCGGCCTTCTGGCGCGGCAAGCGCGTGCTGCTGACCGGCCATACCGGCTTTAAGGGCGCTTGGCTCGCGCTGCTGCTGGAACGCTTGGGCGCTGAGGTCACAGGCTTTGCGCTAACGCCGGAAGCGGGACCTTCTGCCTTTGTCGCTTTGCGTCCTGCCATTTCCTCACGCATCGGGGATTTGCGCGATGCGGCGGCGGTGCAGGCGGCGGTGCAGGCCGCGCGGCCAGAGATTGTGCTGCATCTTGCTGCGCAAGCCCTGGTCGGGCGCGGCTATCGCGACCCTGAGGGCACCTTCGCCAGCAACGTGACCGGCACCATCAACCTGATGCAGGCCCTGCGTGGTGCGGGGGCGCGCGCTGCGCTGATGATCACCAGCGACAAGGTCTATCGCAACGACAATCAGGGGCGCGCCTTTCGCGAAGATGATCCGCTGGGTGGGCATGATCCCTACAGCGCTTCCAAGGCGGCTTGCGAAATCGCGGTCGCGTCCTGGCGCGCGAGTTTTGGTGCCGAAATTGGCAGCATGGCGACGGCGCGCGCCGGCAATGTCATCGGCGGCGGTGATTTCGGCGCGGAACGCCTGATCCCCGATCTGGTCCGCGCGCGCATCGCGGGTGAAACGCTGATCATCCGCCGTCCCGATGCCACGCGCCCCTTCCAGCATGTGTTGGATGTGCTGCGCGGGTATTTGCTGCATGCAGAAGCGCTTTGGGCAGGCGCCGCACCGCCGGCGCTCAATTTCGGCCCGCGCGATGCGGAAATCTCGGTTAGCCGCGTGCTGGAACTTTACGGCGCGGCGGCCGGTGCGCCAATCGCCTGGGAAGCCGCCCCCGCGCCACCCATGGAAGAAGCGCAGCGCCTGGCTTTGGACAGCGGCCTTGCATTGCGAAGCCTGGATTGGGCACCGCGCCATGATACTGCCAGCGCCATTGCCGCCACTGCGCGCTGGTGCGAAGCCTGGCGCGGCGGGGCCGATGGCCGCGCGCTGGCGCTGAGCGAGATTGAGGAAGCGATTTCACCATGACTACCCAAGCCGCATGCCGCCCCATCACAGCCTGCCGCGCCTGTGGCGGGGCTATCAGCGCCATGTTCTGCGATCTGGGCGCGACACCGCTTGCGAATGATTACCCGCTGCCGGGATCGGCTCCGCTGCCGCGCTTTCCACTCGCCGCCGTGGTCTGCGGGACCTGTCGCATGGTGCAATTGGACCATGTGGTGGAGGCCGAGGCGATCTTCACCGATTACGCCTATTTCTCATCATTTTCGGAGAGCTGGCTTCATCACGCCGCGCGTTATGCCTCAGCCATGCGTGAACGCCTTTCCTTGGGCGCGCAAAGCTTCGTGGTCGAAATCGCGAGCAATGATGGCTATCTGCTGAGGAATTTCGTCGCAGCCGGCATCCCCTGCCTGGGTGTTGAGCCGGCCGCGAATGTTGCCGCCACTGCCGTTGCTGCCGGCGTGCCGACCGAAGTGCGCTTCTTTGGGCGTGAAGCGGCGCGCGATATCGTTTCCCGGCGCGGCCATGCCGATCTGGTGATTGCCAATAATGTGCTGGCGCATGTGCCGGATGTGGTGGATTTCGCTGGCGGCCTCGCGCATCTCGCGGGCCCGCGCGGTGTGGTCACCATCGAAGCGCCACATCTACTGTCCTTCGTGGATGGGGTACAGTTCGACACCATCTATCATGAACACTACGCCTATTGGTCGTTATATGCTGTTGAACGCTTGCTGGCTGCGCAGGGCTTGCGCGTGTTTGATGTGGAAAAACTTGCAACCCATGGCGGCAGCCTTCGCTATTTCGCGACCGCCGATGCGACGCGTGCGGAGATGCCAGGCGTGGTCGCAATGCGCGCCGAAGAAGCCGCGCGCGGCATTGCGGATGATGCCTTCTACCAGGGTCTCAATGCGCGGGTCGCGGCGGTGCTCGCGGCCTTTAAGCAATGGCTTGCGCAATGCCGGGCGCAGGGGCTGCGCCTTGGCGCCTATGGCGCGGCGGCGAAGGGCAATACCTTCCTGAATGCTGCGGGGGTGACAGCGGCGGATTTCATCGCGGTGGCGGATCGTAACCCGGCCAAGCAGAACCGCATTTTACCGGGCAGCGAAATCCCGATTGTCTCCCCGGAAGCGCTGCTGGCGATGGCGCCGGATGTGATCCTGATCCTGCCATGGAATTTGGCCGAGGAGATTTCAGGGCAATTGCGCTCGGCGGGCTTTAAGGGGCGGATGGCAACGGCATTGCCGGAACCGCGCTGGGTATAGAACGCGTTAAACTAGTTTGCCGGGCGCGGTACGGAAGTTTCGCCGATCCCCAGGGCCTGGGACATGCTTTGAATGGCTTGGCGTTTCGCTTCCTCACAAGCGGAAGGGGTCAAGACACCTGACGTGCAGGCGGCTTCAATATCAGCGAGGCGGCGGGCCAAAAGCGTTGCGGCGGAAGGCGCAGGGGAGACCGGCTCCACCACGCTTGCTCTCAACTCCTGTGTGACGCCACGTAATGCGGCGACCACATCAGCGCCAAACCAATTGCTTACCGGCAGTAGCGGCACGATGATGAACAGGATGCCAGCAAGGGCGCTGACCGAAAAAATAGGACCGGTCATGACATTGATGGCAGCCGCAATCAGCGGAACCATTGCTATTGCAAAGGCGCCGCCGCCCTGAACCCCTGCCGATCTGGACGCAATAAAGACCACGATGGCCAAAACTGCACCAGAAAAAATTCTGAACCCCATGACACACCTGTCGATGCAAAATTGTTTACAAATTGCAAATTACGTGAGGAGATACCATAATGACGATGACTTTGGAATACTCACAACCAGTTTCTTTTTTAAGAAAAATTCACGGAACCTCGATGGGACATGGCGCCTTGGGCAATTCTTCTGGGAACCATTGAAAACCCCCAGCCTAATCCCGCCCTTCCTCCACCGCATGGCAGGCGACCATCGCATCCCCCGCCGGCTTCAATTCCGGGCGTTCCGCCTTGCAGCGCGGCCCCGCCAGCGGGCAGCGGGGATGGAAGGCGCAGCCGCTTGGCGGGGTAATCGGGCTTGGCACCTCGCCGCCCACCGGAATGCGCACCCGCCCGGTCATGTCCAGATCCGGGATCGCTTCCATCAGCGCGCGCGTATAAGGATGGCGCGGGCGGCGAAACAGGCTTTCCGCCGGCGCCAATTCCGCAATCCGGCCCAAATACATCACGCCGATCCGGTCACTCACCTGCCGTACCACGGCCAGGTTATGGCTGATGAACAAATAGGTCAGCCCCATGCGGGACTGCAATTCCTTCATCAGGTTCAGGATTTGCGCCTGCACCGAAACATCAAGCGCGGATGTCGGTTCATCGCAGACCAGAAATTCCGGATTGGACGACAAGGCGCGGGCAATTGAAATGCGCTGACGCTGCCCGCCCGAGAATTCATGCGGAAACTTATGACCATCAAGCGGCGATAGCCCCACCTGGGTCAGCAATTCCGCCACGCGGGCTTCTTCCGCCGCCCGATTGGGCAGCAGGCCAAAGGCACGAATGGGTTCGGCAATGATATCCCTCACGCGCCAGCGCGGATTGAGCGAGGCATAGGGGTCCTGGAAAATCATCTGCATCCGCCGCCGCTGATCGGATGCGGCGCGGGCTTCGGCCAAATCGCGCCCATCAAACATCACCTGCCCCGCGCTTGGGCGGTAAAGCCCAACCGCAAGCCTGGCGACCGTGGATTTTCCGCAGCCTGATTCCCCCACCAGCGACAGGGTGGTGCCCTTCGGCACGGCAAGGCTGACGCCATCCACCGCGCGCAAAATACGCTTACCCTCATTCGCGATCAGGCGCTGCAAGGCTGGGCGCGAGACATCGAAATACCGCGCAGCATCCCGCAGTTCGAGCATGGGAGTCTCAGCCATGATGGGCGCCCTCCCCCCCATACAACCAACAGGCAGCCTGCGTCGGTCCCGCCGGCAGCAAATCCGGCCGGTCCTGCGAACACCGCGCAAAAGCCTTGGGGCAACGCGGGTTATAGGCGCAGCCTTGCGGGATGGCGGAAAGCCGCGGCATGGCGCCATCAATCTGCGCGAGCCTTTCAACGCGCCGATCCAAAGGCGGGATGGAGCCCATCAGCCCCACCGTATAGGGGTGGCTTGCCTGCTTCACCACATTGCGCACCGGCCCAATTTCCGCGATGCGCCCGGCATACATCACCGCGACACGATCCGCAGTTTCCGCAATGACGCCCATGTCATGCGTCACCAGCATCATCGCCGTGCCCTTTTCGCGCGCGAGCGATTTCAGCAAAGCGATGATTTGCGCCTGGATCGAGACATCCAAGGCCGTGGTGGGTTCATCCGCCACAATCAGGCGCGGTTCGGCACATAACGCCAGCGCAATCACCACGCGCTGGCGCATGCCGCCCGAGAATTCATGCGGGTAGGAATCAATTCGCTGCGCTGCGGCCGGAATGCCGACCAGATCAAGCCAGCCAATGGCGCGCTTGCGCGCCTCGGCGGGCGTGATCGGCAAATGCGTTGTCATGGTCTCGGCCAATTGCCGCCCGACAGTATAGAGCGGGTTCAGCGTCGTCAGCGGATCCTGGAAAATCGCGCCGATTTCCTTGCCGCGAATGCGGCGCATATCCTCATAACGCAGATTGTCTATCCGCTTGCCATCAAGCCGGATTTCGCCGGCGGCGATCCTGCCCGGCGGCTCCAGCAAGCCAATGATCGCCGCCCCGGTCATGGATTTGCCGGCGCCTGATTCGCCGACCACGCCCAGCACTTCGCCGGCAGAAATGGTGAAGGACACATCATCAAGTGCCACCAGCGTCCCGCGCCGTGTCGGGAATTCCACGCGCAAATGGCGCACTTCAAGCAAGGGGTTCTGAGCAGACATTAGCGGAGCTTCGGATTGAGGGCGTCGCGCAGCCAATCGCCCAGAAGATTGACGGAAAGCACCATGGCAATCAGCGTGACGCCGGGGAAGATCGTGATCCACCATTCGCCACTGAACAGGAAGTCATTGCCAATACGGATCAACGTGCCGAGCGAGGGTTGCGTCGGCGGCACACCCACGCCGAGGAAGGAAAGCGTTGCCTCAGACAATATCGCCAGCCCCAGATTGAGCGTCGCAATCACCAGGACCGGCCCCATCACATTGGGCAGCACATGGAACAGCATGATGCGCGGCGGAGTAACGCCAATCACGCGCGCCGCCTGCACATATTCCTTGTTGCGTTCCACCATGGTGGAACCGCGCACGGTGCGGGCGAATTTCGGCCATTCGCTGATGCCGATCGCGAAAATCACCACAAAAAGCGCGATCTGGTCATGTACTTCCCGCGGCAGGGCGGCGCGCACCACGCCATCAATCAGCAGCGCCACCAGGATGGACGGAAAGGTCAATTGAATATCGCAAATGCGCATCAGCAGCGCATCCAGCTTGCCGCCGAGATACCCAGCCAGCAGCCCAAGCGTGACGCCAAGCGTGGTCGCAAAAATTGTCGCCGAAAGCCCAACCAAAAGTGACACCCGCGCGCCATACATGATGGCAGACAGCACATCACGGCCCTGATCATCGGTGCCGAGGAGATATTGCGCCTCCCCTTCCTCGGTCCAGGAGGGCGGCTTGAAGGCATCGAGCAGATTGAGTGAGGCGAGGTCAAAGGGGTTATGCGGCGCGATCCAGGGCGCGAATAGCGCGCCCAGAATGCAGACCAGCGCCACCACGGCGGAAAGCATGGTGATGGGGGATCGGGTGAAGGACCACCACAAATCACTATCGAAAAAGCGTCGCAGCGTTGCAACCATGATCAATGCGCCCCCTGCCCGCGGCCAATGCGCAGCCTGGGGTCCACCGCGTAATAAAGCAGGTCAACAATCAGGTTGATGGTGACGAAAAGGGCGGAAATCAGCAGCAAATAGGCCGCCATCACCGGGATATCAGCCTGATTGACGGATTGGATGAACAGCAGCCCCATGCCCGGCCATTGAAACACGGTTTCGGTCACAATGGCGAAGGCGATAATGGCACCCAATTGCAGCCCGACAATGGTGATCACCGGCACCAGCGTATTTTTCAGCGCATGGCCGAAATGCACCACGCGGTTCGGCAGGCCGCGCGCCCGGGCGAATTTGATGTAATCCGCGCGCAGCACTTCCAGCATCTCAGCCCGCACCAGCCGCATAATGAGCGTGAGCTGGAAAAGCCCAAGCGTGATCGAAGGCAGCACCAGCGCCTTGATGCCGGTCCAGGTCAGGAAGCCCGTGCTCCACCAGCCGATCTTCACCGTATCGCCCCGCCCGAAGGATGGCAGCACGCCAAGCCAGACCGCGAAAACCAGAATCAGGATAATCCCGATCAGGAAGGTGGGCAGGGAAACGCCAACAAGGCTGAAGGTCAGGAAAAACCGCGATACCCAGGAATTGCGATAAAGCCCGGTATAGACCCCCATCGGCACACCGATCAGCAGGGCAAGAATGGCCGCGGTAAAGGCCAGTTCCAGTGTCGCCGGCGCGCGTTCCGCAATCAGGTCAGCAACCGGGCGCGAGAGGCGATAGGAAAGGCCAAATTCGCCCTGGATGGCATTGCCGATAAAGGTCGCGAATTGCACCCAAAAGGGCTGATCCAGCCCCAAATCCTTCACCAGCGCCTGACGCTGCGCTTCGGTGAAATCCTGCCCAAGCATGATAGCGACCGGATCGCCCACATAGGCGAACATGGCGAAGGAAATCAGCGCGACAGCAAACAATACCGGCAGCGATTGCAATATGCGCGAGAGGATGAATGCAAACAAGGGAAAGCTCCGATCACGCCTCTCCGGCGCGCCTCACCAATGGCGGGCCGGAGATGCTGGGCAGTTCTGCGCCGGGCGCGGCGGGCCGAGGCCCACCGCGCCAGACGAATCAGTTCATCCGCGCCCAACGGAAATAGGGCTGGTTATTGGCCATATGCGGAATGGTGAGATTGCCGCGCATCGCCCAGGGAATCATCTGATGGTGCAGCGGGATATGCGGCACATCTTCACGGTAAATCCGCAGCGCCTCACGGATCGCCTGATTGCGCGCATCCCCCGATTGGGTCTTCATCCGTTCAATCAGCGCATCCATGCGCGGGTTGGAATAACGTCCGTAATTCCAGATGCCATCGCCCTGGGCGCCATTGCGGGTCGCGACCAGGGATTGGAAGGAATAAAGCGCATCCAGCGTCGGCACGCCCCAGCCCAGCAGATAGATGGAAGTGTCATCGCGCTGGATCTTGGCAAAGAAGGGCGCGAGCGGCATGGCATTCAGCCTGGCGCGAATGCCAACCCGCGCCCACATCGCCACAATCGCCTGACAGATCTGCTCATCATTGATGTAGCGGTTATTCGGCCAATCCAGCGTGATCTCAAAGCCATTGGGGTAGCCCGCTTCCGTCAGAAGCGCCCGCGCGCGTGCCGGATCATAAGGCAGGCGCACATCTTCTTCCTTCACATAGCCATTCACCTGAGAAGGAAAGAAAGTACCCGTTACCACGGATTGGCCACGCATGGTGGTGCGATGGATCGCCTGGATGTCAATCGCGTGATAAAGCGCCTGGCGCACGCGCAAATCCTTCATCGGATTGCGCCCCTTCACATCGGAATAGAGCAATTCATCCCGATAGACATCCATCGCCAGGAAGATGGTGCGCACTTCCGGGCCTTCCAGCACGCGGATGTTTTGCGCCTGACGCAGCCGGTTCAAATCCTGCAGCGGCGGGTCGAGCACGAAATCAACCTCACCCGAAAGCAGGGCGGCGATGCGCGTCGCATCGGACGCAATCGGGCGGAAGATGATTTCTGTCACATTCGCGTCCCGGCTGCTGTCTTCCCGCCAGCCCCACCAATCATTGTTGCGCACCATGACCGTGCGCACATCGGCTTCGCGCGCCGTCAGGCGGAAGGCACCGGTGCCATTCGTGTTGCGCACCGTGTGCATTTCCTCGCGCTGGCGGGTGTTTTGCGGCCGCGCGGCATTGTTCCTTTCGGACCAGCTCCGCGACATGATGAAGACGGAAGCGATCTTATTGGGCAGGATCGGGTCCGGGATCTTGGTAATGATATCCACCACCAGCGGTTCCACCTGCACGGCGCGTTCCACC
>JADCES010000229.1 GCA_020250005.1 Roseomonas sp.
GGGCTGCATGATTGGGCGAAGCGCGTGCATGCCATGTCGGGTGAGCGCTGCGTGGGCGTTTCATCGGGCGCAATCGGCCTTGCCTGGAACCGCGAATTGATGGCGCGCAAGAACCTGCCGCTGCCGCGAAGCTGGGCGGATATGCTAAACCCGGCCTATCGTGGCGAAATTCAATTGCCCAATCCGAATTCTTCCGGCACCGCCTATACGATCATTGCCGGGTTGATCCAGCTTTGGGATGAGGATCGCGCTTTCGATTATTTGCGCCGTCTGCATCCCAATGTGAATGCCTATACGCGTTCCGGCGCGGCACCGATGCAGGCTGTATCGCGAGGGGAGACCGCGTTGGCTGTCAGCTTCAATATGGAAGTCGCTTCCATGCAGCAGGCGGGCTTTCCGATTGACCTGGCCTATCCAGAAGAGGGCACGTCTTACGAAGTGGCCTGCATGTCCATCATGCGTGGCGCGCGGAATCTGGCGCAGGCGCGGCGCTTTTATGATTGGTATCTGACGCCGGCGGCCATGGATATCGGCCCCAGAGTCAATCAATGGCATGTGCCGGCGCATAAGGGTGCCACGCCCGATCCGCGCATCCCGGACCTTAGTCAGGTGAAGCTGATTGATTATGATTTCGCCGCGTTTGGGGAAAGCAATCGGCGCCGGCAAATCCTGCAAAGATGGGAGAGGGAGATCGGTTCGCTGCCGCGCTAGAGCGTGTTGCGTTCACATGTGTTCACGCCACCCGCTCTACCTTATTGTTTTTCGAGCATCTTCACACGTTCAGATGATTCCATCTGAACGTGATCTGCTCTAAAAATCCGGGAGAAAAAACATGCCGCGCGTTCTGGGATTTATGGTTGTCGTTTTGATGGGATGGTCTGCGCCGGTTTGGGCGCAGGGCAGCCTCAATCTCTATTGTTCCGCGACCATTGAATGGTGCCAGCCCATCGCGCGCGGCTTTGAACGGGAAACCGGGATCCGCGTGACCCTTGCGCAAAAATCCACTGGCGAAATGCTGGCGCAGCTGCGGGCCGAAGCGCGCAACCCGCGCGGCGATGTCTGGTGGGGCGGCACGGGCGATCCGCATGTGGCCGCCGGTGAGGAAGGGCTGACGCAAGCCTATGAAAGCCCGCGCATTGCCGAATTGCATGAATGGGCGCAGGCGCAATGGCGCCAAACCCAGGGGCGCACGGTGGGGGTTTATGCCAGCGTGCTCGGCTTTGGCTTCAATACGGAATTGCTGACGCGCAAGAACTTGCCCGCACCTGCTTGCTGGGCGGATTTGCTGCGGCCCGAATATCGCGGCGAAATCCAAATGGCCAATCCGAATAGTTCCGGCACCGCCTATATCGTTATTGCCACGCTGGTGCAGATGATGGGCGAAGACCCGGCCTTTGATTTTCTGCGTCGGCTGCATGGCAGCATCAATGCCTATCCGCGTTCCGGCACCGCCCCCATTACGGCGGTGGCGCGTGGCGAGACGGCGCTGTCCATTTCCTTCGTGCATAACGCGGCGGAAGAACGCGCGGCGGGGTTTCCGGTGGGCCATGCCGTTCCTTGCGAAGGCACGGGCTATGAAATCGGGTCCATGTCCATCATCAAAGGTGCGCGGAACATGGCGGCTGCGCAGCGCTTCTATCACTGGGCGCTATCGGCCGAGGCGCAGCTTACGGCTTCCCAGGAAGCGAAGAAGTTGCAAACCATGGCCAATCGCGGCGTGCCGCTGACCGATGGCGCGCCAAACATGGCAACCGCGCGCATCATTGATTATGACAATGCCCGCTTTGGCGCGAGCGCGGAACGCCGCCGCCTTCTGGCGCGTTGGGATAGGGAGGTCGGCGCGCTCCCGCGCTGAAACCCCTGACAATGTTCTTCGGCAGCAGCTTCTTTTTCTGGGTGATCGCTGCCTTGGGCACGCTGATCCTGCCATGGCATATGCAGCAGGATGGCGTCAGCCTTGCGACACTGATGGGGCTTGGCGCGCCGGATGCGGAAGCCGCATCGGCCCTATGGCAGGCGCTCTCTTTCGGCCGCTTCTGGTTCTGGCCGGTGATTGCTGCCTTGGTTTTGGCTTTGCCCGGCGCGCTGCCTCTCGCCAATGCGCGCATGCGCGGGCGTGTGCTGATCATGGCGGGCAGTTTTGGCTTATTGGCCATCATCGCGCAGGGCTTTGCGGTCGGCATTCAAGGCTGGAATTATCCCTTGCTTGAAGCGACCTTTGGTGAACTACAGGATCGCCAATTCGGCATGGGGCTTGGTGGCGCGCTTGGCTTCATCGGATTTCTGGTGCTGCTGACGGATGGCCTGGCGCTGCGCGGCTATTTCAAGGGCGATCGCTTCATCTCCGGCGCGGTTGGTGTGCTGATTGCCTGCATTGCGATTTTCACTGCGTGGCCCGTTACCACCATCCTCGCGCAAATCTTCACGCCGCAGGGTGATCTTGGTGTTGCGGACGCCATGGCGGCGCGGCTGTTTGATCGCAAGATCTGGGGGCTTGCTTGCGTTACCTCCACGGTGAATTGTGGTGTCTTCTGGAATACGCTGGTGCTGGCGACTTCTACCGCAACCGCGGCAACCTTGCTTGGGCTTTGCTTCGCGCTGATTGTGACACGCACCAGCTTCCCCGCGCGCCGCGCCTTGCGGCTGCTGACGGTGCTGCCCATCATCACGCCGCCCTTCGTCATTGGCCTCGGCTTGATTCTGATTTTCGGCCGTTCCGGCGTGGTCAATCAATTGGCCGATAGCCTGTTTGGCTTGCAACTGGGCCGCTGGATTTATGGTTTCAATGGCGTTTGGTTGGCGCAGGTTTTCTCCTTCACGCCAACCGCGTTTCTGGTGCTGATTGGCGTAGTGGAAGGCATTTCGCCGGCCATGGAGGAAGCATCTTCCACACTGCGCGCCAGCCGCATGCGCACATTCCGCGCGGTCTCTCTGCCCTTGATGCTGCCGGGCATCGCCAATGCCTGGTTGGTGGTTTTTGTTGAAAGTCTTGCGGATTTCGGCAATCCGATTGTGCTTGGCGGGTCATTCGGTGTGCTTTCTACCGAGATTTTCTTTGCGGTCGTTGGCGCGCAGCAGGATTTCGGCCGTGCTGCGGTGCTGGCCGGGATCATGCTGGTGATCGCGTTGTGCGCCTTTATGATTCAACGCGCGGTGGTTGGCAGCCGATCCTATGTCTCGCTCACCGGCAAGGGCGATGTCGGGCTGCCGACGCCGCTGCCAACACCCGTGCGGCGTATCGCCTATGCCATTGCGCTGCCGTGGGCGCTTCTCACGATCACGGTTTATACCATGGCGCTGGCGGGCGGTTTCGTGCGCGTCTGGGGGCGGGATTGGACGCCCACTTTCTCCCATTTTCAGCGCGCCTTTGCGCTGGAATGGAGCCCCGCCGGCGCGCTGATTTTCGCAGGCGGCGCCTGGCATTCGCTGTTCACCACCATCAAGCTCGCGGCCATCGCCGCACCCATTACGGCGGCACTTGGATTGCTCGCGGCCTGGGTGCTGTCGCGGCAGCGCTTTGTCGGGCGCACCGCCTTGGAATTCGCGCTGATGCTAACCTTCGCCGTGCCTGGCACGGTGATCGGCGTTGCCTATATCCTGACCTATAATCTGCCGCCGCTGGAAATCACCGGTACGGCGATGATCCTGGTTGCCTGTTTTGTCTTCCGCAATCTGCCGGTTGGCGTGCGTTCCGGCGTTGCGGCCATGAGCCAGCTCGACAAATCCCTGGATGAGGCTGCGGTGACTTTGCGCGCTTCCACCTTCCGTAGCCTGCGCACCGTGGTGCTGCCACTGCTGAAACCCGCGATTGTCACCGCGCTGGTCTATGCTTTTGTGCGTGCCATGACGACGGTTTCCGCCGTGATCTTCCTGGTCTCGGCGCAATATGAAATGGCGACGGTCTTTATCATCAACCGCGTCATCAATGGAGATTACGGGTTGGCGATTGCCTATTGCAGCGCGCTGATTGTGCTGATGATGGCGGCGATTGGCCTGATCAATCTGCTGGTCGGCAGCCGGCGTCTTGGCCGGCGCCAGGCCGCCGCACCGATAGGAGGGCGCGCATAGTGAACAATAAGGCCGCCGAGGTTCGGCTTGAAGGCATTGCCAAGCGCTATGGCAAGGTAGAGGCGGTGAAGCCGCTCGATCTGATTATTGAAGGCGGCACGCTGGTGACCTTGCTCGGGCCATCGGGCTGCGGGAAGACAACGCTGCTGCGTATGATTGCGGGCTTGGAACAACCAAGCGCCGGGCGGCTGTTCATCGGCGGGCGGGATGTGACGCTGCTTTCCGCCGGAGAGCGCAATGTCTCCATGGTGTTTCAAAGCTATGCGCTGTTTCCGCATATGACCGTGCTGGAGAATGTGTCCTACGGCCTGATTTCCTCAGGTTTTGGCAAGAAGGATGCCGCGGTGCGGGCGGAAGCCGCCTTGGAAACCGTGGGCCTTCGCGGGTTTGGCGCAAGGCTGCCTTCGGAAATGTCGGGCGGGCAGCAGCAACGTGTCGCGGTGGCGCGCGCGCTAGTCTTGGAACCGGCAGTGCTGTTGTTTGATGAACCGCTTTCCAATCTGGACACGCGGCTAAGGCGCAGCATGCGCGAGGAAATCCGCGCCCTGCAACAGCGCCTTGGCCTGACCGTGGTTTATGTCACGCATGACCAATCAGAGGCATTGGCGGTGTCCGACAAGATCGTTGTGATGCGCAATGCCGAAATCGCGCAAAGCGGCACGCCAGAGGCGCTGTATGCCAGCCCCGAAAATGTCTTTGTCGCGACCTTCATGGGGGAAGCCAACCATGTGCGCGGCAATATCGAAAGCATCATCGGCGATACCGCGCAGGTGGCGCTTGATGCGCTGTCGCTTGCGCTGCCGCATCGTGGTCTGGGGATTGGGCCATGTGATGTGGTGATCCGGCCAGAGGCGATCCGGCTTGCCGATAACGGCCCGGGTATTGCCGGCCAGATCGCGCGCGCAACCTATATGGGTGCGCATACTGAATACCTGATCGCCACCCCGCTTGGGGAGCTTTTCGCCATTCACCCGGATCGATTGCAGCGCCGCGCCGCAGGTAGCGCAGTCATGGTTACGCTGGACCCGGAAGGGGTGGTCCTGGTCCGGCCGTGACCAAAGCCTTGCGGCGCGCGCGCAAAGCGGCCAAATCACCCTTCAATTCAAACCATCAGCCTAGGGAGAGCACCATGTTCCGGAAAAGCCTTGGCGCCATCGGCCTTGCCGCGGCGCTTGTCACCACCTTGGCGGGTGATGCCACTGCGCAAACGCCCTGCCCCTTCCGTGGTTCCTTGGATGAGGCCTATTGCGATGCTGATCGCAATATGGTGGCCGATGTGCCCGCCGATGCGGCGCGGCAGCGTGATCCTTCCACGCTGGTTTTCGCCTATACGCCGGTGGAAGACCCCGCACTTTACGCCACGCAATTCCGCCCGCTGCTTGAATATCTTGGCCAATGCGTGGGCCGCCGTGTGGTTTACTTCCAGGTCACCAGCAATGCCGCGCAGGTCGAAGCCATGCGGTCCGGCCGGCTGCATATTGCGGGGTTCTCGACAGGCCCTACCGCTTTCGCCGTAAATCTGGCGGGGGCAGTGCCCTTTGCCATCAAGGGCAATCAGGATGCTTTTGAAAGCTACCGTGTTGTGACCTTGGTGCGCGCCGATAGTCCGTTTCAGAATCTTGCTGATCTGAAGGGAAGGCGCGTTGCGCATACCTCGGCCACATCCAATTCCGGCAATCTTGCGCCGCGCGCCTTCTTCCCCGGCCTTGGTCTGACGCCGGATACGGATTACCGCGTGGTCTATTCCGGCGGTCATGATCGTAGCGTCATGGGCGTGAATGCGGGCGATTATGATGCCGCGCCGGTGGCGTCGGACGTTTTCAACCGCATGGTCGCGCGCGGCCAGGTGCGGCGCGATAATTTCCGCATCATCTGGGAATCGGATCCCTTCCCGACATCCTCCTTCGCGCTTTCGCATGATCTGAAGCCGGAATTGGCGGAGCGTATTCGCAAATGTTTCTTTGATTATCGCTTCCCTGAATCGCTGCGTCGTGACCTGGGTGGCAATGATCGCTTCTGGCCGGCGACCTATTCCGAACATTGGGCACCGGTGCGCGCGGTCGCGGATGCGGTGAACGCGCCCTATAACCGCGCGGCGTTTGATGCGGAAAGCCGGCGTGAATTGGAAGCAGAACAGCGCCGCAATCAGCAGCGCCAGCAACAGCAGCAACAGCAGCAACAGCAGCAACAACAGCAGCAGGCGCCGGCACCAGCGCGGCCGCAGTGATGCAAGCGGGCGCGATGCAAGGCCTTGTTATCCAAGGTCTGGTCAAGGAATATGTCCCGGGCAAGCCTGTCTTGCGCGGGATCAACCTTGCCATCGCGCCGCAAGGCATCACCGCTGTCATTGGGCCTTCGGGCACGGGCAAATCTACGCTGCTTCGCTGCATCAATCGGCTGGTCGAACCCACCGCTGGGCAGATCCTGCTGAATGGGCAGGATCTTGTGCCCCTGCGCGGGCGAGGCTTGCGCATGGCGCGCCGGCGGATCGGCATGGTGTTTCAGGAATATAATTTGGTTGAGCGCCTGACCGTCATGGAAAATGTGCTTTCCGGGCGGCTTGGCTATGTCTCGCTCTGGCAGGCATGGATGCGGCGCTATCCGGAAGCGGATATTGCGCGTGCCTTTTCCCTGCTTGATTCCGTTGGCCTGCCGGAACAGGCGACGCGCCGCGCCGATGCGCTTTCCGGCGGGCAGCGCCAGCGCGTCGGCATTGCGCGCGCGCTCATGCAGCAGCCGGAATTGCTGCTGGCGGATGAGCCCACATCCTCGCTCGACCCGCGCACGGCGGTTGAGATCATGGAGCTGATGACAGGGCTTTCCACCTCGGCCAATGTTCCCTTGGTGGTGAATATCCATAATGTTGATCTGGCGCGGCGTTTTGCGCAGCGCATCATCGGCATGGCGGGCGGGGAGATCGTGTTTGATGGCCCGCCCGAGGCTTTGGAGCCGAGCCATCTTCGCCAGATCTATGGCGGCGAGGATTGGCTGTGAGCGCAAGCGCCCTGCGCCGCCGCGCCTTTCCGCCCAATTGGGGCGCGCGCGCCACGGCGCTTGGCCTGGTTGCCTATGCGATTTACGCGCTCGGCCAATTGGACATCACCTGGGCGCGGCTTGTGATTGGCTTGGGCGAGGCTGGGCGTTTTCTGGCGCGCATGTGGCCGCCCAATTTCAGCCGCGCCGAATTGCTGATTGAAGGCTTGCTGGAAAGCCTGCAAATCGCGGTGATTGCCTCGGCCCTTGGCATTCTGCTCGCGCTGCCGCTTGGGCTGATGGCCGCGCGCAATCTGGCACCTTGGCCGCTGGCGGTCGCTACGCGCGGTTTCGTCGCCTTCTGCCGCAGCTTGCATTATGTGATTGTCGCGATCCTTTTCGTGAAGGCCATTGGCTTTGGTGCCTTGGCGGGTGTTGCGGCGCTCACCATCGCTTCCATGGGCTTCATCGCCAAGCTGTTTGCCGAGGCGATTGAGGAAATCTCCATGAAGCAGGTGGAAGCCATTCGCGCGACCGGTGCAGGCTTTGGCGCCGTGCTAATCTACGGCGTTCTGCCGCAGGTCGCTTCGCGCTTTATCGGCTTTTCGCTGTATCAATTGGACTCCAACCTGCGCAATTCAACGCTGGTCGGCATTGTCGGCGCCGGCGGGATTGGCGGCACGCTTTTCGCGGCCTTCAAGCGTTTTGATTATGATTTCGTCGCGGCCATCCTGCTTTCCATCATTGCGCTGATTTTTATTGCGGAGCTTATCTCCGGCTGGATTCGGGCGCTGCTCAGATGAATGCGCTGATGCGCGAATGGCAGCGCTTTACGCCAATGGAACGCTTTATGCGCTGGGCGGTCTATTTCGCCTTGGTAATCGCTTTGGTGTGGGCGGTGCGGAATGTTGAGATCATTCCGGAATTTCTGATTGATGCGCCGGAACAGATGCTTGATTTGCTGAAGCGCATGTGGCCGCCTGATTTGGGGCATTATCACCCGGCGGTACATCACGCGCTGGTGGAAACGCTGCATATCGCCTCACTCGGTACGCTGTTCTCCTTCATCTTTGCCGTACCGCTGGCACTACTTGCGGCGCGCAATATCTGCCCTTATCGCGGGTTGAACGCTTTTGCGCAGCTGCTGTTGGTGACGTCACGCTCCGTCAATTCGCTGGTCTGGGCGCTGATTTTTGTGGCGATCTTCGGCCCGGGCGCGGCCGCCGGCACCTTTGCAATTGCCTTTCGCAGTATCGGGTTTGTCGGCAAGCTCCTGGCTGAGGCGCTGGAAGAAATCTCGCCCGGCCCGCTTGAGGCCCTGGAGGCTACCGGCGCACCGAAAGCCCAAGTCCTGCTGAAAGGCGCCTGGCCGCAAATTGCGCCGGCCTTTTGGGGCGTGGCGCTGTTCCGCTGGGATATCAATATCCGGGAAAGCGCGGTGCTGGGCCTGGTAGGCGCCGGCGGTATCGGCGTGGTGTTGGATGATGCGATCAATTTCTTTCAATGGGATCGCGTGGCGACGATATTGCTCGCCATCCTTGTTGTGGTGATCCTGGCAGAGGTTTTGGTGACACGGCTGCGCGCACGCCTGATTTAGCGCGGCAGCTTTCCAATCGCCGTGGCGCATCAGGCGGGATTTGCGCTTCAGCGTGAAGATTAGCGAAACAAAAAGTGAAGCATGGGCGCCTAGAGCAGATCGCGTTCAGATGAAATCATCTGACCGCGTGAAGATGCTCGAAAAACAGAGATCTGGAGCGGGTTGCGTGAGCCCGTGTGAACGCAACATGCGCTAAAGCAGTGATGGGCAGGGCTTGGTGCTTTCATCTGGACGAAGCCTGCCGAACGCGTTAGGCCAAGCCTATGAGCTCCGCCGCCATCATCCTCGCCGCCGGCCTCGGCACACGCATGCGCTCCGCCCAGCCCAAGGTGCTGCACCCCTTGGCGGGCCGGCCCATGATCCAGCATTTGCTGAGTGCCTGTGAAGCCGTTTTCGGCCGCATCGTTGTTGTGGTTGGGCCGGATATGCCCGCGCTGGAAGACGCCGTGGCACCGCGCGAGGTCGTGGTGCAGCGCGAGAGACTCGGCACCGGCCACGCGGCGCTGCAAGCCGCGCCCTTGCTTGGCGGGCATCAGGGCGATGTCGCGGTGCTTTATGGCGATAATCCACTGATCTCGGCGGCCACGCTGCAGGCGCTGGTAGCGGCGCGTCAGTCTGCAGGGCTTGTGCTGCTGGCCATGCGGCCCGCTGATCCAGGGCGTTATGGCCGCGTGGTGCTGGACGCGAAATCCGAAGTCGCGCGCATTGTCGAATGGGCGGATGCGACGGCCGAAGAACGCGCCATTGGGCTTTGCAATGCTGGCGTGATTTGCGCGCCGGCGCAGGATTTGTTCCGCTGGCTTGGCGCCATCGGCAACAACAACGCCAAGGGCGAATATTACCTGACCGATGTGATCCAACAGGCGCGGGCTGAGGGCAAGCGCGTGGTCGCGGTTGAAGCGCCAGAGGCCGAGCTGCGCGGCATCAATAGCCGCACGGAATTGGCGCAAGCCGAGGCCGAAGTGCAGCGCGGCTTGCGCGCTGCTGCCATGGCGTGTGGGGTGACGATGCTGTCACCAGAGACAGTGCATCTCTGCCACGATACCAAACTCGGCGCCGATGTGGTGCTGGAACCGAATATCTTTTTCGGCCCAGGTGTCACGGTGGAAGATGGCGTGACCATTCGTGCCTTCAGCCATTTGGAAGGCTGTGTGGTGAAGCGCGGCGCGGTGATTGGCCCCTATGCCAGGCTGCGTCCCGGCACCATCATCGAACCCCATGCCCATGTCGGCAATTTTGTGGAGTTGAAGGCGACCACGCTCGGCGCCGGTGCGAAGGCCAATCATCTGTCCTATCTGGGCGATGCCATGATCGGCGCGGGGGCGAATATCGGCGCTGGGACGATCACCTGCAATTATGATGGTGTCGCGAAACATCGTACCGAAATCGGTGAAGGCGCTTTCATTGGCAGCGATACCGCGCTTGTAGCACCGGTGAGGGTGGGGGCGCGCGCATTGGTCGCGGCGGGTAGCGTGATCACGGATGATGTACCGGATGATGCGCTGGCGATTGCGCGCGGGCGCCAGGCGGTCAAGCCGGGACGCGGCTTCAAGGGCAAGGGGAAGCGCTGATGTGCGGCATTGTTGGTGTGGTTGGGCAACAAGCGGCGGCGCCCCGGCTTTTGGAAGCGCTGCGCCGCCTTGAATATCGCGGCTATGACAGTGCAGGTATCGCAACCCTGATTGACGGCCAGATTGATCGCCGGCGGGCGGAAGGTAAGCTTGGCAACCTTGCCGCCGTTTTGGAAGCAAGCCCGCTGGCTGGCAGCACCGGCATTGGCCATACGCGCTGGGCAACGCATGGCGCGCCCACCACGCGCAATGCGCATCCGCATGGCACGGCGCGCGTGGTGGTGGTGCATAACGGCATTATTGAAAACCACGCTGAATTGCGCGCGGAATTGGAAGCGCGCGGTCATGTCTTCCAGACCGAAACCGATACAGAAACCTTCGCGCTATTGGTGGATGATTTTCTGCAAGCCGGTCATGCGCCGGAAGCCGCTGCTGCCGCCGCGCTGAAGCGCGTGCATGGTGCCTTCGCACTCGCGATGATTTTCGCGGGTCATCCGGATTTGCTGATTTGCGCCCGGCAAGGCGCACCACTCGCCGTTGGTTTTGGTGAGGGGGAGATGTTTGTCGGTTCGGATGCGCTGGCCCTCGCGCCCCTTACGCGGCGCATCGCCTATCTGGAAGAAGGCGATTGGGCGGTGTTGGATCGAACCGGCGCGCGGTTCCATGATGCGTCCGACGCGGCAGTGACGCGTGAGGTAAAGCTTACCACTGTTTCAGGGGCGACCACCGGCAAGGGCAATTACCGCCACTTCATGGAAAAGGAATTGCACGAACATCCTGTGGTGCTGGGCGATACACTCGCGCGCTATCTGGAACCGGCGCAGCGGCGCGTGATTCTGCCCGAATTGCCCTTTGATCCCGTCACAGTCCCGCGCCTGATCATGACCGCTTGCGGCAGTGCTTATCTGGCGGGTTTGGTCGGGCGCTATTGGATTGAGGAAGTGGCGCGCCTGCCCGTGGATGCGGATTTTGCCAGTGAATTGCGTTACCGCGACCCACCCTTGCCGGCGGGCGGCGGCGCGCTGCTGCTGAGCCAAAGTGGGGAGACCGCCGATACCCTCGCGGCCCTTCGGCTCTTGAAGCAGCGCGGCCAGCGTATCCTTTCCATTGTGAATGTGCCGGAAAGCACCATGGCGCGCGAAAGCGATGCGGCGGTGATCACCGTGGCGGGGCCGGAAATTGCGGTTGCTTCGACCAAATCGCTCAGCGCGCAACTTGCGGTGCTGGCCTGCCTGGCCATCGGGCTTGGCCGCGCCCGCGGCACCATCACCGCCGAACAGGAAGCTGCATTGACCGCAGCGCTGTTGGAGGTGCCTTCCAACGCCGCCGCAGTGCTGGAACGCGATGGCGATATCCGCGCCATGGCGGTGGAAGTCGCCAAGGCGCGCGATGTGCTTTTCCTCGGGCGTGGGGCGCTGTTTCCCGTGGCGCTGGAGGGTGCGCTGAAACTGAAGGAACTGTCCTATATCCATGCCGAAGGTTACGCAGCGGGCGAGATGAAGCATGGCCCGATTGCGTTGATTGATCCTGCTGTGCCGGTAATCGCGCTTTGCCCCTCAGGCCCGTTATTTGAGAAAACCGCATCCAATCTTCAGGAATCTGCGGCGCGTGGCGGGCGTGTCATGGCTTTCACGGATGATCTGGGCGCGGAGAAACTGCGCGGCTTTGCCGAGCGGATTGTGGTGCTGCCGCGCGTGCCGGCCTTTGCCGCGCCCATTCTGCACACGATCCCGGTGCAATTCCTCGCCTATCATGTCGCGGTGCTGAAGGGCACGGATGTGGACCAACCGCGCAACCTCGCGAAAAGTGTGACGGTGGAATAGGGCTCAACTTTATTCCGGCTGCACCCCCAATTCGCGAAAGGCCCTGCCGGTTGCTTCATATTCTGAAGCCAGCAAGCGCCCAAGATCAGCGCGGCCGCGAAACTGCGGCACGGCGCCCCAGTTTTCCGCGAAGCGCTTGAACCCTTCCGTTTCCATCGCGCGGCGGCAGGCTTCCTGTAGCCGATCCAGAATGGGTTCCGGCGTGCCGCGTGTTGCCCAAAGCGCCGCATAGGAAGGCTGGAAGGCATCAACGCCCTGTTCGCGCGCGGTCGGCACATCCGGAAAGGCCGGGTGGCGCCCTTCAGAGAATACCGCAATCAGCCGCGTCTGCCCCGCCCGCGCCATGGGCACGCCAGATGCCACCACAATTGCCGCGAAATCCAAGCGCCCGGCAATCACTTCGGTCAATGACGCGCCATCACCGCGAAAGGGCACATGAGTCCATTGCCCGCCAGCGGCAACTTGCACGCGATGCACGCCAAGAAAGGGTGCGGAATTCGGCCCGGGCGAACCATAGCTCAGTGGGCGCTGCTTCGCCGCCGCCACCATATCGGGCAGCGTGCGCCATGGGCTATCGGCCTTCACCATGATACCGAGGATGTTTTCGGTGACGTTACAGACAGGCGCCACCGCATCCGGTCCAAGCCCGGTATTGCGCACCAGATGCGGCTGGAACGCGAGCGGCACGAGCGGCGCATAGGCCAGCGTATGCCCATCAGGAGCGGCGGCCATCAATGCCCGCATGCCGACCACGCCGGAGGCACCGGATTGGCTGGTCACCACAAAATTCTGCCCGAAATCGCGTGTGAAGGCATCGGCCAAGGCGCGCGCCGCGGCATCCGTGCTGCTGCCTGTGGCATAGGGATTGATGATGGTGACGGGCCGATCCGGAAAAGCCTTGGCGGCGAAGGGGATCAGCAATAGGGCAAGGCATAACAGGCGCTTCATTCGTTTCATTCCTCAATAATCGCAACGGCGCGTGTCCAGCCGGCGGAGCCGCGATGCACCTTCACGGGGAAGCAGGAAATCATGAAGCCATCCGGTGGCAGGCTTTCGAGATTCGTGAGCTTTTCCATGTGGCAATAGCCAATCTCACGCCCTGCGCGATGGCCTTCCCAGATCAGGGACGCATCTCCGGTTTCCTGCACCTTCTTCTTGGTCAGCGAAAACGGCGCATCCCAGGACCAGCCATCAATCCCCGTCACGCGTACGCCCTGTTCAAGCATCCATAGCGTCGCAGCCTTGCCAACGCCGCAGCCGCTATGGATGAAATCATCCTGCCCGTAACGGCTGGCCGCGCGCGTATTCACCACCACAATCTCCAGCGGTTTCAGCGTATGGCCGATGCGTTTCAATTCCGCCTGCACATCGCCGGGCGTTGCGACATAGCCATCAGGAAAATGCCGGAAATCAAGCTTCACGCCTGGCTGAAAGCACCATTCCAAAGGCACTTCATCAATGCGCCAGGAAGGCTCCCCACCCGGGACTGTTCTTTCATTCATGCGGCTGAAGAAGTGATAGGGCGAATCAAGATGCGTCCCGCTATGGGTTGTGATGCGCACCACTTCCCGCGCGGCGAATTGGCCTTCGGGCAATTGGTCCACGCTGATGCCGAATTCCTGCGCCAGACGCGGCGCGGTCATGTGATGGTCGTGATACTCAATCTCGGGCAGCATATGCGGCGGGTCTGAAGCGATCCCGCCCTTGAGTGCGACCGAAATATCAATGAAGCGACGAGCCATGGCTTCCCCCTTATTCTTCAAAAATCGCAACGGCACGGGTCCAGCCGGCAGAGCCGCGATGCACCTTCACCGGCAGGCAGGAAATGGTGAAGCCGCTGGGCGGCAGCTTATCCAGGTTGGAAAGTTTTTCGATATGGCAATAACCAATCTCTCGCCCTGCGCGATGGCCTTCCCAGATCAAGGAGACATCGCCGGTGGCCGCAACCTTTTTCTTGGTGAGTGAAAACGGTGCATCCCAGGACCAGCCATCGGTACCGGTCACGCGCACGCCCTGTTCCAGCAACCAAAGGGTTGCTTCCTTGCCCATGCCGCAGCCGGAATGGATATAATCATCTTCCCCATAACGCGCGCCGGCAGCGGTATTCACCACCACAATCTCCAGCGGCTTTAGTGTGTGGCCTATGCGTTTCAATTCCGCCTTCACATCATTAGCGGTCGCAACATAGCCATGTTCAAAATGCCGGAAATCGAGCTTGACGCCAGGCTGCAAGCACCAATCCAAAGGCACTTCATCAATGCGCCAGGAAGGCTCGCCACCCGGCACCAGCCTTTCATTCATGCGGCTGAAATAATGATAAGGCGCGTCAATATGCGTGCCGTTATGGGTGCGGATCTGCACGCGCTCAATCGCCGCATATTCACCTTCGGGCAATTGATCCACGCTGA
>JADCES010000023.1 GCA_020250005.1 Roseomonas sp.
GGCTTGCGGTGTCGCGGCCTTCCAGCAGCACGCGGCCTTGGGTGGGACGATCAAGCAGGCCAAGCAGATAGAGCAAGGATGATTTGCCGGAACCGGATGGCCCGGTGATGGCGATGAATTCGCCGCGCTCCACCTTCACCGACGCATCCGCCACCAGCGTGACGCCTTCCGGCAGGCGGCGCGTGATGTGTTGCGCTTCCAGCAAGGCAGGGGGCGGGCTGGTCATGCCGCGCCACGAATGGTCTGCACGGGATCAAGCCGCGCCGCGCGGCGTGCCGGCACCACGGCGGCGACGCTGGCCGATAGAAGCGCAAAGAAGGAAGCGACAGCGAAAATCCGCCAATCATGGGCAAGCAGAAACCGGTCATTGCCGGCTGGCGTTTCGGTATTGAAGCGGATTTGCGCCAGGCCTTCGATCATGATCTGACCCAGCACGCAGCCAAGCACGGCGCCGAGCAGCCCCGCAATCATCCCCTGCAAAAGGAACAGCCATTGGATATCGCCTTCCGTGAAGCCAAGCGATTTCAGAATGGCGATATCGCGCGTTTTCTCAAACACAACGGTCGAGATGATGTTGTAGATACCAAACGCAGCAACCAATAAAATAGCGCCGGTGACGCTATACATGATGGCGTTCTGAATGACGAAAACGGTCAGCACATTGCGGTTCTGTTCTTCCCAGCTTTCGGACCTGTCGCCAAAGCGTGCCTCGATTTGTCGCGCAAGGGTTTCCGCCGCTGTCACATCATTCAGCCTAAGCAGGATTTGGTTCACCACATTGGGCCGGTCCTGCAGGATTTGATTGACCTTGAGCAGCGTATAGCCGGCCTGATTATCGAGCGTGGCCAATCCGGTTCGGAAAATACCCACAATCTTCATTTGCAGGCTGATGCCCCTGGGCGAAACCGCGATGATGGTATCGCCCAAGGCAACACCAAGCTTTTGCGCAAGCCCAATGCCGATGATCAACCCATTGGCGGTGCTGCGCAAATCCTCCAGGCTGCCCTGGATCAAATCCTTTTCAAGGTTGGAAACTCGGCGATAGCGCGCGGGCTCAATCCCCGTGATGGAAACCGAAACATCGCGCGACCCGTAGCGGAGCAGCGCTTGGCCCGTGAGGATGGGCGATGAAAACACCCCCGGTATCGCTTCCAATATCGCCATTTTCTCGGCACTCGCACGGATACCGCGCACGCGTTCGGTTGGTTTCACACCGGATAGCGCCACCGCGCCATCAGGATGGGCAATCTCCACCGCCTGCGGCAACGGGCGGCGCGTTTCATCCTTCACGATGATGTGCGGCTGCACATCAATGACCTGTTCAATGAAATAGGTCTGAAACCCGCGCATGAGTGAGGCGATCGCGATGAAGAACGCCACCCCCAAGGCAACCCCCATCACGGATACCAGGGTTTGCCGACGCCGGCGGGAAAGCATACCCCGCGCCAGATCGAAAATAAGGTTCATGGCCTGAGCCGTATCGCCTGCCCATCCTTCAGGCCCTGCGGCGGATCAAGCACAACGATATCTCCCGCCGCTATCCCTTGGCGGATTTCAACAGCGCGTGGGCCTTGGACACCGACGCTCACCTGCCGCCGCCGTGCCACTTCACCCTGCGCGACAAACACATGATCGCCACGCAGTGCCGCAGGTGGGATCAGCACGGCATTGGCGGTTTCACGCAATACGATATTCGCTTCCACCGTCATGCCGATCATGAGCGGTGTGTCATCCGGCAGGGAAAGGCGCACACGATAAGCCTTGCGCGTCGCATCACCCTTGGGCGTGATTTGCGTCACGGTCGCATTAAGTACCTGCCCGGCAAAAGCATCGGCACGCAGCAGGGCGCGTTGGCCTTCGCGGATTTGCGCGATGTCTTCCTCATCCACCTCGGCGGTGATACGGAGCGGCTTCGGCTCGCCAATCCAGAACAGGGCCGCGGGCGTATCAACCACCTCCCCCACTTCGGCATCGCGGCGCAGCACCAGGCCGGCGGAAGGTGCGCGAACGATGTAATCATCGAGCCGCCGCTGCGCAGCTTCCGCCACGGCGCGCACGGCGCGGGCTTCGGCCTCGGCGCGGTCGAGTGCAGCGCGGGAGGCGACGTCGCGCGCCACGAGGGCGCGCACGCGTGTCAAATCCTCCTGGGCGAAATTGGCGCGGGCTTCGGCTTCCTCAACCCGGTGCCGGGCTTCGCGATCATCCAACTGCGCCATGGGCTGGCCGGCTTCAACGCGCGCCCCTTCTTCCACCAGCACGGCGGTGATGCGCGCGCGCACGGCCGGGCCAACCCTGGCCCAATGCACCGGTTCCACATTGCCGGTGGCATAAACCGCCTGAACAGCGGGGCCGAGGGTCGCGGAGGCGACGGCAACCGCCGGCGGCAGGCCGCGCCAGACCCAGGCGCCTGCCAGGCCAAGCGAAAGCAACACTATCGGGATGATGATCCGGGCACGCATGCTGTCAGCCTAACATGACACTCACCGCTTGGCTCCCCCTCAGGTTCACGGGGCAGCAGGGCGTGGGGATATGGGGATGGTTGTGCGAAGGCTTGGCAGGGGGTATGACGCGCCGGTTCCTAAGACTTGTGTTTTTTGGGCCGACTTAGCTCAGGGGTAGAGCAACTGATTCGTAATCAGTAGGTCCGGGGTTCGATTCCCCGAGTCGGCACCAGTTTTCAATGGGTTAGGCTCCAGCTCGAAAGACCCTCCGGGCATATTTTTCACCCACCCCCGCCGCTTACCCACCTGCCCATGGCGAATAGGTACGACGCGGCGCTTCATGTGAATGCGCCTTACCCATCTGTTATGGGGATGGATATCGCATCAGGCGGCGATGAAGCTGCCAGGGTTTTCGTCCAATTGGTCGGACGAAGAATGAAACCGCCATCGCGCATAAAACTGCCGACAGGCCCCAAACAGGCCAGCACCGCTTGCACGCGAAAAATCATGATCCTCGCAATGCGCCCCAAAAAGTAGAAAGGGGACGCTCTAAAACCGCCTGAGCAGCCGATCGATATACTCCAACTCCACCGGTGGGCGTTCGCGTTCCGCGCCACGGCGGCGGAGTTCCTGCTGCAATTGATGCGACCGCAGCCGTTCCAAGTGGGCTCGCTCGAGCCCCTGACCACCTTCTACGTTGTCGCCTGAACTGTTACTCTGCTCTCTTTCGGTTCGCCCCAACGGATCGCGGCCTTCGCCAAGCTGGTTTTCCTGACCCTCACTGCCTTGCTGGCCGCCGGCCATTTCTTCGCCCTCGCCCTCACCCTCGCCCTGACCTTCGCCAGGCTGAGGCTGGCCAAATTGGCGCTGCATGCGTTGCGACATTTGCCGCCCGCCTTCGGTCAGTGCGCGGATGGCTTGCTGCTGCGCGGCGCGCGGGTCTCGGCCCTCGGCCAAAGCCTCCGCCGCATCGCGCATGGCGCGATCAGCCTCAGCGAGCGGCGCCGGCACATCGCCGGTCAATTCGCCGAATTGCTGCATCAATTCGCCAAGCGCGCGGCGTAACGCACGCTGCGTGCGCGCATCACGTGCCGCTTCTTCGCGCGCTTCGGGGGTTTGCGGGCGGGGTGGTGGTGGGCGGCGCGAGTCGGTGCGGTTGATGTCCTGTTCACCGCTGCGCCGATGCGCACGGTCCAGCATCTCAGCTTCCCGACGCACCATGTCCTGAAGCGCGCCCATCTGTTGCTGGCCGCGCTGGCGTTGCTGGCGCTGGCGATCCTCTGTCCGGCTGGTGCGGCCTTCTTCCAGGGCTTGCAGCATTTCCTCAAGCTCGGCCATTTCGCGTTCGGCATCTTCCTGGCGGCCATCGCGCGCGGCGTCTTCCAGGCGGCGGGTGCGGCGTTCCAATTCCCGGCGATCAAAAACGCGCTGCTGCGGATCATAGGACAGCGCTTCATTATTTTCGCGCTGCATGCGCTCCGCCAGCGCTTCCAAGTGGCGGCGGATGGCTTCGCGCAATTCCTGAATGCGGCGCTGCAATTCGGCGCGCTGTTCGGGGCTGCGTTCGGGATTGTCGCGCCGGGCTTCTTCCAAAGCCTCACGCAATGCCTCACGTGCCTGGGTCAAGGCGCGCGCCGTGCGGTCCGTGCGGCCTTCTTCCAAAGCCACCGCCACATCCCACAAAATCTGCTGGACTTCCGGCACGGCTTCATCACGCCTGTCGCGCATCAGCCGATGCCGCGCCGCGCGCAACGTCAAGAACATCCCCGTATCATGTTCGAAGGCTTCCGGCGCATTGCTGATGCGGTCCAATTCGCGCCGCGCCGGGTCGCGTGCATTGGGGTCAAGCGACAGCGCGCGCCGGAGGGTAATCAATTGCTGCGCGACCGGGTGCGAAAAGCGCCGTTCCGGCAGCACCAGAAACGCGCCTTCCGATTTGCCTTCCTGTCCCGCGCCATCGCGCGCGAATAGCCGCGCTTCCACTTCCAGCCCGGCCCAGGGATGGGCCGAGAAATCATGCTGCGCCGCCCCCTGCGCCTGGCGCGGTGCACCGCCCGGCAAGGGAATATCCTGCGTCACCGGCGGGGCGGAGGGCCTTTGCTTCAGCCGCAATTCCACACGTAGCGCAACGAGCCCCCAATCATCCTCGGCCTTCCAAGGCAGGCGGAGCCCAAGCCCGCGGCCCGCGCGCGCGGGAGAGGGATCCCAGGCAACCACTGGCGGCGCATCAGGTGTCAGCGTCAGCGCCCATTGCGCCACATCGCGCCCATCGCGCTTCAGCACCAAGGTGCCGCCTTCCGTCAAAGGCAGTTCCAAGGCATGGCTTTGCGCATCCATGCGGGCAAAAGCATGGGCAGTGCCGCCCAGGCGCAACTCCGGCGGGCTGGCGCTGCCCGAGAACACCATATGCAGCCGGCTGCCCGCCGGTACCGCTACCGCACCACCCGCGGCATTCAGGAATTGCGGCGGCGCGCCGGTATAGGCAGGCGGCGTCACCCAGGCTTCAAACCGCGCCGCCAAAGCTGTTGGCGCGGAAGCCGGTTCCGCGAAGGATGGCGCAAGGGCAGCGAGCAAGCGTTCCGGCGCTTCCCGCCCCGCCATGCCAAGCCCCGCCACCAGCGCTACCAGCACCGCGGCGCGCAAGGCGCGTGGGTCTCGTGCTGCCAATCCTGGAGAAGGTCGCGCCACGCGCAACTGCCCAAGCTGTGCCGCCGCGCGGTCCCGATGCGCCTGCCATAGCGCCTGCGCCATGGGGTCATCGCCGGCGGGGCGGTCTGCCAGCACGGCGAGCGGGCGATGCGCCAGGCCGGAATCACGTTCCAAGCGCCGCGCCGCCGCATCCGCTGCCGGAGCCTGCAGCCCAAGCGCGGCGCGATAGCCAAGGTAACCAAGGGCCGCCGCAAAGCCGATCAGGATCAGCAGATGCAGCGCGGGCGGCAGTGTGGGCAGCAAGCCGGTAAACGCCAGCGCCAGAAAGGCGCCCAATATGCCGAGCGGCGGCCAAAGCGCCCGCCAGGCCCCTTCCCACCACAGCGCCAGCCGAGACAGGCCAAGCTTCAAGCCCAGGGCGCCAAGCCCCTGGCTTTCAGGCGGCGCTTTCCCCGGCGCTTGGCTCATTCCATCAGCCACTCCGGCAAGCGTTGGCCGGCGTGCAAAGCCTCATAGGATTGGCGGTCCCGCACCACGGCAAAGCGTGCGCCATCCACCATCACCTCGGCCGCCAAGGGCCGCGCGTTATAGGTGGAAGACATGGTGGCACCATAAGCACCCGCATCAAGCAGCGCGACCAAGGCGCCGGGCGGTAAATCCGGCAAGGCGCGGTCGCGCGTGAAGCAATCGCTGCTTTCGCAGACGGGGCCGACCACATCCGCCGGCGCGAGTGGCGCGACCAAAGCGGCGGGCGAGACCGGCAGAATGCCATGCCAGGAATCATACATGGCCGGGCGCAGCAGATCATTCATCGCCGCATCCAGCACCACAAAGCGCCGCGCCGCGCCCTGCTTTTGCAGAATCACACGGGAAAGCAGCACCCCCGCTGGCCCGGCAATCCAGCGCCCCGGTTCCAGCATGACCGGCAGGCCAAGCGCGCCGAGCTCTGCTTTGATCGCCCCAGCCAGGGCCGCCGGCGCGGGGGCGATTTCATCGCGATAGGCAATGCCAAGCCCACCGCCGCAATCCACACGCTCAATCGGCAATCCCTGCGCGCGGATAGCGCGGATGAGCGACGCAAGCCGCGCATAGGCGGCGCGATAGGCACCCATGCCGACCGTGATCTGACTGCCGATATGGGTTGCGATGCCAATCGGGCGAATGCCGGGCAGCTTTGCCATGCGGGCATAAAGCGCCAGCGCATCATCATAAGCCACACCGAATTTGTTTTCGCTGAGGCCCGTGGTGATCTTGGCGTGGGTTTTCGCATCCACATCGGGATTGACGCGAATGGCAACCGGCGCGCTGCGCCCCATGCCGGCGGCGATTGCGGAAATCATGTCAATTTCCTCAATGCTTTCGGCATTGATTTGCATGATGTTCTCAGCAAGCGCCAAGCGAATCTCGCGCTCCGATTTGCCGACGCCGGAAAAGACAATCGCGCTGGCGGGAATGCCGGCGGCACGTGCGCCGCGCAATTCACCTTCGCTCACCACATCGGCGCCGAGCCCTTCGCGACCCAGTAGCGATTGCACTGCCAAATTGGCATTGGCCTTGGTGGCGAAATGTACAGTCGCGGTCAGCCCGGCCTCGGCCAAGGCATCACGCAGCGCCCGCGCCCGGCGACGTAAGGTGCCGGCGGAATAGACCCAGGTCGGCGTGCCCACCACCTCGGCAATGCGCGCCAGCGGCACATCTTCCAGCACCAGCCCATCATGGGCATGGCGTGTAAGTTGCGGGCGCTGCGCGAGCAATTCGGCAAAGCTGGGGTCAGAGCCCGGATCAAGGGCAGGAGCAGGGGCGGCCATCCCCCTATTGTCGTGATGCGCGCGGATTATCGCAAGCGGGAAAGTGCCAGATCAGCGATTTGGATATTGCCGAGGGTGGCTGACTTCCTCCGCCGGGCCAGGCGGACGGATTGGGCCCATGCGGCCACAGGCCGAGGCCAGGAAGGCCACAGCCAGCAACAACAGCAGGGACCGCGCGCCAAACCTCATGCCAGTTTCGCCTTCCATTCGGCGGCCATGGCGGCGACATTGGCGGGCGCCGTCCCGCCATAGGAAGTGCGTGACCTGACCGAGGCCTCGACCGTCAGCACATCAAACACGCCCTGAGTGATGCGCGGTTCCACAGCCTGCATCTCAGCCAAAGTCAGGCCGGAAAGATCAACACCGCGCGCTTCCGCCTTGGCAACCAAGGTGCCGGTCACGTGATGCGCGTCGCGGAAGGGCATTTTCAGGCTGCGCACCAGCCAATCCGCCAGATCGGTCGCGGTGGAAAACCCTGCCCCGGCGGCGGCGGCAAGCCTTGCGGTTTGTGGCTTCATATCCCGCACCATGCCGGCGGTGGCCGCCAGCGTCAGGGTCAGGTTTTCGGCGGCGTCAAAAATGCCTTCCTTGTCTTCCTGCATATCCTTGAAATAGGTGAGCGCCAGGCCCTTCATCACCGTCAGCATGCCCATCAGCGCGCCCATCACACGGCCTGTCTTGCCACGCACAAGCTCCGCCGCATCAGGGTTGCGCTTTTGTGGCATGATGGAACTGCCGGTGGTGAAGGCATCGGACAGTTTCACAAAGCCGAAATAGGGATTGGTCCAGATCACAATCTCTTCCGCCAGACGCGAAAGATGGACGCTGCACATGGCGCAGCAGAACAGGAATTCCGCGGCGAAATCGCGCGACGCCACGGCGTCCAGGCTATTGCGCATTGGCCGATCAAAACC
>JADCES010000230.1 GCA_020250005.1 Roseomonas sp.
CGCACCACCAGCATGATCACGGCAGGGTCGGTGCGCGGGAAATGCTGCGTATTGCAGGCCGTGCAACTCATGGCATTGCCGGCGCTGCGTGGTTCACAGACGCCGCCGCAAACGCCGCAGAACCGATGCTTGGTGCGCCAATGCATTAGGCCGCGCGCATGCGCCAGCACGCTGGCTTCCCCAGGCGGCAGCAGCCCGGCCACCTGGCGGAGATCGGCAAAGCTGCCCATTTCCGCCGGCAGTAGGGGAATCGGGTCGTCGGCGGTGGAGCAATCCACGGCGAAAACCTGCCTTCCTTCCCATTCGCCGAGCCAAGCCCAGGGCCCGCCCGCCATGCGAAGCGCGCCGGCAGCCTCCCCGGTCAGCAAAACGGCTTGGGGGGCGCCTTCCGCCACGCCGCGCATCAGGCTGCGGGCGCGCCAGACGGGGGCGAAAACCGTGTTGGGGTCAGCGAGGGCCGCTTCAATGAAGGCGGCGTCCTCGCGGCGATGGGATGCCCGGTCTAGCGGGCTGCCTGTATAGGCATTGGGGCGGCTGGCGGGGATCGAAAGCATAAACGGGACCCTGCCACGCGGCCCGGCGCTGGGCAACCAAGCCCCCCCATTGGCATTGGCCCCTCGGGACATGATATGGTGCTGTTGGAAGGTCGGCGGTGGACGGGCTCCTCGCCAACCCGGTCAGGTCCGGAAGGAAGCAGCCGTAACGGGTTCTTGCTCGGGTCGCTTGTCGGCCTTCCACCGCGCGCCCGCGCGATCATCGCGAGTTAAGAAAGACCGCCCCGCGCCATGGCTTCGGATATGTTCGGCTCACCGCTTCCCGCGCCTGGCGATGAAACGCCGGAAGAAGCGGGCCTGCCTGAGCCGCCGGCGCCAGAAGGGCCGGGACTATTCGGAGACGCCACACCACCGCCCGCACCAGCACCCGCGCCGGTGGCGAAGCCTGCGGAACAGCCGGGGTATCGGGTGCTGGCGCGCAAATATCGCCCGACCAGCTTTGATGATTTGATCGGGCAGGATGTGCTGGTGCGCACGCTCCGCCACGCTTTCGCGCAAGGGCGCGTGCATCACGCCTTTCTGCTGACAGGCGTGCGCGGCGTCGGCAAAACCACCACGGCGCGCATCATTGCGCGCGCGCTGAATTGCATTGGCGTGGATGGCAAGGGCGGCCCCACCGCGGACCCTTGCGGGGTTTGCCCGGAATGCAAGGCGATTCTGGCAGATCGGCATCCGGATGTGGTGGAACTGGACGCCGCATCCAATAATAGCGTGGATGATGTGCGGGAATTGCGCGAAGCGCTGCGTTTCCGCGCCAGCCAAGGTCGGCAGAAGGTGTTCATCCTGGATGAATGTCATATGCTGTCGGGTGCTGCCTTCAACGCCTTTCTGAAAACCTTGGAAGAACCGCCATCGGGCGTGACGTTCGTTCTGGCGACGACGGAATTGCGCAAGGTGCCGATCACCATTCGCAGCCGCTGCCAGACCTTCGCTTTGCGCCGTGTGCCGCAGGATAGCTTGGCGCAGCATTTCGCGCGGATTTGTGACAAGGAAGCGGTGGCGGCCGAGGCTGATGCTCTGGCCATGATCGCCCGCGCCGCCGATGGTTCCGTGCGTGATGGGCTTTCCTTGCTGGATCAGGCGATTGGCCAATCCGGCGCGGCGGAATTGCGCGCGGAAGCGGTGCGCGACATGCTAGGCCTTGCTGATCGCGCCATGATCATTGATCTGATGGAAGCGCTGATGGGCGGGGATATTGCCGCAGCCCTTGGCATCATGGATCGCGCGCATGAATTGGGCGCCGATCCCTTGGTGATTTTGCAGGATCTGGCCGAGCTTTGCCATTTGCTGACGCGCTTTCGCGCGGCGCCCACGCTTCGCCAGGATGGGTCATTGCCGGAGGCCGAGCGTGTGCGTGGTGCTGCGCTCGCGCAGCGGCTTTCCGTGCCGGTCTTGGGCCGCACCTGGCAAATGCTGCTGAAGGGCATTGGCGAGTTGCAGCTTGAAGGTGCGGATCGTCGCGCTGCCGCAGAGATGGTGCTGATCCGCATCGCGCATGTCGCGGATATGCCAACCCCGGGTGATTTGGTGAAGCGCCTGACCGAAGCGGGCGAGAGTGGCGGCGCCCCGCGCCCAGCGCCAGGCGGTGGCGGCGGCGGCTTGCGCGCGGTGGCTGGCGGTGCGCCGGTGCGCGCCGAAGCGGCACCAAGCCAGCCAGTGACGGCGCTGGCCCAGCCCAGCACCTGGCAGGAAATTGTCGCGCTTGCTTCCGGTGTGAAGCCGCTTTTGCACGCACAGCTTCGCCATAGCGTGCATCCGGTACGCATTGCGCCGGGGCGGCTTGAAATCAACCCGGAACCGGACGCGCCGCGGGATCTGGCAGCGCAATTGACCGCGTTGCTGAGTGAAGCAACCGGCCAGCGCTGGACCGTGATCATCAGCCAGGAAGCCGGCGCGCCGACACTCGCCGCGCAAGGCAAGGAAGCGGAGGCGGATCGGCTCGCTACTGCCCGCGCGCATCCCTTGGTGCAGGCGATTCTGGCGGCTTTTCCTGGCGCCACAATTGAGGCCGTGCATGATGGCGCAGCCGATGCCTATGGGCTTTCGCGCAGCCCTGCCCTGCCTGATGATGATGCGCGCGATTTCGCGCCACCCGATGCCGAACCCGCTTACGGCGATGACGAAACCCCTCCCGATGATTTTTAGGCGAAGGACACCATGAAGAACCTGGGCAATATGTTGAAGCAGGCGCAGCAGATGCAATCGCGCATGCAGGAAATGCAGGCCAAGCTGGAAGCCACCGAAGTGGAAGGCCAGTCCGGCGGCGGCATGGTGGTGGTGCGCCTGACCGGCAAGGGCGATTTGCGCCGCGTCACGATTGATCCTTCGCTGATGAATGCGGATGAACGCGAAGTGCTGGAAGATTTGCTGGTGGCCGCGCACGCCGATGCCAAGCAAAAGGTGGAAGCGACCATGGCGGCTGAAATGCAAAAGGCGACTGCGGGCATCAATCTGCCGCCGGGCATGAAGCTGCCTTTCTAAGCTTGCTTGCAGCCTGATGCTGCATAACGACCCGATCGAGCATTTGATTGCGCTGCTCTCGCGCTTGCCTGGCCTTGGCCGGCGCAGCGCAAGGCGGGCCGTGCTGAAAATGCTGATGGACCCCAATGGCCAGATGCTGCCCTTGGCCGCCGCGTTGCGTGATGCGGCAAGCGCAGTGAAACCCTGTGAGGTTTGCGGCAATCTGGACACTATCTCCCCCTGTGCCATTTGCCGTGATCCGCATCGGGATCGGAAGCTGGTGTGTGTGGTGGAAGGGGTCGCGGATTTATGGGCCTTGGAACGCGCCCATGCACATCATGGGCTGTATCATGTGCTGGGCGGGATGCTTTCCGCATTGTCCGGCACGGGGCCTGAGGATTTGGCCATTCAGCCATTGCTCGCGCGGATTGAAACGGGCGATGTGGCAGAGGTGATCCTGGCCTTGCCCGCAACGGTGGAAGGCGCCACCACCGCGCATTACGTGACGGACCGGCTGAAGCCGAGCGGCGTTGCCATCACGCGGCTTGCGCAAGGCGTGCCGATTGGTGGCGCCTTGGATGTGCTGGATGATGGCACTTTGGCCGCGGCCTTGAAGGCGCGCCGGCCTCTCTGACAAGGCGCCTATCGCGCCGGGGTCACATCCTGCGCGCGGGTTCTTTCATCCACGCGCGAATCATGGGCGAAGCCGCGCCGCATGGCCCAGATGTTTTTCTGCAAATGGGTGGAAATGATGCCGACATCTTCCACCA
Source organism: Roseomonas sp. (assembly GCA_020250005.1). Lineage (GTDB taxonomy): Bacteria > Pseudomonadota > Alphaproteobacteria > Acetobacterales > Acetobacteraceae > Neoroseomonas. Next base: position 3,785 of record JADCES010000230.1, read on the forward strand.
CCACACGCGTTGCCTGACGCAGCAGCGCTTCGCGCCTGGCCGGTTCCAATTCCCGCGCTGCATTTGCGATCAGCGTATCAAACTCCGGATTTGAATAGCGCCCGCGATTGACCGAACCAGTGCCACGTGCGCGATCAAAGGTGGCGGCGATGGATCTGAGCCCCGCCATGGGCTCACCAGTGGAACTGCCCCAAGAAACCAGAAACACCGAAAATTCCTGGCGCGAAGCCCGCGCGATGAAGCTGGCATAGGGCGCCACATCCACCTGGGTGCGAATGCCAATCCGCGTCCACATCTGCCCGATCGCCTGCGCAATGCGCGCATCATTCGGGTAGCGGTCATTTGGCCCATGCAACGTCATGCGAAAGCCATTGGGATAGCCCGCTTCCGCCAGCAGCTTCTTCGCCTGGTCCGGATCAGCGCGCGACACCGCCAGTTCCGGCACATGGCCGAAAGCGCCTTCTGGCATCACCTGCCGCGTGGCACTCGCCGCCCCTTCCATCACGCGCGCCACAATCGCGGGGCGATCAATGGCAAGCGACAAGGCTTGGCGCACCCGCACATCCCGTAGCGGGTTACGCGCAAAGGGCTTGCCATCATGATCCGTGATGAAGGGTGTTGGTCCATCGCGCATGTGATCCATGGCCAGATAGATGAAGCGCATACTGTCTATTTCGCTCATCGTAATGCGCGGGTCGCGCCTGAGGCGTTCGATATCCGATGTCGGAACCTGATCAATGATATCTATATCGCCCGCGAGCAGCGCGGCGGTGCGGCCGGCATCATTGGTGATCATGCGGTAATCCACGCTTTGCCAGGCAGGGCGGCCGCGCCAATGACCATCAAAGCGCTGCAATTCAACACGGTCACCGGACCGATAGGCCATCATGCGATAAGGCCCGGTGCCAATGGCGGCGCGGCCGGCGTTGAAATCCTCGGTCGTTGCACCCTGGTGCGTTTCGCGATCCAGCATGGGTACCTGCGCCAGATCGGTTGGCAAAAGCGGCGCCGGGCCATTGGTGCGAAAGCGCAGCGTGTGGGAATCGATGATCTCAACGCCCGTAATCGCCTGAGTATAAGTGCGGAAGGAACCGGGGCTATTCAGCACTTGTGGAATGCGTTCCAGCGTGAAGGCCACATCCTCGGCGGTGAAATCCGATCCATTGTGGAAGCGCACACCACGCCGCAGCGTAAATTCCCAAGCATCCTCACCCACCGCGCGCCAGCTTTCCGCAAGCGAGGCCGTGAGCCGCGCCCTGGAATCCGTTTCCAGCAAATTATCAAACACCATGGAGGCATAGGCGTTATTGGGCGAGATATTGTGGAAATGCGGATCGGCTGAGGTGATTTGTGCGCCCACCCCCATGCGCAGATTCTGCGCCGTGGCCGGCATGGAAGCGACAAGGGCAGCAAGCAGCAGGCGCTTCATGACGACGGCTCCTTCAACTCAGCAAATAGGCTGCGCCTGAACGGGCACAGATGGCACGAATATGCTTGTCCAAGGCGGGCGGGATGGGGATGCCATGCTGCAGGCGGCGCTGGCGTTCAGCTTCTTCCGGATCGCCGGCGACCAGCACGGGTTTCGCCGGATCAGCCGCCGGGGTTGCGTGCAATTCATCAATCACCGCGTCCAGATCGGCTTCGAATTCACCCGGCGCGCGGAAGGCACCGGGGTCAATCGCCATGAAGAAATGCCCGATATCATCGGGATCATTCAGCTTTTGCGTGCGGTTACGAATGGGGGAGAAGGAAGATCCCACCAGCGTACCGCCCAGAATATGCACCATCATCGCGAGGCCATAGCCCTTATGGCTTGCCATTTCCGGTGAACCGCCAAGTGGTGAAAGCCCGCCTTCCGGTTCTTCATGCAAAATCTTCATGCCTCGCTTGGCATCGGTGATAGGCTTGCCGGCGCCATCCACTACCCAGCCGGCCGGCATGGCGCGTTCATTCAAGTCATAGACTTTCACTTTGCCCGCTGCCGTGGTGGTGGTTGCCATATCCAAGACGAAGGGCAGGTTCCGCCCGGCGGGTGCGGCAAAGGCGATGGGGTTGGTGCCAAGCACGGGCTTGGCGCCACGCGTTGGCACCATGGTGACACCGCGTGTGGCGCTGGTAACCAGGCCAATGGCACCACGCCGCGCTGCGATACGCGCATAAACGCCGGCCGCGCCGAAATGATGGGAATTGCGCACGCCCACCACGCCAATGCCAGCTTCCTTCGCCATATCTACGGCGAGGTTCATGCCGTAGCTCGAAACTGGATGCCCAAGCCCGGCGCCGGCATCAATCAGCGCGGTGCAGGCAGTGCGGCGTTCAATCTTAGGCCGCGCATTGATCTTCAGCTTGCCTTCCCGCAAGCGCTTTTCATAGGTCATCAGCATGGAAATGCCGTGACTATCCACGCCGAACAGATCGGTTTCCGTCATGGCTTCGGTGGTGGTGGCGGCCAGATCAGCCTCCATCCCCCAGGACAGCAAAATGGCTTCAATCTGCGCACGAACCTTATCGGCGGCGACATCCATAGTGCTGCCCCCTCTTACGCAGTTGCGCGCAGAAAGGGATTGGTCAAATGGCCAATGCCGGTGATTTCAATATCCACCACATCGCCGGATTTCACATCGGGCGAAACACCATCCGTGCCCATCCAGATCACGTCGCCAGGATAAAGCGTCAGATACCGCGTCATGGCCGCGATGAAGACCGCGCTGGAAAACAGCATATGGCCGGTCTCGAAAGTTGTGGTCAGTTCGCCATTCAACCGCACATTGGTGCGCGCCGCTTCCATATCAAAATCGGTTTCGATCCAGGGGCCCATGGGCTTGAAGGTGTCGGTATTCTTGGAACGCCAGAAGGTGCGGTCGCTTTTCTGCCAGGTGCGTTCACTGACATCATTGCCGATGGTCCACCCCATGACGCAGCTCAGCGCCTCGGCCTCTGACAGGTTTTTGGCCTTCTTGCCGATCACGGCGACGACTTCGCCTTCATAGTGAATTTTCTCGGTGGCATCGGCAGGGATGATCACGGTTTCCCCATGGGCAATCAGTGCGTTGCTGGCGCGGTAGCCCATATCGGGCTTGGTCGGGATATTTGGCACCTCACCCCGCTTGGCGGCACCTTCCTTCACATGTTCCACATAATTCAGCCCAGCGCAGTAGAAGGTGCGCGGGATCACCGGTACCTCGATCTTCACCGCGGCAAGATCATGCTTGCGGCTGGTTTTCTCATACCCGTCAAATGGGCTGCCGGAGACTTCCAGAATGCGCTCGCCTTCCAGTATGCCATAGCGGGTGCGGTCTTCAGTGGTGAAGCGAATCCAGCGCATGATCAGGTTTCCTTAGGCTGCCAGCGCCCGCTGGATGAAATCAGATTGGAACACGCGATCCGCCATGACCTGGCAGCGCTTCATCAGCCGATGCTCATTTGGCCCATAATCCGGCAAAGCGTTGTGTAGCGTGCCGAGGTTGTCCCAGATCAGCACATCCCCCACCGTCCAGACATGGGTATGGAGGAAACGCGCTTCCAATTGATGCGCGAATAGCTTTTCCAAAACCGCATCGCTTTCGGCTTCCGAAAGTTCATTGATGCGGATCGCATAGCCTGGATTGCAATACAGCACCTTCCGCCCGGTGATTGGATGCGTCATGAAAACCGGGTGCACGGAAGGCGGGCGCTTGGCGCGTTGCTCAGGCGTCAGCGGCGGGCGTGTGCTGCCTGGGCGCTTGCACATATTGTCCCAGAATTTGTTGAAATCATGCGTCGCCGTTGAGGTGGCGAGCTTTTCCTTCAGCGCCGGATCAAGCGTTTCATAAGCGAGATGCATATTGGCGAAAACAGTATTGCCGAGCGGCTTGCCATCTCGATGTGGCACTTGATGCGCGTTCAGCACATTCACGAAGCCCATCGTGTCACGATAGGACATGTCAGTATGCCAATCCTGCCCCGCATCCGCGAGACCAATCGGCTGCCCGTTTTCGACAATGTTGGACAGTATGCCGACTTCCGGCACATCCGGGTCCTGAAACTTGCCGGTCAGCGAAGTTTGGATGCTGCCGAAGCGGAGCGAGAAATCCCGCAAGGCCGACGGTTCCAGCAATTGGCCCGGAAAGCGCAGCACGCCCCTTTCGCCAAGTGCGCGCAGAATGCCAGCGAAATCCTTATCCGAAAGCGGCTTGGATAGATCAACGCCGGTGATGGTGGCGCCCAGCACGGAATCATTATTGGTGACAGTCAGCATGGCGTATTTCCTCCACAAAATGGGGTCGCGCCCACCGTGCGGCTAAACGCCCAACGGCGACAGGTTTCCCCCGGCTTTGTCTCTTGGTCGGGATGCTGGCACCGCTTGGCGGCGGTCGGCAAGGGCAGAGGCTTGGCGATCCGCCCGCAAGGGCGCATCCTGCCGGCCGAGAAGGGGGCAAGCGCCATGCGGTTTGCGGGACAACAGGTTGTGATCACTGGCGCCGCCGGGGTTTATGGGCGTGGGCTGGCGGAAGCCTTTGCGCAAGAAGGTGCCCATTTGCTGCTGAGTGATGGCGATGCCGCCGCGCTGGCCGCACTGGCCAATGCGCTGCCGCCGGACCGCGCCGTATTGCATCCCGCTGATTTAACCGATGATGATGCGCTGGATGGGCTGATCGCTGCTGCCACCGGCAAGGGCGCGCCACAGGTGCTGATCAATAATGCCGGCATCTATCCCTTCATTCCGCTGCTGGAAGTGACTGGCGCGGAATGGGACAAGATCATCAGCGTCAATACCCGCGCGCCCTTTCGCCTGATGCAGGGCATTGGCCGCGCCATGGCCGCGGCTGGGCGGGGTTCCATTGTCAATGTCACTTCAGCCGCGGCGGAAGTGCATCGCGGCAATGGCGTGCCTTACGGCGCTTCCAAATGCGCGCTGGAATATCTGACGCGGGCTTTTGCCCTGGAACTTGGCCCTTCAGGCGTGCGCGTGAATAGCGCGCGGCCCGGCTTTGCCAAGGGCAGCGCCGGCAACCCCATGCCAGAAGGTTATGCTGAGGCCATTCGCAGCCGTTCGTTGATGGGCGCACTGGGTACGCCGGCGGATTTCGCGGCGGGTGTGATGTTCCTCTGTTCCGATGATACCCGCTTCATGACGGGCTCGATCCTCGATTGCGGGGGTGGTGGGCATATCAATCGCCGCGCTGGTGCGGCCACCGCTGCGCGCGGCTGAAATGCAGTATTGAAAAGGGAAGATAGCATGATGGATCAAATCAAGGCGGAATTGGCGCCGACGGGCCTTTTGCGCGCCGGCATCAATATGGGGAATTTCCTGCTGGTCACGAGCCGCGCGGAAAATGGCGACCCGGCCGGGGTATCGCCGAGCATGGCGCGCGCGATTGCCGATGCGCTTGGCGTGCCCGTGCAATACGTGCCCTTCGCGCGGCCCGGTGATCTGGCGGATGCGGTGGATACCAAGGTCTGGGATATCGGCCTGATCGGTGCCGAGCCGCAGCGCGCAGAAAAAATCGCTTTCACCGCCGCCTATGCCGAAATCGAGGCGACCTATATGGTCCCTCCCGGTTCCCCCATCACAAAGATGGAAGAAGTGGATCGCCCCGGCAATCGCATCGCGGTGACGGCACGGGCGGCTTATGATCTTTGGCTGGAACGCAATATCCATCAGGCGAAGCTGATCCGTTCCGCCACACTCGATGCCGCATTTGAGCAATTCGCAGCTGAAAAATTGGAAGTGCTGGCAGGGCTACGGCCAAAGCTGCTCTCAGACATCGAAAAAATGCCCGGTGCGCGGATTCTGGATGGTAAATTCACTGCCGTGCAGCAGGCGATTGGTACATCGCGCCGTAATAGTGCGGCTGCGGTGTTCCTGGCGGAATTCGTCGAAAAGGCGAAGGCGTCTGGCGTGGTGGCGCGCTTCATTGCGGAACACAAGGTGCGCGGGCTATCGGTCGCGCCGCCGGCCTGATTCTGTTACAATAATTTATGGTTACGGATTTTCCTCGGAAATTTCGGCTTGGCTTGACCCATGTCAACGCTGGTTTCCGCGCGCGGCAATACCCACATTCCTTGGCGGGCGGCCGCTGCGGCTGCCCGCCAACAAAACAAGTGAATGCGTCATCACCGGCCAAGGGCCTGAAGATGCGCGACAGCCGGAGCGAATGGAAATGAGTTTCACCAGTATCCTGACCCATCTTGACCCCGCCAATGCGGCAGACACGGAAGCGATGGCCGCAACGCCGCTGGCGCTCGCCGCGGCTTTTTCCGCGCATCTGACTGCGCTGATTTTTCCGGTTGAAGCTGCACTCAGCGCGACCACGCCGGATGATGCGGTGGCCGCCCAGCAGGAAGACAATGTCGCCAATCATTTGAAGGCTGCCGCAGAACGGCTTGGTGTGACCTATGAGGCGCGCAAGCGCAGCAGCTTCGCCTATGGCAGCGGGGAGGTTTTCGCGGATCATCTGCGGGTTAGCGATCTGGCGGTCTTCACCCAGCGCGGCATGGCGGGCACGGGCGCACAGATCCTGTTGCAGGCCGCCATTTTCGATTCCGGCCGGCCAGTTCTGCTGGCGCCCGCGGCGCGGCCCTTGGCCGGGCTGCCCCAGCGCATTCTTGTCGCTTGGGATGCGACGCCGGCCTCGGTCCGGGCCATTCACGGGGCGCTGCCGCTGATCCGGTGCGCGGCGGAAACCATCATCGCGGTCGTCAGCGATGATAAGGAACTCCGCCCTGGGCAATCCGGGATAGAGCTTACCCATCTGCTGGCCCGCCATGGCGGCAAGCCGCGCTTCATGGCCTTGCAGCGCGGCAGCGGGGGGGTGCTGGAACGGCTTTTGGCCGCGGCAACCGATACGGAATCGGACATGCTGGTGATGGGCGCTGTGCGGCATTCCCCGCTGCGCAACCTGGTGCTTGGCAGCGCGACAGCGGATCTGCTTTCCGGCGCCCCGCGGCTGCCGGTGCTTCTGGCGGCCTGAGGAAGCGGCGGCGCTGAAAGCTGGCTATTCATGGGGCAGGGGGTCCCAGGTTGCCCCTGCCCGCCGGGCTGCGTATCTAGGGGTCGCATGCCCCGCCTGATTCGTCTTTTGCCACTTTGCCTGCTGCTGATTGCCCTGCCCGCCCTGGCGCAGCAGCGCCCGGCTGCGCCTGCGCAACCCGCCGGCCCGCGCCAGCTTGGCACCTTCCGGGATTGGACGGCGGCGACCTATCAGGAAAATGGCCAAAAGATCTGCTACGCCTTCACCCGCGCCAGCAAGACCGAACCAAACCGCCAGGGGGTGGTGCTGACGGTCACGCATCGTCCGGGCGGGCGGGATGCGGTGGCGATTACCGCCGGCTATGCCTATCCGCGCAATGCTGAGGTCACGGTCGCCATCGGCCAAACCAACCTGCCCTTTTATACCGGCGGCAATTCCGCCTTTGCGCGCGATGGCGCGGCGGCGGTCGCGGCCATGCGCAGCGGCAATCGCGCAACAGCACGCGGCCCCGCTGCCGGCGGGCGCGGCACCGCGACTGACCAATTCAGCCTGGCCGGGTTTTCCGCCGCTCATGACGCGATTTCGCGTGAATGCCCGGCGCGACGATGAACAGTGCTGTGCTTGACCTGAACGAGGCTGAGCGCGCGCGGATTCTGGCCAAGGCCGCGGCCTTCGCCCCGCCGCCGGCAACCCTGCCCGATGGCAGGCGCGATCTGGTTGGCCTTTCGCGAGAGGAGTTGGCCGCCGAGATGGTCGCCCTTGGCGAAAAACCCTTTCGCGCCAAGCAGCTTTGGCATTGGATCTATCACCAGGGTGAGACCGATTTCGCCCGCATGAATACCATCGCCAAGCCCATGCAAATGAAGCTTGCGGAACGCTTTGTGGTGGGCCGCCCGGAAGTGGCGACCCAGCAGGATAGCGCGGATGGCACACGCAAATGGCTATTCCGCTTCCGTGATCAGCAGCAGGTGGAAACGGTCTATATCCCCTCGGCCGATGAGGATCGCGGCGCGGTCTGCATTTCTACGCAAGTGGGCTGCACGCTTTCCTGCCGCTTTTGTCATACCGGCACGCAGGCGCTGGTACGCAATCTGGGCGCGGCGGAAATCGTTGGCCAATTCATCGCCGCGCGTGATTCCTATGGCGAATGGCCAAGCCCCAAGGATGGCGTGCCGCGCCATCTTTCCAATATCGTCGTCATGGGCATGGGTGAGCCGCTCTATAATTACGAAAACGTCGCCAAGGCGCTGAAGATCGTGATGGATCATGAAGGCATTGGGCTTTCGCGCCGGCGTATCACGCTTTCCACTTCCGGCGTTGTGCCGATGATGGATCGCTGCGGGGCGGAGCTGGGTGTGGGGCTTGCCGTTTCCCTGCATGCGGTGACGGATGAATTGCGTGATGAGATCGTGCCGCTCAATCGCAAATACCCGATTGCGGAGTTGCTGGCCGCCTGCCGGCGTTATCCCGGCGCGTCCAATGCGCGGCGCATTACCTTCGAATATGTCATGCTGCGCGGCGTGAATGATAGTGAGGCCGAGGCGCGCGAATTGGTGCGCCTGATCCGCGGCATGCCGGCGAAAGTGAATTTGATCCCGTTCAATCCTTGGCCCGGCAGCCCATACAAGACCAGTACTTCGGAAGCCATTCAGCGCTTTGCCGAAATCCTGAATGATGCGGGCTATGCAAGCCCGATTCGTCGCCCGCGTGGGCGCGATATTCTGGCCGCGTGTGGGCAATTGAAGACGGAAAGCGAAAGAAAGCGGCGAACTGAAGCTTAATTCTCCAATTCGCTGTCCCAATACAAATAGTCCCGCCAGCTTTCATGCAGATAATTCGGCGGGAAGGAACGGCCATTTTCCTGCAATTCCCAGCTTGTCGGCTGGCGCGGTGTCTGGCGCGGGACCATGGCGCATTCACGCGGCAGGCGATTGCCCTTCCGCAAATTGCACGGCCCGCAGGCGGTGACCACATTATCCCAGGACGTGCGCCCACCGCGTGAACGCGGGATCACATGGTCAAAGGTCAAATCCGGCGTGGGATGGGACCCGCCGCAATATTGGCATTCAAAGTGATCGCGCAGAAAAACATTGAAGCGGGTGAAGGCCGGTCGCCGCGCCGCGGGGATGAATTCCTTAAGCGCAATCACACTCGGCAAGCGCAGCGCGATGGAGGGTGAATGCACCTCCACATCATATTCATTCAGCACGGAAACGCGGTCCAGAAAGACAGCCTTGATGGCGTCCTGCCAGGACCAGATGGACAGCGGAAAATAGGAAAGCGGGCGGAAATCCGCATTCAGAACAAGCGCGGGATAGGCATGCGCCCCCGCGAAGGTACCGCCATCTGGCAAGCCTCGCTCCTTCCAGCGTGGCGCCACAGCATGCGGGGGTTCTAGTCGGCGGGAACCCCCAGATGTAGTGGTGCCGCCGCGACTGATGAATTCATGACATGCGCCGCGCCGGGCTGCAAGCCATGCCAGGCAGGTTTCATCCGCCTGCAATATGCGGAAGGCTGCGCGCCAGCAGTGCGGTGCCGGCGGCAAGCCCGGCATCATCCAGCCCATGGCCCAAATCAGGCCGCAGCAGCAATTCATGGGGCACCGCTTCGGCCTGCAAAGCGCGCGCGGCCTGGCGGCTCGCCATGGCGGGCACCACCTCATCCGCTTCGCCATGCACCAGCAGCACGGGCGGGCGGGCGGCGACTTCGGCGGCGAAGCTTTCCGGCGCCAAAAGCGCGCCGGAATAGGCCAGGATGCAGGCGGGTGCCGGCACCGTACCGCGCAGCCCGGCGAAAAGCGCCACCATGGCCCCTTGGCTGAAGCCCATCAGCGCCAAACGGTCTCCGCCAAGGCCAAGCTCGGCCAGCTTCGCGCGGGTGAAATCGCCAAGGATACCGGCGGCGTGACGCAGCCCGGCTTCAAGCCGCGCGGGGGTGCGGTCCATGATGTCGAACCATTGCCGGCCATAAGGGGCGCCCTGGAAAGGAAAGGGCGCATGGGGGGCGATGAACAGGGTGCGGGGCAGGACCTCGGCCCAGACAGGCGCCAGGTCAATCAGGTCAAAGCCATCCGCGCCCACGCCATGCAGCAGCAGCACCAGCGAATCGGGCTTGCCACCCGAAGCGGGACCATATTGCGGGCCTTCCAAGGTGGCCATCTGGGATTCTCCCCTTGCTTGCGATGCGCTTCGCCCGCTACCCGGCGGCAGCCATGGATGCAACGCCTGAAATCACCCGCTTCGCGCCAAGCCCGACGGGCTATCTGCATCTTGGCCATGCGCAGGCTGCCTTGTTTGCCTGGCGCCGTGCACGCGCCACGGGCGGGCGGTTCTTATTGCGCATTGAGGATATAGATACCACGCGCTGCCGCCCGGAATATGAGGCAGCGATTTTGGAAGATTTGCGCTGGCTGGGCCTGGATTTGGATGGCACGCCGCGCCGACAATCCGCGCATTTCGCAGACTATCGCAAGGTTTTGGATGCGCTGACGGCGCGCGGCCTGACCTATCCCTGTTTTTGCACCCGCGCCGATATTGCGCGCGAAGTGGCCGCGGCGGGTGCCGCGCCGCAAGGCCCGGATGGGCCGCTTTATCCGGGCATTTGCCGCGCTTTGCCGGAAGCGGAGGCCGCGCGCCGCATCGCCGCCGGGCAGCCTTATGCGCTGCGGCTTCACATGGCGCGCGCTTGTGAGGCCGTGAGCACGCCCTTGAAGGCGCATGAGGAAAATGAGGGTTGGCATAGATGCCGCCCGGAAGTTTTCGGCGATGTCGTGCTCGGGCGGAAAGATGTGCCCGCATCCTATCATCTCTGCGTCACGCATGATGATGCGCTGCAGGGTGTGACGCTGGTGACGCGCGGTGATGATCTGAAGCCGGCGACCGATTTGCATCGGCTGATCCAAGCGCTCATGGGCTGGCCCGCGCCGCGCTATGCGCATCATGCGCTGATGCGGGACGCGACGGGGCGAAGGCTTGCAAAACGCGATGGCGCGGAAAGCCTGCGGGCCTTGCGGGAGAAGGGGCTTAGCGCCGCTGAGGTGCGGGCGATGGCGGAAGCGAACTGACTACCCCGGTTCCCCCATCGCCGGCGCACCGCCACATCTCTGCATCAGCGCGAAAACTTCCTGCACAGCGGCTTCAATCGCGGCCAGATCAGTGCCCTTCGCCACCACGGCAACTCCGCCGCCACCGCCCTGGCGGTAATAGGGGTAGGACCCGATATCCAAATCAGCATAGCGCTGCTGAATGGCGGAAAGCCCCTCAGCAATCGCGCCTTCCACCACGCCATGCGCATGCACGCTGCGCGACAGGATGGGCGGGCCACCTTGCAGGCGGGGCGCAAGCGCTTCGAACATGGATTGCATGATGCGCGGCACACCCGCCATCACATGCACATTGCCGATCGTATAGCCAGGCGCGATGGAAACCGAATTCTCGATCAAAATCGCGCCGCGCGGCATGGTCGCCATGCGTTGGCGCGCGGCGTTGAAATCTCCCGGCGGGTTCTGCTTCGCGTAATAGGATTCCAGCGCATGCCAGGCATCGGGGTGCGGTTCCCAGGGCACGCCAAAGGCGCGCGCGACACATTCGCTGGTGATGTCATCATGGGTTGGGCCAATGCCGCCGGTGGTGAAGACATGGTCGAATTTCGCGCGCACTTCATTGACCGTATTGATGATCACTTCCGGCACATCGGGAATGACGCGCACTTCCTTCATGGGAATGCCGATCTCACCCAGGCGTGTCGCCAGGAATTGCAGATTGGCATCACGGGTGCGGCCGGACAGCACCTCATTGCCGATGATCAGCAGGCAGGCGGTCGGGTTCGGCATGGGGCTCTCCTGGAGTGGCAAACTAAGCTCAAAGGAAATCGCGCAACATGGCAACCAGGGGGATATCGGCGGGAGGCATGGCGTAATCGCCAAGCCGCGCTGGACGCACCCAGGCGAGCGCCTGGCCTTCCATCGCCGTCACCTGGCCCTGCCAGCGCCGACACAGATAAAGCGGCATCAGCAGATGGAACTTTTCGTAAGTGTGGGACGCAAAGGTGAAGGGGCCAAGGCAGGCGGCGCTGACATCAATGCCCAATTCCTCGCGCAATTCGCGGATCAGCGCTTCTTCCGGCGTTTCACCCGGCGCCACCTTGCCGCCGGGAAATTCCCACAAGCCGGCGAGGGGTTTGCCTTCCGGTCGGCGCGCCAGCAATACCCGGCCCTCCGAATCAATCAGCGCCACCGCGGCGACCAATAGCGTCGGCTTGCCCGTGGCAGGCGCGGCTTCGACCGGCGCGGCCGCTTCCACGGCGATATCCATTCGCGTGGCGCTGAATAGCCGCACCGGCATAAGCCCACCGCGCGACATAAACTCCTGGCTACCCGCACCGCTTTCCTTGAAGCCGATCCGCCGCAACACCGCCGCCGAGCGTTCATTATCCACAAGCGCCGAGGCCACCAGCCGATCAATCTCCAGATTAGCCAGCGCCCAATGCGTGAGCCGCCCCGCAGCTTCCGGCCCTAGGCCCTGGCCCCAATGGCGCCGGCCGATCCAATAGCCAAGCTCCGCCTCGCGCGGATTTTTCGGATCGAGTGTCAGGCCAACACAGCCAAGCAGCGCTTCCGTGCCATCCTCCTCACGCGTCACCGCCAAATGCCAGGCGGTGCCGGCGGCGATTTGCGCACGGGTGGAAGCGATCCATTCATCCGCTAGATCGCGCGGATAAGGAAAGGGCACGCGCGCGAGGGTTTTCGCCACTTCCCAATCATTCACTAAACGATGCAAGGAAGCGGCATCATCTGCGCGCAAGGGCCGCAGCCGCAAGCGTTCTGTCGTCAGTGGCGCGAAGCTATCTTCCATGGCAGGGCTGGGGCGCGTCAGCTCCGGTAACTGCCATTGATGTCAATATAGCCATGCGTCAGATCGCAGGTCCAAACAGTGGATTTGCCCTTGCCAAGGCCAATATCAACGGTGATTTCCACCTCGCGCCCTTTCATGTGCTGCACAACGGGCGCTTCATCATAGCCATCCACCACGCCGCCATTGCGCGCCATCCAGACGCCACCGACATTGACCGAAAGCTTGTCGCGATCCGCGGGCTCACCCGCCTTGCCAACGGCCATGACAATACGGCCCCAATTCGCGTCCTCACCCGCAATGGCGGTTTTCACCAAAGGCGAATTGGCGATGGACATGGCAATACGATGCGCCGAACGCGCGGTGGTGGCACCGGTCACGTTGATTTGGATAAGCTTTTGCGCGCCTTCACCATCGCGCGCCACCATCAGCGCCAATTCCATCAGCACTTCATTCAAGGCGCGGGCGAAATCCTTCAGCACCGCGCCACCTTCTGCCGGCACGCGCGGATGCTTCGCCGTGCCGGTCGCGAAAACCATCACCGTGTCGGAGGTTGAGGTATCAGAATCCACCGTCACGCAATTGAAGGAACGATCAACGCCCTTCTTCAGCAGCGCCTGCAAGGCAGCAGCAGGAATTTTCGCATCCGTCGCCAGGAAGGACAGCATGGTCGCCATATCAGGCGCGATCATGCCGCTGCCCTTGGCGATGCCGGCGATGGTGACCTCAGTATCCCCAATGCGCGCCTTGCGAATGGCGCCTTTCGGGAAGGTGTCGGTGGTCATGATGGCGTTCGCGGCACCCTGCCAATCACGCTCTGCCGCCGCTTCAAAAACGCGCGGCAGGGCGGCGATCAGCTTTTCGGTTGGCAGTTTTTCGCCAATCACGCCGGTGGAAGCCAGGAAGATTTCCTTGGGCTTGCAGCCCAGAATCGCGGCGGCGGCCTTGGCGGTTTCCTCGCATGTCTGGCGCCCGGCGCGGCCGGTAAAGACGTTGGAATTGCCGGCTGTCACCACCAGGCCACGCGCCTTGCCGCCGGGCAGCGCGCTGCGGCACCAATCCACTGGCGCACCAGGGCAGCGATTGCGGGTGAAAACGCCCGCCACCGTGGTTCCGGCCGGAAAGGCCATGACGGTCACATCATCGCGATCCTTGTAGCGAATCGCCGCGCGGCCCGAGGCAACGCGCACCCCCGGCACCGCTGGCATTTCCGGCAGCGGCAAGGCAAGCGGTGAGGTCGGGATATCATGTCCGGCCATGGGTCTTCTCTCAATCTAACGACGGGTAGGGGCGGCGGGGCGGCCCGCCGGGGCGGCAGGGGCTGGCGGTTCTGCGGCATCCAGCGCGCGCGGGGTAGAGCCATCCAGGTTGAACACTTCGATCTTGGCAGAGGCGCGGGCGCGTTCCACCAGGGTATTGATCTCGCCTTCAAACAGGCGCTGGCGCAGCGTTTCGCGCACTTCCTCATAGGCCGGCGGTGCTGAAGCGCGGCGTTCATCCACGCGAATGATATGCCAGCCAAAGGGGCTGCGCACGGGCGCGGCACTCATTTGCCCCGCCCGCAGCGCAAAGGCGGCTTCGGCGAATTCCGGCACCATGTCGCCACGCTTGAAGAAGCCAAGATCGCCACCTTCCCGCGCGCCAGGGCCCGCAGACCGGCGCTGCGCCACGGCGTTGAAATCCGCCCCGGCGCGGATTTCGGCCAAAGCTTCGCGGGCTTCGGTTTCCGTCGGCACCAGGATATGGCGGGCGCGCACCTCTTCTTCCGCGGGGCGGGCGCGGATTTCGGCGTCATAAGCGGCGCGGATGCGTTCTTCCGTCACGCGCCCGGCCAATTCGCGGGACAGATAGGCCTGCTGCAATTCCTGTTCTTCGGCGCGGCGGATGCGCGCACGCACCGCCTCATCCTTGTCCAACCCCGCCCGGCGGGCGGCGGCGGCCACGGCGCGCCCCGCAATCATTTGATCGAGCAGCAAGGGATAGAGCATTTGCGGCGGCGCGCCGCGCAATTCCTCGGGCAATTCCTGGGCGGCATTGGCAAGGTCTGAGAAGCGAATCTCCTCCCCATCCACTTTGGCCACGATGGGATCAGCCGGCGGGGCCGCTGGGGTGGGCTGGGCCAAGCCAGGCTGGGCAAGGGAGACCCCCAGCAGCAGCGCCAGGGTGGCGCGAAGGGGGGCGGTGGCGGCAAGGCCGCGCGAATGGCGCATAGGGGCTGTTCCCAATCCGGTGTTTGGCCCGGAACATGACCGATGCGCCCCTTCCCCACAAGGCGCAAGCGTTGACCCGCCCCCCGGGGAAGCCTATCTCTGCCGCCAATCCGAAACATGCTTGAGGCGCCCCGGCGCCAGGAACGGGCGCGAGCCCGCCAGAGATAGACGCGCCAGATGTTTGCCCGCCTTGCCGCCGCCATTTTCGGCACCTCCAACGACCGCGCGCTCAAGCGCTATCAATCCCGCGTGCCCGCGATCAATGCGCTGGAACCGCGCATGCAGGCGCTTTCGGATGAGGCGCTGGCGGGCCAGACCACGCTGTTCCGCGAAAGGCTGGCCAAGGGCGAGGCCCTGGATGCGCTGCTGCCGGAAGCCTTCGCGACCGTGCGGGAAGCTTCGCGCCGCGTGCTGGGCCTGCGCCATTTCGATGTGCAGATGATCGGCGGCATGGTGCTGCATGAAGGCAAGATCGCCGAGATGAAGACCGGCGAAGGCAAGACGCTGGTCGCGACCCTGCCGGTTTACCTGAATGCGCTGCCCGCCAAGGGCGTGCATGTGGTGACGGTGAATGACTATTTGGCGAAGCGCGACGCGGAATGGATGGGGCGCATCTATTCCTTCCTGGGCCTGACCGTTGGCGTGATTGTGCATGGGCTGACGGATGAACAGCGCCAGGCGGCCTATGCCTGCGATGTCACTTATGGCACCAACAACGAATACGGCTTCGATTATCTGCGCGACAATATGAAGTATCGCCTGGAAGATATGGTCCAGCGCGATTTCGCCTATGCCATTGTGGATGAAGTTGACAGCATTCTGGTGGATGAGGCGCGGACGCCGCTGATCATCAGTGGCCCGACCGATGACACTTCCGACCTTTACCGCCGCACCGATGAGGTGATGAAGGAGCTGGTGAAGGACAAGGACACCTTTGAGAAGGACGAAAAGCAGCGCACCGTGAGCCTGACCGAATTGGGCGGCGAAAGGGTGGAAGAATTGCTGCGCCAATACGGCCTGCTGACCGAAGGCAATATGTATGACACGGAAAACGTGTCACTCGTGCATCATGTGAATCAGGCGTTGCGGGCGCATACGCTTTTCGCGCGCGATGTCGAATACATCGTCCGGCAGGACAAGATTGTGATCATTGATGAATTCACCGGCCGCATGATGGAAGGAAGGCGCTATTCCGATGGCCTGCATCAGGCTTTGGAAGCCAAGGAACATGTGACAGTCCAGCCGGAAAATCAGACGCTGGCTTCCATCACCTTCCAGAATTACTTCCGGCTTTACCCGAAGCTGGCCGGCATGACCGGCACGGCGGCGACGGAAGCGGATGAATTCGCCGAAATCTACAAGCTGGATGTGGTGGAAATCCCAACCAATGTGCCGGTCGCGCGCCTTGATCAGGATGATGAGGTCTATCGCAGCGCCGAAGAAAAATACGAAGCCGTTGCAAAGCTGATCGAAGAAGCCCGCGGGCGCGGCCAGCCCTGCCTGGTTGGCACCACCAGCATCGAAAAATCGGAGCTGATCTCAGCCCTGCTCAAGAAAAAGAACATCCCGCATCAGGTACTGAATGCGCGCTACCATGAACAGGAAGCGACCATCATTTCCCAGGCCGGGCGCGCCGGTGCGGTGACGATTGCGACCAATATGGCGGGCCGCGGTACCGATATTCAATTGGGCGGCAATCTGGAAATGCTGGCGCGCCAGGAAGCCAATGCTTCCGAAGGGCCAGAATTTGAGACCGCTTTGGCGCGCCACAAGGCGGAGGTGGATGAGGCGCGACCCATCGTGCGCGCTGCCGGAGGGCTTTTCGTGATTGGCACTGAACGCCATGAAAGCCGGCGCATTGACAATCAGCTGCGTGGCCGTTCCGGCCGCCAGGGGGACCCCGGCGCTTCGCGTTTCTTCCTGTCACTGGAAGATGATCTGATGCGCATCTTCGGGTCTGACCGCATGGGGGGCATGCTGCAAAAGCTTGGCCTGAAGGAAGGGGAGGCGATTGTCCATCCCTGGATCAACAAGGCCCTGGAACGCGCGCAGAAAAAGGTGGAAGCGCGCAACTTTGATATCCGCAAGAACCTGCTGAAATACGACGATGTGATGAATGACCAGCGCCGGGAAGTTTATGCCCAGCGCCGCGCCTTCATGATGGCGAATGAGGTTGCTGAAACCATCACGGAAATGCGCGAGGAAACCATCACGGATATCGTCGCGCGCGCCATTCCGGAAAACGCCTATCCCGAGCAATGGGATCTCGAAAAGCTTGATCGTGACGTCAAGGAAATCCTGAACCTTGATCTGCCCGTGGCGGATTGGGCGCGCGAAGAAGGCATTGATGATGACGCGGTGCGCGAACGCCTGATGCAGGCGGCGGCGCAGGCCTATGCTTCTCGTGCGGCCAATGTGGGGCCGGAGATCATGCGCCAGATCGAAAAATCCCTACTGCTGCAGATTTTCGATCAATCCTGGAAGGAACATCTTCTGTCGCTGGATCATTTGCGCCAGGGCATTGGGTTGCGCGCCTATGGCCAGCGTGATCCGCTGAATGAATACAAAAGCGAAGCCTTCCGCCTGTTCAATTCCATGCTGGAAAACCTGCGCGAACGTGTGACCAGCCTGCTGCTGCGCATTGAAATCCGCCCCGATGCGCCGCCGCCTGCGCCGGAAGGCATTGGCGTTTTTGACATGCGTCACCCTGATCCCGCTTTAGCGGGGGCCGAGATGATGGAGGTGGGTGGCCCGCCTGTCACCGCGCCGATCGGCACCGCAGCGCCGCGTTCCCTGCCGGAAGCAGTGGACCCGAATGACCCGAGCACTTGGGGCCGCACACCGCGCAATGCGCCTTGCCCGTGTGGGAGCGGGAAGAAGTTCAAGGCTTGTCACGGGCGGGTTTGAACCCGCATGCGGCGCGTGGCGACAGATTCGCGTTGACAGGCTTTTAGGTGAACCACTAGCTTCTAACGCATGGACGAACCTTGCCGCCGCATCGCTAACCGACGCCGTCGCTGCTTCCCAGCGGCGGCTTCTGTAGCTGCGTGCAGACACGCCCCTCCCAAGGTGAGGTCCGCCCTGTAGCGGTCCAACCCCGAGGCGGCATCAGCCCGCATCTTTGAACCCCCGCAGCCCCTGGCTTCGGGGGTTTTTCTTTGCCCAACTCGCAGGAATATCTCATGCAGAATTGCAAGACCGACCACCCCAATCCGCCACAAATATCCAAGGATGCCGGGCAGAAAACGCTGCGGCGCGCCACCACCGCTGATGTGACGATCATCCGCGACCTCGCCCGCGCGGCCTACGCGAAGTGGGTGCCCATCCTCGGGCGGGAGCCGCGACCGATGACCGCCGACTACGAGGCGGGAGTGCGCGACCACCTGATAGACCTGCTGCGTGTGGACGGCGAAGCCGTGGCGCTGATCGAAATGGCGCCTAAGGCTGACCACCTGCTGATCGTCAACGTCGCGGATGTACCCACCCCTCAGGGCTGTGGCCATGGCAGCGCGCTGATTGCGCATGCGGAGGAAGTCGCCCGCTCTCTCAACCTGAGCGAGATGCGGCTCTACACCAACGCGCG
>JADCES010000231.1 GCA_020250005.1 Roseomonas sp.
ACATCATCGCCATAGATCAAATCCGCGCCGTCCCAGCCGGAGACATAATCATTCCCCGCGCCACCCTCCACACGGTCATTGCCAGCATCGGCATAAAGATCATCGCGGCCATCGCCGCCACGGAGTGTGTCTAGCCCTCCGCCACTGATCGCCATCAGAAACCCCATGTCCAAGGGCGCCAGGGTGCGGCGCTTAAGCATCAATTTTCCAGGTTTCAGCGCGAAAAAAGTGAAGGTATTAACCTTTTATTCATCTATCGATTGTCTAATGAAGCTTGGTCAAGAACGGCCTTCCAGAACGGGGAAAAAACCCATGGCGATTGGTTTTCTGGGTGCCGGCCCCAAGATGCCGGGTTTCGGTGGCGGCTTTGATGCCACGCAACTCACATCACTTGCGCTGAAGGCGAGCGTGCAGCGGCAAGCCCCCACAGCCAGCGTTGCGGCGCGGGCGGATCGTGGCCCGGCCGTGGTGGTGGCGATTGACCCGCGTGCGGCGGAACGCTCGGCGGAGATTGCCCGGCTTGCAGAACAGGCCCAAGGCGCCGCTAGCGCACCGGATTGGGGCGGCCGCACCATGGCTGAGCCCGATTGGGACAAGAAAATGATCGCCGAGATGATTGATATAGCCAAGCGGCAGGTTTGGGCGATTTCGGAAACCTTGCGTGTTTATGATGAAACCGGGGAGGTCAGGTCCTTCGGACTACACGGTAGTACCTTCGTCGATCCAGATAACTGGGCGGTCTATGGCGGGCCGGAAAAGTATATCGAAATGAACCGTAAGGGATTGGAGATTTCTAAAGCCGGCCTGCGGGATCTTGAAACACGAGTGAAATAAAATGCTGATCAAGTTAACGCCGCTATCGCTCGGTAGCGGCGCTTATTCCTGAAACTAAAAAGCTTCATCGCCGGAAAGGTTTCTCTCCGGCGATGCTCGTTGGGTTCACAGCGTGAAATCCTGCTCTTGTAAGTTCACCACCCCCTGAATCTGCAAGGTAATGTCAGCAACGCCATCGCCCATATCAGCTTGCACGAAGGTATTGCCGCCGGATTGATACCAGCGAATCTCCGCCACGCCGCTCGCACTGAAGCTTTGGCTGCCACGAAAGGCAAAAGCCTGATCGCCAGCCAGTGACGCATTGGTATCAATCGAACTGAACACCAGCACGTCGGAAAACTGCTGGAAATCCAGAATGACATCCTGCGCGCTTGGGGTCGCCATGTCATCGGGGGAATAAACGAAGTGGTCTCGCCCCGCACCGCCGGTGAGCCGATCTGAATCCGCACCCCCCACGATGCTATCGGCGCCAGCGCCGCCAAATATCGTATCGGCACCCTTGTCACCGCGAAGGTAATCATCCCCCGTCAGTAGCCCGGCAACATCATCGCCATAGATCAAATCCGCGCCGTCCCAGCCGGAGACATAATCATTCCCCGCGCCACCCTCCACACGGTCATTGCCAGCATCGGCATAAAGATCATCGCGGCCATCGCCGCCGCGCAGCGTATCTTGGCCGCCCCCGCCCATGCCCGTGTCATTGCCGTTGCCGCCATCCAACAAATCATCCTGCCCCCAGGTGAGGGAAGTGCCATCCCCGGTTAGCCAATCATTGCCATCACCCCCATAAAGCTGGTCGTTACCGGCATCCCCTTGCAACCTGTCGTTGCCAGTTTCACCGAAAAGCACGTCATTGCCCAAATCGCCATAAAGCCAATCATCACCGCCGCCACCGCTCAGGTAATCATTCCCGAGATCACCATTCGCATAATCCGCAAAGGCGGTTCCGGTCCAGAAATCAGCCTTTGTGGTACCACGCCAATTCGCCATTTCGAATCTCCCAAATGGCTAGACACAACCATAGGTTAAACTATCAATCGGATAAATCAATTCCAAACGATAATACCGATAAAATTCTTCGGTTTGGCCGTATTCCCCGTCAGGGCTCGCCCAACCGATGCTCGGGCTTGATTGAGGATGTGACTCTGCAGCAACGGTCACGAGTCGCCAGGAATCGAAGCAGCGCTAAACCGCAAAAATCCCTGGGCAAAGAACGGCTTCCGGCCTATTGTTCTGAATCACTCTGAAGCGCTGCCTTGATGCCTCGCCTTTTTCTCCCGGCCGATTCCAGGCCCTCTGCCGAACCAGGCGCCGTCCGGCGGCGCTTTGCCTCGGCCGATCTGCGCGCGCTCTTGCGCCGCCGCCTCATGGAATTTTGCGGCCTGCTGGCGGCTTTGGTGGCGCTTGGGCTGGCGGCGGCGCTGCTGAGTTACGACCCCGCCGATCCTTCGCTGAATACGGCAACCGCACGGCCCGTGAGCAACCTTGCCGGGCCGGCAGGGGCGGTGGTGGCCGATATCCTATTGCAGGGCTTTGGTTATGCCGCAGCCTTGCCGGTGCTGGCGCTGCTCGCCTGGGCCTTTCGGCTGGCAACGCAACGCGGCCTTGGCTTCATTCCCTTCCGGCTTTTCGGCTTGGCCCTTGGGCTGCCGCTTGGCGCCGCCGCGCTGAGCCTTGCCCCCTTGCCGCCCGAGGCACCCAGCCTTGCAGGTGCGGGCGGCGCCATTGGCCCGCTTTTGGCTGATGGCGTGATTTCCTGGCTTTCGGGCAATTTCGGCGCCTATGGCGCCCTACTGGGTAAGGCAGGTTTGGTCTTTGGCGCGGTGGGGGCGTGCTTTATCGGCTGCGGCCTGACCTTCGGCGAATGGCGCGGCGCTGGCCGCGCGGCGCTTGGCGCCAGCCAGGCCGCCCTGGATGCAGCGCGCGCCGGCGCGGAAAGGCTGCGCCCCACTGAGGAAGCAGAGTCCAAAAAGCCTGGTTTCTTTGCCCGCCTTGGCGCACGCTTCAAATCCCGCACCGGCCGCCTGTTCCGCCGCCAGGAACCCGAAATCCCCTTGGGTCCCATGCTGCGCGCCGCCGATGCGGCGGCCGAGGCCATGCCGATCCGCCCCGATCCACCCGATGCAGGGCGCGAAGCCCC
>JADCES010000232.1 GCA_020250005.1 Roseomonas sp.
GCATGCGCGGCGGCCCCAGCATCGCAACCCAGCCGGAAAGATCAAAATCGCGCACGCCCTGTTCGGCGGGCGTTGGCGCATCAGGAAAGAAGGGCGAACGCGTGCCGGTGGAAACCGCCAGCACACGCACGCGCCCAGTTTGCATATGCGGCATGGCACTGACTGTGCTGGTCCAACCACTCGGCAAATGGCCAGCGACGATATCATTCATCAATGGCCCACCGCTGCGATAGGCGATATCAGGCATCTCCACGCCCGCCCGCCGCGCCATTTCCTGGCCGATAAAGGAAGACAGCGCCTCGGTTGAACCGGTGCCCACCTTGCCGGGATTGGCCTTGGCATAGGCAAGCATGGAGCGGAGCGAATCAAATGGCTGATTGGCGCCAGCGACCAGCACCATGGTATTGCGCGTCAGCATCGCAATCGGCGTGAAATCGCGGATCGCGTCATAAGGCATGCTGGGCAGATGGTACTTGTTCATGACATGCGTTGAAACAACCACCAGCAGCGTATGCCCATCGGGTTCCGCCCGTGCCACCACTTCGGAACCAATCACGCCCGCTGCACCTGCGCGGTTTTCCACGATGAAGGGCTGGGGCAGGGTGCTGCGTAGCGCCTCACCAATCGCGCGCACCAGAATATCCGTCCCGCCACTGGCGGCATAAGGCACCACGACGCGCACGGGCTTGGTGGGCCAGGCGATGTCTTGTGCTTGTGCAAGCCCCGGCAAGGCGCTTGCGGCAAGGGCGCCAAGAAGCGTGCGTCTTTCGATGTTCATGCTGCGCTTTCCTCAATCCACACGCGCGCCTGTGGCACGCACGATTGGCACCCATTTGTCAATTTCACTCGCGATAAAGGCGCGCGTTGCATCCGGCGTCATGCCATCCGGGATGGTATTGCCAAGCTGGATCAGCCGATCCCGCACCTCTTGCTTACGCAGCGCAATGGCGATTTGCTCATACAGAAATTGCCGGATCGGCAAAGGGGTGCCGAGTGTGGCGGACCATGGCGTCCAGGTGGTGGCCTGAAAGGCGGGCAGGCCCGCTTCGGCGGAAGTCGGCACATCGGGCGCCATGGGTGAACGTTGTGGTGTTGCAATGACAAGACCGCGGACCGTGCCGGCGCGAATGTGATCAGCAAGGAAGGAGATGGTGTCCGACTGGAAGGCGATGCGCCCCACCGCCAGATCAGCAAAGGACGCCGCAGAACCGCGATAGGGTACATGCTGCGCCTGCACGCCCATCAGATGCAGCAGCAGTGCCGAGGAAATATGCCCGGTGGTGCCATTGCCCGAAGACCCGAAATCAAAACGGTTGGGATTGGCGGCAAGCAAGGCGCGGAATTCGGCGAGCGTATTCACGCCAAGCGAAGGATGCACCGCCAGCACAATAGCAGAATGGCTGCTGATGGTGATGTGGTCCACGCCTGTCAAAGGATGCACGCGCAGCCTTTCACCATAAAGCCCGATATTGAGCGCATGCGACCCAAGTGCTCCGACCAGCAGCGTATAGCCATCAGGCGGTGTTTGCGCGACGGTTTCGAACGCCACGGTGCCCCCGCCGGAGGGACGATTTTCCACCACGAATTGCTGGCCCAATTGCTGCGACAGCGCGGTTGAAATCAGCCGCGCATTGATATCGGCATTGCCGCCAGGGGCAAGCGCCACCACAACGCGCACCGGTCGGTTCGGGTAATCCGTACCTGGCGCCTTGGGCTGCGCCCAGGCAGGTAGCGCCAGCAACGCCGCCAAAGCCGCGGTCAGAAATGTTTTTCTCATTCTTGCTTCCCTGTTATTTCAACCAATCGAATGTTCCAGAACGCCAACGCGCTCCACCTCCAGGCGCAGCCTGTCACCCGGCTTCAAATAACGCGGCGGATCACGGAAATGCCCAACCCCTGAAGGCGTGCCAGTGGCAATTACATCGCCTGGCTCCAAAGTCATGTAGCGCGAGAGAAAGGCGATCAGCGCCGAGACGGAAAAGATCAGATCACGCGTATTGCCATGCTGTACTTCTTCGCCATTCAGCCAGCATTTTACGTCCAGCATCCAGGGCTCACCGACTTCTTCCGGTGTCACGATCCAGGGGCCGATCGGGCAGAAACCATCCATGCCCTTGGCGAAGGATGTCATGGCAAGCGGCACATCAAATTGAAATTCCCGCGCGCTGACATCATTCAACACGGTATAGCCCGCGACATAATCCAGCGCGACGCCTTCCGGCACATCCCGCGCTGTCTTGCCGATCACGACGCCAAGTTCCACTTCCCAATCGGGCTTTTTCACATCGCGCGGGATTTTCACCACCGCCCCAGGACCCACGACGGAGCTTGTGGGCTTCATGAAAATGCGCGGCATTTCCAGCTTTGGGCCGCCCACTTCCTTGGCGTGATCGCTGTAATTGCGCCCGACACCGAGGATCTTTCCGGGCTTCAGCGGCGCCAGTATTTTGGTCCCCGCCAGCGGTTGGCGCAGTGCGCCGTTCTCCGCCCGCGCTGCAAAGGCAAGTGCGCGGCCGGCGGCCGTCATCGCCGCCTCATCGCCAAGCAGCGCTACCATATCGGCGGGGATGATCTCAGTACTGAGGTCAGCCTCACCCGCCGCGCGCATTGCGGCGGATAGGGCAGGGCGCAGTGCCACCAGGCTGTCCCCCACCACGCCACCAAGTGTTGGGCCATGCGCGCCCTGAAAGGTAACCAGTTTCATGCTGCCAGTGCCGCGTAATCGAGTGTTGCCATGACTTGCACACGCAGGATGTAGCGATCCTCACCGGGCAAGTAATCCGCGACCGCATTATGCATGGTGCCGATATTGTCCCAGATCAGCACATCACCTTCCGACCATTCATGCGTATAGAGGTATTTTTCCTGTGCCTGATGGCGAAACAGATAATCCAGCAGCGCATCGGATTCCGCGCGATCCATATCCTTCACATACATGGCATAACCGCAATTGCAGTAGAGCACAGGCCGCCCGGTGATGGGATGGATACGCATAATGGGCTGTTCCACTGGCGGCTTTTTCGCGCGCTGTTCGGGCGTGAGCGGCCCGCGAATGCTGCCCGGCCTCTGGCGCATCATGTCCCAGAATTTGCTGAAATCATGAATGGCAACGCGGCCTTCAATGCGCGCCTTCACCTCCGCCGGCAGATCGGCATAGGCGGCATGCATATTGCGGAATTGCGTTGCCCCCAACACCTTGCCATCACGGCGCGGCACGCGCTTGGCATGCAGCATATTCGCAAGGGCGATTTCCTTGGAATAGGACATATCCGTATGCCAGCCCTGGCCGGCATCATTCAGTCCCAAGGGCTTGCCCGCCGCATCCTTCATATTGGACAGGATCATCACTTCCGGATGGCCGGGTGCATGGAACAGATTGGCGACATTCACTTCCAGATCGCCAAAGCGCTTGCCGAAGGCCGCCACATGCGGCGCTTCCAGATCCTGCTTTGGAAAACACAGCACGCCATATTCGCCAAGGGCGCGCAAAAGTGTGCGGAAATCCTCGGCCGAGGCGGTTTGGCTCAGGTCAATGCCCTCGATGCGGGCGCCGAGCCCGGCATTATTGGGGGTAATTTTCATGCTGGCATCCTCCAGAAGCGCCAAAGGTGATGCCCTGGCCGCGGGGCGTCAACCGGGCGCTTCCCTGGGGCTTCATACTGCGTCAGGATGGCACCATGGAAACGCAATCATCCAAACCCGCCCCGGTCATTATTGGCGGCGGCATTGTTGGCCTTTGCATCGCCTGGCATTTGGCACGACGCGGGCAGAAGCCGTTGGTGCTGGAAGCCGGCAAGGAAGGTGCCGCCTATACCGGCAATGCGGGCGCCATCAGCCATGGGTCGGTGGCACCGCTCGCCATGCCGGGCGTGCTGGCGCAGGTGCCGAAAATGCTGATGGACCCGGCCGGCGCTTTGCATATCCCCGCGCGCTATTGGCTGCGCGCCATGCCCTGGCTGCTGCGTTTTGTGGCGTCTGCTCGGCGCGAGAAGGTCGAATCCGCCGCCGTGGCGCTTTCCGCGCTGCTGTTTTCCGCACCTGATCGGCATCGCGAAATCCTGGCCGCGGAAGGGGCAAGTGACCTGATCCGCGAAGAAGGTCAGATGTATCTCTATCGGAATGAGGAGCAGCTTGCGAAGGACAATGCTTCCCTCACGCTGCGCCAAAAGCATGGGCTGAAGGTGCAAAAGCTGGTCGGCCCGGCCTTGCGCGAATTGGAACCGGAAGTCTCGGAAGACTACCAGATTGGCCTTTATCTGCCCGATCACGGTTCCTGCGTAAATCCAGCGCGGCTCGCTGCCGTGGTGGCCAATGGCGTGCGCCGTATGGGTGGCGAGATTCGCAGCGTTGAGGTGCAGGCCATTCTGACCGAGGGCAAGCGCGTGACTGGCGTGCGCTGCGCGGGGGAGGATATTGCCGCCGATCAGATAGTGCTTGCCGCCGGCGCCTGGTCTGCGCGCTTGCTGGTGCCGCTTGGGTTGAAGGTGCCCTTGGAAACCCAGCGCGGTTATCATGTGATGCTGCCGGATGCGGGTGTGCGCGTTGGGCGTGTGCTGTCGCCCGCTGATCGCAAGGTCTTCATCAGCCCGATGGAAGAAGGTTTGCGTGTGGCGGGTTCGGTTGAAATCGCCGGGCTTGATGCGCCGCCCACGGAAGCGCGCGCGATGTTGTTGTTGGGCGATCTGAAAAAGGTATTTCCGAAGGCGCGCACGGAAGGCGGCAAGATCTGGATGGGCCATCGGCCTTGCCTGCCCGATAGCGTACCGGTGATGGGGCCGGTGCGTGACTGGCAGGGGCTTTATTGCGCCTTTGGCCATGGGCATTTGGGCCTTACGGGATCAGCGCCCACAGGCGCGCTGATGGGCGCTTTGGTTGCGGGCGAAAAGCCCAATTTTGATTTCGCGCCCTTCGCGGCGGAACGTTTTGCTTGAGGGAAGGAAAGGCAATGGGACAGGTTCAAGGCAAGGTTGCGCTGATCACTGGCGCTGCGGCCGGCATTGGTGCCGCTTGCGCGGGAGCGCTCGCCGCCGAAGGGGCGCGCGTGGTGCTGACCGATGTTGATGATGCGCGTGGTGAGGCACTGGCGGCAAAGCTGCGGGCCGCCGGGCATCAGGCGCTTTACCTCCATCAGGATGTGGTGGATGAGGCGCGTTGGGCGGGGGTTATCGCCACCATTGAAGCGCAATTTGGCCGGCTGGATGTGCTGGTTTCCAATGCCGGCATCGCCATCATGAAGCCGCTGCTTGATATGTCGCTGGCCGAATGGCGGCGGCAGAATGCGGTGAATATTGATGGCGTTTTCCTCTCCGTGAAATACGCCATTCCTGCCATGCGCCGCGCGGGTGGCGGTTCCATCATCATGATGTCGTCCATCGCCGGCATTCGTGGCTCCGCCGGGCTTGCCGGCTATTCCGCGAGCAAGGGCGCCGTACGGCTTTTTTCGAAATCCGTGGCGCTGGAATGCGCTGGCGCGCGGGATGGCATTCGCTGCAATTCTGTCCACCCCGGCGTCATTGAAACCGATATCTGGCAGAAGATGCCGCAGGGCACGCAGGATGGTCGCAATGCGCCGATTGATCCGCGCCAATTGGCGGCGAATATCGTGCCCCTTGGGGAAGCCGGCACAGCGGCTGATATCGCAGCCGGTGTGGTGTTCCTTGCTTCCGACGCATCGCGGCATATGACGGGTAGTGAATTGGTGATTGATGGCGGGTCAACCGCTGGCCGTGCCGGCAGCATGCCGCGGTGATGGAGAGGATTTCGCCATGAAGACCGCCCTGGTTACCGGCGCCGCGCGCGGCATCGGCCTTGCTGTTGCGAAGCGCTTCCTCGCCGAGGGATGGAATGTCGCGCTGCTCGATATCAACGCAGCCCAACTGCGTGACACCATGGCGGCGCTGGCCGAACCCGCAAAAACCCTCGAGATCATCTGCGATGTTTCAGACCCGCCTGCGATTGCGGCTGCGGTGCGGCAGGCGGCGGCGCATTTCGGGCGCTTGGATGCGCTGGTGAATAATGCTGGCATCGCCATTTTCAAACCGATCCTGGAAACCACGCCTGAAGATTGGGCGCGTGTGCTGGCGGTGAACCTGACCGGTCCCTTCCTCGCGGCACAAGCGGCTGCACCCATCATGGCAGAAGCCGGCGGCGGGGCGATGGTGAATATCACCTCCATCTCTGGCCTGCGCGCTTCGACGCTCCGCGTCGCCTATGGCACCAGCAAGGCCGGGCTTGCGCATCTAACGAAACAGCAGGCGGTGGAATTCGCAAGCCTTGGCATCCGCGTGAATGCTGTGGCCCCCGGCCCGGTGGATACGGCCATGGCGAAGGCCGTGCATACGCCGGAAATCCGTGCGGATTACCACGACCATTTGCCGCTTAATCGCTATGGGCTGGAAGCGGAACTGGCGGAAGCGGTGTTCTTTCTGTGCAGTGACCGCGCAAGCTATTTGACCGGTCAGGTGATTGCCGTGGATGGAGGGTTTGACGCCACGGGGATTGGCCTGCCCACGCTCAGGGCAGAACGGCGGAATCTTTAACTCGCCAGCCTCAGAATCTCCTCCAAATCCGCCGCGCCACGCACGGGGCGGGGATTGGTCGCAATCGGTGCATCGCCGGTCCAGCGCGCGGCAAGGCCAGGGATTTCAGCCTCGGTAATGCCCTGCTGATGCAAACGCGTCGGCAATCCAAGCCCTGCGACAAAATCCTCAATCGCCGGGCCTGCTTCCGCGCCGCCAAAAATCGCCGCGATATCTGCTTGCCGCGCTGCATTCACCGGCGCATTCCATCGCATCACCGCATGCAGCATGAGGCAGGAGGTGATGCCATGCGGCACGCCGCGCGCAGCACCCAGAATATAGCCAAGCCCATGGCTGGCACCAACCGGCACGCCGGCCCAACCACCCTGCACTGAAAGCCAGGCCGCTTGCTGGCAAAGCGCGCGCGCCCGCAAATCCCCCGTTGCTTGCGCCACGCGCGGCAGGCCCTCGGCCAGCATCAGCATGGCCTGGCGTGACACCGCATCGGAAAAGGGTGCCGGTGCCAGCGCGCACCAACGCTCGGCCGCATGATCCAAGGCGCGAATGCCGGATGAAAGGAAAAGCTCTGCCGGTGTTTCCAAGGTGGCCGCAGGGTCAAGCAGAACGGCGCGCGGTACCATCCAGGGATCAAGCGCGCGATATTTCCGGCCCTCAACCACATCCGTATAGCCGGCAGCGGGCGCGAATTCAGCGGCGGAAAGCGTGGTTGGCACCGCGACCAAACGCGGCGAGGGCGCGGCACCATCCCAGGCACCGGCCGATGCGCCGCGAGAGACCGCCGCTTCAATCAACGCTGCGCGCTCCGTAATGCCGCGCCAGACCGCAAGGCAGGCGACCTTGGCGCCATCAATCACCGAACCGCCACCCAAGCACACCACCAATTCGGCACGGCTTTCGCGTAGCAGCGCGGCCAGCGCCAAAACATCCTCAACCGGGCTATGGGCGCGCATCGCAGCGCTTTCCGCAACCAGCCGCGCGCCCAAGGCTTCCCGCACTGTCGCGGCGATGCGGCTATGCACAAGCGAACGCGTCGTTACCAGCGCGATCCGTGCGGTGCTGCCGATTTCATCCGGCAGTGCTTCCGCCACTGAAACATCATGATAAACCCGCGCCTGGGCCGGCCATTGGTGCAGCATCGCGTCAGCCTTTTCCGCCAGCGAAGAAGCGCGAAAAATCCGGCTTGCGCTTTTCCTGAAACGCCGCGACCGCTTCCGCAGCTTCTGGCCCGCGCAACAAGGCGCCGAAGGCGGTGAATTCAACCTGCATATGTTCGGCGATGCGCGCTGCATCCGCACGCCTGAGCAGCACCTTGGTTTGCGCCATGGCCGCCGGTGGCTTGGCGGTCAAAGCGCGCGCCTTGGCTTCCGCATGGGCCAGCAATTCGGCGGCGGGCACCACGGCATTGATGATGCCGGCACGCAGCGCCACTTCTGGCGCAAAGGCATCCCCCAGCATCAGCAATTCATTGGCGAGCAGCTGCCCGCCGCGCATCGGGACCAACAGGGAAGAACCGCCTTCCGGGCACAGCCCCAGATCCACAAAAGGCATGCGGAAGATGGCGTTATCGCCGGCATAGACCAGATCGCAATGCAGCAGCAGCGTGGTGCCAATGCCAATCGCATAACCGGCCACCGCCGCCACCACGGGCTTTGGGCATTCGCCAAGTGCGGCCAGCATTTCCCGCGCGGGTGAGGGAACCTCCGCCTGCTGTTCGCCGCGCGCGCGGAAATCCGCCACATCATTGCCGGAGGTGAAACAGGCATCGCCACCCGTGATCAATACGGCGCGAATGGCGGGTGTGGTCGCGGCCTCCCGCAACGCCGCAGCCATCGCGCCATACATCGCCCGCGTCAGGGCGTTTTTCTTCTCCGGCCGGTTCAGGCGAATGATGCGCAGCCCCGCATCATCGGTGATCTCAATTTCAGACATGGGCGTTCCTCAAACAGAAATGGGCGGGATGGTGGCGGCAATCCAAGTGGCAATCATGCCCGCTTCAGGAAGTGCGTCAAATCGCCGTATAGCCGCCATCCACCGCCCAGGAGACACCGGTCACAAAGCTCGCTTTCGGGCTACAAAGCCATAGCACCGCTTCGGCGATCTCATCTGCCTGGCCCATGCGCGCCATCGGCACGCGCGCCAGAATGCGCTCACCGCGCCGGCGCATTGTCTCCTCGGTCATTGGTGTCTCGATATAGCCTGGGCAAACCGCATTGACGCGGATGTTATCCTCGGCATGGTCAGCCGCCGCTGTTTTCGTCAGACCCACCACACCATGCTTTGCCGCAACATAGGCAGAGGAGGTCGCCGTCCCGACCAAGCCAAGGATCGAGGCGGTATTGATGATGACGCCGCCCGAAGCCTGCGCGCGCATTTGTGCCACTTCATGCCTCAGGCATAGCCAAACGCCCGTCAGATTCACATCAATCAAGCGGCGCCATGCTTCGGGCGCGACATCCGCGATTTTCTGCCCCCCGGCATTTACCTGATACGGGGCGATGCCAGCATTGTTGAAGGCGCAGTCAAGGCAACCAAAGGCATCCACCGCCCGGGCGATCATGGCCTTTACCGCGTCATCATCCGTGACATCACA
>JADCES010000233.1:2500-9078 GCA_020250005.1 Roseomonas sp.
CCCATCACATTGGCTTCAACATAGCTGTAGGGATCAACCAGCGAATGCCTGACACCTGGCTGGGCGGCCAAGTGAATGATCCGCGTGATATCGCGATGTTGTTGGAATAAAGATGCAACCGCTGCACGATCCGCGATGTTTACTTCTAAGAATGAGAAATGTTCCTGCGCCAAAAGGCGATCACGTCGCGCATGCTTCAAGCGCAAATCATAATAGGGCGTCAGACTATCAAGGCCGATCACCTTTTCGCCACGCGCCAACAGCGCTTCAGCCACATGCATGCCAATAAAGCCTGCTGCGCCTGTCAGAAGAATAGTCATGTCCTGATCAACCGATCTTCAAGCAATTCCAGAATCGCATGACCAAGCGTGATATGCGCTTCCTGCACCCGCGCAGTCTCGCTGCTTGGGACAATCAGCGCCACATCACAAAGAGACGCGGCGCTACCACCATCACCGCCGAGGAACCCGATCGTCCCGATACCCATGCCACGCGCCACCCGAAGAGCCTTGATCACATTCGCGGAGCGTCCCGACGTTGTGATGCCAAACAGAACGTCACCCTGCCGACCGAGACCCGAGAGCGGCCGTGCGAACACATCCTCGAACCCATAATCATTGCCGCCCGCGGTCAGCGCCGCTGGATCAAGCGTCAGCGCGAGGGCGGGCCAAGAAGGGCGTTCAACACGCGATCTGAGGCGTACCAGCAGTTCGGTGGCCAGGTGCTGCGCATCCGCAGCGCTGCCGCCATTGCCGCAAAAAAACAGCTTGCCGCCGCCCCGCAACGCCGCTTCGCACAAACCGACGGCGCGCAGAACCGACGGGAACATTGCGGACGCCATATGACGACGAAGGGCAATCCCATCCTCCATCATCGCATTGAAACGCTCTTGTTGCCTCATGCGTGGCTCCCAGGCTACTAGCCCCCCGACCAACGAAAAGGGCTCCCTGCAACGAACCGCATAGGCCTTTGCAGGCGATAGGCCAAGCCGTACCAAGACAGGCCAGCAACGGCCGCGTCATCGTCAGGGATGATCCGCCTTGCGCTTCTCAACCTCCGCCAGCCGGGCACGGAGCCCCGCCACTTCTGCGCGTAAAGCTGCGATTTGATCACCCACGGGGTCATCTTCGGTATTGCTGAGCCCATAGCCCAAGAAGGGATCAGCGCAGGTGGTGCCCGCGGGCGGGCGGGCGGGGATGCCAACCACCGTGCATTCGGCCGGAACGTCACGCGTCACCACGGCGTTGGCGCCGATGCGCGCGCCTTTGCCCACGGTGATCGGCCCCAGAACCTGTGCGCCAGCGCCAATGGAAACGCCCGCCTCAATCGTCGGGTGCCTTTTGCCAGGGCTGCCGGAAAGTCCGCCAAGCGTCACACCATGATAGATCAGCACATCATTGGCGATCTCTGCCGTCTCCCCGATCACAACGCCCATGCCGTGGTCAATAAATAGCCTTTGGCCAATTTGCGCGCCCGGGTGGATTTCAATGCCGGTCAGAAAACGGCTGAGATGCGAAACCAGCCGCCCTGCCCCGCGCCAGCCGTGCCGCCAAAGCCAATGCGCCAGCCGATGCCACAGCACGGCATGCAGCCCGGCATAGCAGAAAATGGTCTCCGGCCAGGAAGGCTGCGCAGGGTCACGCGCGCGGATGCTGCGGCCGATTTCGAGCGCTTCACGGATCACCGCGCGGTCCTCATGCAAGCCAAGGCGGAATGGGCAGGCCGCGTTCGCGCAGGAATTCCGGATTGAACAACTTGGATTGGTAGCGCGCACCGCCATCGCACAGGATGGTCACCACGCGATGCCCCGGCCCCAATTGGCGCGCCACTTTTATCGCCGCTGCCACATTCAAACCGGCTGAGCCCCCAAGGCAAATGCCTTCTTGCACCAGAAGGTCGAATACTTGTGTCAGCGCTTCCTCATCCGTCACTTGCACCGCGTCATCAATCAGGGCGCGGTCACCCACCAGATTGCCGGGCACCCGCGCGGCCTGGCCGATGCCCTCAGTGATGGAAGATCCCTCGGGCTTCAACTCACCGGTCTTCACCCAGGAATAGAGCGAACTGCCCATCGGGTCCGCCAGCACAATGCGCGTCGCTGGCCCGCGCGCCTTCAAGGCGCGTGCGATGCCCGCCAGCGTGCCGCCAGTGCCGCAAGAACAGGTGAAGGCATCAATCTGCCCGCCGGTCTGGTCCCAGATCTCGGGCCCCGTGGTTGCCTCATGCACGTCGCGATTGGCGAGGTTGTCGAATTGATTGGCATAAACCGCGCCAAGCTCCTCCGCCAGGCGGCGGCTGTAATGCACGTAATTGCCGGGGTCGGAGAATGGCTTGGCCGGCACCAGGCGGAGGTCAGCGCCGATCATGCGGAGAAAATCGAGCTTTTCGCGGCTTTGCGTCTCGGGCACCACAATGATGCTACGATAGCCGCGCGCATTGGCCACCAGCGTAATGCCGATGCCGGTATTGCCTGCGGTGCCTTCCACAATAGTGCCGGGCTGGCCGGGCTTCAGCGCGCCGCGCGCTTCGGCATCCGCAATAATTCCAAGCCCCGCACGATCCTTCACGGAACCGCCGGGGTTCATGAATTCCGCCTTGCCCAGGATATCGCAGCCGGTCATTTCGCTGGCGCGCTTCAGGCGTATCAATGGCGTATTGCCTATCGCACCGGCCAGACCATCCACGATATTTTGCATGCCCGCCATCGAAACCACCACGCTCTTTGCTTGACTATTGGCGCGCTATGCTGGCCCGGACCGAAAAGCGGCACAAGCTTCGGAAAGTTCTTGCCTATTTATCCCAATCGGGGAATGCCGCTGCTCTCAAGCGTCAAGAACACGAAAGGTCTTGCCCCGCACGGATCAGACGCGGCTTGGTCAGGCCGCTTCGCTGCGCGCCTTGCGTGAACGCCGATACCAATGCCGCGCAACGAAGAACGCCAAGGCAGAAAGCGCGATACCGGCGATGGTCCAGCCCAGCCTTTCCGGCCCGATCAAGGTACCAAGAAACCAGCCGGCGGCAACAAAGCTGCTGGCCCAGATGCCTGCCGCGATAAAATTCAGCACGGCGAAGCGCGCCCAATTCAGCCCAGCCAGACCGCAGGCGGCTGAGGCGACATTGCGAATGCCATACAGAAACCGGAAGCTCAGAATAAACCAGGTGCCGTAGCGGTGAAGCAAATCATTCACGCGGGCCACTTTTTCCTCGGCACCCTTGATACGGCGCACAACACGCGGCCCGAAGCGTCGGCCCAAGGTGAACCAGGTTTGATCACCCAGAAAGGACCCGAACCACACCGCCAAAAGCAGCCACCACGGATTGACCGCACCCGTTGCCGCACCCAGGGCTGCCGCGGCCAGAACAAAAGTTTCACCCTCAAAAAACGCCCAGATAAACGACCCCAGATAGGCGTAGTGCCCCCAGGACTCCCAGATTTCTGCCAAGACACCACCCCCGGAATTTGTCTATAATTGGCCCCTATTGATGAAAAGGGGAAGGGGCGGCCCAATTTTGATCGGGGCTGAACATGTCTCAGCGCTTTCGCCCTGCTTGGATAAGGATATCTCGTGTCGCAAATACCGGAAAAGGCCGATGGCCCAATGTTTGATGCCTTCGGCCGACCGCCCGTTCCTGATCTGATGGTTCCAAGAGCCGTCCTGCCCTTTCACCTGGATGAAAGGCCGGTGCGAGGCCGCCTGGTGCGCTTGGGGCCACTGGCGGATGCCTTGCTCAGCCGCCATGATTATCAACCTGAGGTCGCAAAGATCGCAGGTGAAGCCATGGCGCTGACCGCAGGGCTGGCGGCGGCGCTGAAATTTGAAGGCTCCTTCAGCTTGCAGGCCAAGGGCGATGGCCCGCTTTCCATGCTTCTGGCGGATTGCACCCATGCCGGGGCGCTGCGAGGCTATGCCAAGCTGAATGAGGAAAGGTTCGCGGGGTTGGCGGCGCCTTCTGCTGCCGCGCTGCTTGGCAAGGGGTATCTGGCTTTTACTTGCGACCAGGGGCCCGATATGGATCGCTACCAGGGCATTGTCGCGATTGAAGGCGAGACATTGACGGACATGACCGGCGGGTATTTCCGCAATTCGGAACAGCTTGATACCTATTTGAAGCTCGCCTGCGAAGAAACGCCGAATGGCTGGCGGGCTTCAGCCCTGCTGTTGGAACGCGTGGCCGGTGCCGGCTGGCTTGATCAACAAATGGATCAGGAAGAGCAGCAGGAAGCCTGGCAGACCGCGACCATCCTGGCGCGCACCATCACCAATGAGGAATTGCTGGATGATCGGCTTTCGGGTGAGCAGGTGCTGAACAGGCTATTCCATGCCGAAGGGCTCAGGCTGGATCGCCCAAGGCCGCTTTCCTATGGCTGCCGCTGTTCGCGCGAACGCCTGTTGAATGTGCTGGGCGGCTTCAGCACCGATGATCTGGACCACATGGCCGATGAAGGTACCATCACCATGACGTGTGAATTCTGCAATTTCGATTTCCGTTTTGATCGGGCGACTTTGCCAGTGCGTGAGGCAGGCATTTGACCATGGCTTTGCTGATGAAACGCCGTGCCTTCCTTGCACTTCCGCTGCTTCCTGCCTGCGCCAATGAACAGCCGGCGGGGCCTTTCGTGCCACCCGGGCCGCCAAGCTATGGGCATTTGACACCGCTTCGCCTCAAGGTCAGCGCGCTGGAGATCAAGGAACCCGAAAGCGGTACGGCGCTGATGGTGCAACAGCCCGCCCCATTTCTGCCTTCGGATGTAATGCTGCGCATGGCACGAGACAGGTTGAGCGCCGCCGGCGGCACTGGCTCAGCACGCTTCGTCATTCAAACCGCACGGTTGACGCGCGAAACCGCCAGCGCCGCTGGTGCCTTCAGCCCGGCATCCGAGACCTTTCGCTGCATCATGCGCTGCCAGCTTGAGATCATTTCAGCGGAGGATGGGGTGCTCGCCTCCGCCGCCGCCGAAGTCAGGCGAGAGGTCACTGGCCCGACGCGCGATGACGCCGAACGCGCGGCACTGGCCGAACGTGTCGTGAAATTGGCCGGGCAGGATATGAATGTCGAATTTGAATTTCAGGTGCGGCGGCATTTGCGCAATTGGCTACAAATGGTGGCGGCACCCGGCGAAGCCGTGCCGCAACCCGTTGAGCGTGAAGCGCTGCCGCGTTCGTGATAGGATAGGCACAGGAAGAGAGGCCATATGACAGACCATCCCCTGATGCAGGAAATCGTCCCCATCCTGCCGGAACTGATTGCCATCCGCAAAGACATCCACGCCCATCCGGAATTGGGCATGGAAGAAACGCGCACAGCGGCGCTGGTCGCCGCACGGCTGCGCAGCCTTGGCATTGAAACCACAGAAGGTGTGGGCCGCATGGGCGTGGTGGGCACGCTGCGCGGCAGCCGCCCCGGTCAGGGTGCGATTGGGCTGCGCGCCGATATGGATGCGCTGGCGCTGACGGAAGCGACCAATCTTCCCTATGCGTCGCAGCATGCGGGGAAGATGCATGCCTGCGGGCATGATGGTCATACCGCCATGCTTCTGGGCGCGGCCGAGGTCTTGGCGAAGAAGCGCGATTTTGCCGGCACGGTGCATTTCATTTTCCAACCTGCCGAGGAAGGCCGCGGCGGTGCGCGCGCCATGCTGGATGATGGGCTGTTTGAGCGTTTCCCCTGCGATGCGGTCTATGGCATGCATAACATGCCTGGGCTGCCGCTTGGCCATTTCGCGCTGTGTGATGGGCCCATGATGGCCGCTTCCGGGCGCTGGAAAGTTCAGTTTCGCGGCACGGGCGGGCATGGCGGCAATTCGCCCCATTTGGCGAGTGACATCACCGTCGCGCAGGCAAATTTCATCACCGCGCTGCAAAGCATTGTCAGCCGCAATGCGCCGGCGCTGGAAAGCGTGGTGATCAGCGTCGGCCATATCTCCGGCGGGTCGCCGGAGGCGCTGAATGTCATGCCCTCAGAAATTCTGGTGGGTGGCACCATGCGTGCCTTCAATCCCACTATGCAAAAGCTTTTGGATGATCGCATGCGCGAAGTGGCTGACCTGACCGCCCGCATGCAGGGCGCGAGTGCCGAGGTAACGCTGTGGTGGGGTGCGGCACCGCTCATCAATCATGCGCGGGAGACCGCGATCATGGCCGATATCGCGCGGGATCTGGCGGGCGATGGCGCGGTGAATGACAAGATGACCCCCGTGACCGGCGGTGAGGATTTCGCTTTCATGCTGCAGGCTAAGCCGGGCGCCTTTGTCTTCATGGGCAATGGCACCGCGCCGGATGGCAAGGTGCATGCGCTGCACACACCGCTTTATGATTTCAATGATGCCGCCCTGCCGCATGGCATGGCGTTCTGGGTCAATCTGGTGCGGCGGGAAATGAATAGCGTAGAATGATGAGTGAAGGGCGGCGCCTTGACTAGAGCATGCTTCTTTTAACTGGAAGCATATCCGGAATTGGCGAAGTAGTTGCTGCACTCGCTTGGGCTGACAATGTCGATCAGCGCTCTGGCCTTTCACCAAGTTGCTTCGGCAGTGCGTGGCTGTGCCGCGCGCATGAGGTGCTTGAGCTTGGCGAAGA
>JADCES010000234.1 GCA_020250005.1 Roseomonas sp.
AGGCGCGTTCCAAGGCGGCACCCACCGCGAAAACGGTTTCCTCATCGAAGGCCCGGCCAATCACCTGCAAGCCCAAGGGCAGGCCTTGATGATCCAAGCCGGTTGGCAGCGCCAAACCAGGCAGGCCAGCCAGATTGGCGGTCACGGTGAAGACATCATTCAAATACATCTTCACCGGATCATCGGTATTCTCACCCTCAGCAAAGGCGGCTGATGGCGTGGCGGGTGTGACAATCGCATCCACCTTGGCCCAGGCCGCGTCAAAATCGCCCGCGATCAGGGCACGGATTTTCTGCGCCTTCAGGTAATAGGCATCGTAATAGCCGGCACTCAGAACATAAGTGCCGATCATGATGCGCCGGCGCACTTCCGCACCGAACCCCTCGGCCCGCGTGCGTTCATAAAGATCACGCAGGTCGCTATCCTTCTCCGCCACGCGCAGGCCAAAGCGTACACCATCATAACGCGCCAGATTGGAAGAAGCCTCAGCGGGTGCAACAATGTAATAGGTGGGCAGCGCGTATTTCGTGTGCGGCAGAGAGATATCCACAATCTCCGCCCCCGCATCGCGCAGCCAATCAAGCCCCTGGCGCCAGAGCTTTTCAATCTCGGCCGGCATGCCATCCAGCCGATATTCGCGCGGCACGCCAATGCGCAGACCCTTCACGCTCCGCCCGCACGCAGCTGCGAAATCCGGCACGGCTTGTTGCGCGCTGGTGGAATCCTTCGGGTCGTGGCCCGCCATGGAGCGCAACAGAATGGCGCAATCTTCGACGGTGCGTGCAAAGGGGCCCGCCTGATCCAAGGAAGACGCAAAGGCCACAATGCCAAAGCGCGAACAGCGCCCATAGGTCGGCTTAATGCCGGCAATGCCGCAAAACGCTGCCGGCTGACGGATGGAACCGCCGGTATCCGTGCCTGTCGCGCCGAGTGCCATGCGCGCCGCCACCGCCGCAGCAGACCCACCGGAAGACCCGCCCGGCACCAGCCGCGCCGCCGGATCACCCTTGCGCTGCCAAGGGTTCAACACACCGCCAAAGGCTGAGGTCAGATTGGACGACCCCATCGCGAATTCATCCAGATTGGCCTTGCCCAGAAACACCGCCCCATCGCGCTTCAACTGCGCCGTCACGGTGCTTTCATAAGGCGGGATGAAATTGCCAAGGATTTTGGACCCTGCCGTGGTGCGCACAGCTTCCGTGCAGAACAGATCCTTGATCGCGAGTGGAATGCCCTCAAGCGGCCCGGCCTCACTACGCTTGCGCCGCGCATCGGAAGCGCGCGCTGCCTCCAGCGCCTGTTCGCTGGTGGTGGTGATGAAGGCATTCAGCTTCGGGTTCAGCGCCTCCACCGCCGCCACATGGGCGCGGGTCAATTCCTCGGCGCTGATCGCGCCCTCATTCAGCGCGGCAAGCGCACCGGCGAGGGTAAAATCGGTCGGATGCATTATTCCACCACCTTCGGCACGCCGAAATATTCGCCCTCTCGGTCTGGCGCATTGGCCAGCACGGCCTCGGCCTTGCCGCCATCGGTCACGACATCATCGCGCAGCGGCATGGCAGCCACACCGCCCGGCGTGCCGCCGGCCATGGGCGCGACGCCTTCGGTGTTGACGGCCTGGAGCTGTTCGATCCAGCCCAGAATGCCGTTCAGCTCACCCTGCACGCGGGCGATATCCTGTTCTTCAAGGCGCAGCCGGGCCAAGGCCGCGACGCGCCGGACGGTGGCGGTGTCTAGGGACATGAAATCACTACTTCCCGGAAAAAGAGCGGCGGACCATAAGGCCCCCGATGCCTATCATCAACCTGACCGATTTGCGCGCTGCCCTGCCCCGCCATTCCCGGCTGATCGGCCTTGATCCGGGGGAAAAGACCGTGGGCGTGGCGCTGAGCGATGTCTCGCTGATGTTGGCTAGCCCTTATGGCAGCCTGAAGCGCGGGAAGCTCACGGCCATGGCCGCCGAAATCAAGGCGATTGCCGCCAAGGAAGGCGTGGGGGGGCTGGTGGTCGGGCTGCCGCTTGGCCTGGATGGGTCCTTCGGCCCGGCGGCGCAGGCGGCGCGGGATTGGGCGCGGTCGCTTTCGGATGCCGTTGGTCTGCCCGCCGCGCTTTGGGATGAAAGGCTATCTTCGGCTGCGGTGAACCGCATGATGGTGGGGGAAGCCGATCTCAGCCGCGGCAAAAGGGCGGCATCGGTGGACAAGGCGGCGGCGGCGTGGATGCTACAGGCCGCTTTGGACGCAACCAAGGGATGAAGCGCATGGATCAGATTCTGGTCGAAATCGCGCTGGATGGGCGCATCCGCTACGCCATTGGGGCCTTGGCGGGGCTTTGCTTTGCCATGGTGGGTTTTGCCCTGCTGCCGCGCTTCCTGGCCGATTGGCCCGCCATCACGCCCCGGCTTTTGGGGCTGGGCTTCCCCATCCTGGGGCTTGGGATGTTCCTGTGGCTGTCCTTCATCCCGGCACCCCATGCGCTTTCGATTCGCGCCGATGGCAGCGCGGTTTTCACCCGCAGCATCACTACCTGGTGGCGGTTTTTCGATATGCAGGAAACCCTGCCCCCGGGCGCCATTAAAGGGGTAGAGGTTGAATTGGCCGAAGCTGTTCTAGGCACCACCAATAGCGGGGATACGGATACTGGTGCATCTTCAAGGGAATGGCGCCTTGTGCTGCGCTTGGCCGATGGTAGCGCGCGGGAAGTACAGCGGAGCCCTGGACGCGCCTCGCTGGATCGCAAGGCCGAGGCATTGCGCGGCGCCCTCGCTGAGCTTTAGCCGGGTCTGGCCATCCCTGGCCTGGGGCGGCTAGAAAGAGCGCGTGACCTATCCCCGCAAACACCTCCTCGCCATTGAGGGTCTTGAACCGCCGCATATCGCGGATTTGCTGGACCTGGCGGAATCCTACGCGCTGCTCAATCGCAGCGGCAAAACACAGCGAGACCTGTTGAAGGGTCGCACGCTGATCAATCTTTTTTTTGAAGACAGTACGCGCACCCGCACGAGTTTTGAACTCGCGGGCAAGCGCTTGGGCGCCGATGTCATCAATATGTCGGTCAGTACTTCCAGCGTGAATAAGGGAGAAACCCTGCTGGATACCGCCAGCACGCTGAATGCGATGCATTGCGATTTGCTGGTGGTGCGCCATGGGCAATCCGGCGCGCCTTCGCTGCTGAGCCAGAAGGTGGATGCGGCGGTGATCAATGCCGGCGATGGCACACATGAACACCCAACCCAGGCGCTGTTGGATGCTCTCACCATCCGCCGGCACAAGGGCCGGCTTGAAGGTTTGGTTGTCGCGATTTGCGGCGATATCGCCCATTCGCGCGTGGCGCGTTCCAATATGCACCTGCTGACCACCATGGGCAGCCGCGTGCGTGTGGTGGGGCCACCCACACTGATCCCCGCCGAAGCTGCGCGCCTGGGCGTTGAGGTCTTTCACGACATGAAGGCCGGGCTTGCGGGCGCTGATGTTGTCATGATGCTGCGCCTGCAACGCGAACGCATGTCGGGCGGCATGGTGCCTTCCGCGCGGGAGTTCTTTCGCTTCTATGGGCTGGATGCGGAAAAGCTGGCGCATGCCAAGCCGGATTCGATTGTGATGCACCCAGGCCCGATGAATCGCGGTGTCGAAATTGATAGCGCCATTGCGGATCACCCGACGCGGAGCGTGATCGGCGAACAGGTGGAAATGGGTGTCGCCTGCCGGATGGCGGTTTTGGATATGCTGGCGCGTGGGCTCAGGCGCAATGTGTGAGCTTCGCCCCGCGCGCGCTGAGGAAGCGCCCGCACTCCGGCAAATGGTGCGGGCCGCCTATGCGCATTACGTGCCGCGGCTTGATCGTGAAC
Source organism: Roseomonas sp. (assembly GCA_020250005.1). Lineage (GTDB taxonomy): Bacteria > Pseudomonadota > Alphaproteobacteria > Acetobacterales > Acetobacteraceae > Neoroseomonas. Next base: position 3,848 of record JADCES010000234.1, read on the forward strand.
CGGCACCGATGCTGGATGATTATGCCGCGCGCATCGCGGATCATCAGGCCTTTGTGCTGGAAGCCGATGGCGCGCTGCAAGGGCTTGCAGTGCTGGAAGACAGCGAAGCTGGCCTGTTCCTAGACAATATCGCGGTAGCGCCCGGCGCGCAGGGCAAGGGGCTTGGCCGGCAGATGCTGGCCTGGATTGAAGCCGAAGGCCGCCGCCGCGGCCACCAGCGGCTTTGGCTCTATACGAATGAAGTGATGGCGGAAAACATCGCCTTGTATCAGCGCCTTGGCTTTGGCGAGACGCATCGCGCCGAAGAAGCTGGCTATCGCCGCGTGTTTTTTGAGAAGTCCTTGTGATGGCCGACACCTTCATCACCAATGCCCGCCTACTCGACCCCGCCTCCGGCCTCGATGCGCCGGGTGCTTTGCTGATCCGTGATGGGCTGATCGCCGATTGCGGCGCTGGCCTGACCGCGCCCGAAGGTGCCACGGTGGTGGATGCGGCGGGCGCTTGCCTGGCACCTGGCTTGATTGATCTCCGCGCCAATCTCGGTGAACCGGGGGCGGAACATCGGGAAACCATTGCCTCCGCCGCGCAGGCTGCTGCCGCGGGTGGCATCACCACCATTTGCGTGCTCCCGGATACCGACCCTGCCTTGGATGACCCCGCGCTGATTTCCTTCATAGCGCGGCGCGGGGAAGCCACGGGTTCGGTGGCACTTCTGCCCTATGGCGCGGCCACTTCGGGCTGTGCCGGCAAGGAATTGGCGGAATACGGGTTGCTGCGCGAAGCCGGCGCCATTGCCTTTACCGATGGGGTGCGCGCCATTGCCTCGGCCCGCACCATGCGGCTTGCTCTGTCTTACGCGCGGGCCTTTGGCGCCTTCATCATGCAGCACCCTGAAGAACCGAGCCTCGCTTCCGGCGGCGCCGCGACCGAAGGCGAATTGGCCACGCGCCTTGGCCTGCCCGGCATCACCCCGGCGGCAGAAGCGATGATGGTGGCGCGCGATATCGCACTCGCGCGCATCACGGGCGGGCATGTGCATTTCGCGCATATCTCAACGGCGGCGGCGCTTGACCTGATCCGCGCCGCGAAGGCCGAGGGGCTGGCCGTTACCTGCGATACCGCGCCGCCCTATTTTGATTTGAACGAAACCGCGATTGGCGATTACCGGACTTACGCCAAGCTCTCCCCGCCGCTGCGGACGGAGGCTGATCGGCAGGCGGTGGTGGCAGCGCTGGTGGATGGCACGATTGACGCCATTGCCTCAGACCATCAGCCGCGCGATGCGGATGACAAGCGGCTGCCCTTTGCCCAGGCCGAAGCGGGCGGTGCGGGGCTGGCTACTTTGCTGGGCGTGACTTTGGCGCGCGTCCATGCCGGGGATGTGCCCATGCTCACCGCGCTTGGGCTGCTCACCGCGCGGCCCGCGAGTTTGCTCGATCTGCCGCAGGGCAGGCTGGTGAAGGGTGCGCCGGCGGACCTTGTGCTGTTCCACCCCGATCGCGGCTGGAAGGTTGAAGCCGGCAAGCTGCCGGGCAAGGCGCAGAACTCGCCCTTTGATGGTCGCGCCCTGGAGGGCCGGGTGCTGGGCACCTGGAAGGCCGGGCGCCGCGTTTTCGGGGGCTGAACCATGGCTGAACACGCGGACAGCATTAGTTTTCTGATTGCGCTGCTGGGCGGCTACCTGATCGGGTCCATCCCCTTTGGCCTGCTGCTGACCAAGGCGGCCGGGCTTGGCGATATTCGCAAGGTCGGTTCCGGGAACATAGGCGCCACCAATGTGCTGCGCACGGGGCGGAAGGGCCTGGCCGCGGCAACCCTGATCCTGGATGGTTTGAAGGGGGCGGTGGCGATCTTGCTGGCGCGCTATTTCCTCGGCGATCAGGATGTTGTGGTGGGTACGGCGGCGGTGCTCGGGCACCTATTCCCGATCTGGCTTGGCTTTCGCGGCGGCAAGGGGGTGGCAACCGGGCTTGGCGTGCTGCTGGCCGCTGCCTTTCCGGTTGGGCTTGCCTGCTGCGCCGTGTGGTTGGTGGCCGCGAAACTCCTGAAAATGTCGTCAGCGGCGGCGCTGGCTGCCTTTGCGGCGGCGCCGCTTTTCGCCCTGGTCCTGTCCAGCACGGATCACGCGCTTATGGCGTTGCTGATCGCCGTGCTGGTGTTTTGGCGGCATGAGGCGAATATCCGCCGCCTGCTGGCGGGGACCGAACCGCGCATCGGCAAAACAGTCAAGTAGCAATACGATTTGATATTTCCCGTATAGGTTGAATTGTGGCATAGGGTTTCGCCTATGCCCGCCGCCACGCCCAGCCCTGCCGAAAGCCTTGCCCTCTGGCGCCTTGCCGAGACCGAGGGGATCGGCCCCATGGGCTTTCGGCGCCTGCTCGCCCGCCATGGCAGTGGGCGCGCGGCTTTGGAGGCTTTGCCGCGTCTTCTCGCCAAGCGCGAAACCCCGGCGCGCATCCCAAGCCTGGATGATGCGCGCCGCGAAGCCGATGCCATGGCGAAGCTTGGCGGGTGCTTCATCTTTTGGGGTAGTGCTGACTACCCGCCCTTGCTCGCCCTGCTGCCCGATGCCCCGGCGATGCTCGCGGTGCAGGGCGATGCCGCCTTGCTGGCGCAGGTGCCAAGCTTCGCCATTGTCGGCGCGCGCAATGCTTCCGCCGCCGGCCGGCGCATCGCCGAAGACATTGCGGAGGCGCTGACCAAGGCGGGAGTATTGGTGATCTCGGGCCTCGCGCGCGGGGTGGATGCGGCGGCGCATCAGGGCGCCTTGCGGGCGGGGCGGACGCTGGCCGTGCTGCCGGGCGGGCTTGATGTCGCCTATCCGCCGGAAAACGCTGCCTTGCAAAGCCGGATTGGCCGCGAAGGCGCGTTGGTGGCGGAACATGCCTTGGGCACCGCGCCCTTGGCGCGACATTTCCCGAAGCGCAACCGGATCGTGGCCGGGCTTTCGCTGGGTGTGTTGGTGGTGGAAGCCGCCGAACGCTCCGGCACACTCATCACCGCGCGGCTTGCCCTGGAAGCGGGGCGAGAGGTCTTTGCCATCCCCGGCAGCCCGCTCGATCCGCGCAGCCGCGGCGCCAACGACCTGATCCGCCAGGGTGCCCATTTGGTGGAATCAGCCGCCGATGTGCTGGCGCATCTGCCCGAAGCACCGCGCGATGCCCCGCTTTTTGCCCTGCCTGATCCCCCGGAAACGCCAATCCCCGAGGATGCACCGCCGGAGGCCACCCCCGGCGAATATGGTCAACTCATTGATTTGATTGGAATGGCACCGATATCTGTTGACGATCTGCTCCGGCGCTGTCACCTCTCACCCCCCGCGCTCCAGGCGGCGCTCGCCGATCTGGAACTGGAAGGCCGGGTGGATATGCTGCCTGGCCATCGGGTAGCGCTATCCGGGCGAGGGTGAATCGGGAAGGCATGAGCGACGTAGTCGTGGTGGAATCGCCGGCCAAGGCGAAGACAATCGAAAAATATCTCGGCCGCGATTTCACGGTTTTGGCCTCCTATGGCCATGTCCGCGATCTGGAAGAAAAGGATGGCGCGGTCCTGCCCGATCAGGATTTCGCCATGCTCTGGGGCAAGGACCCGCGCGGGGAACAGCAAGTGGGCCGCATTGCGGCTGCGCTGAAGGGCGCCAAGCGATTGTATCTGGCAACCGACCCGGACCGTGAAGGGGAAGCGATTTCCTGGCATGTGAAGGATATGCTGGCCGAGCGCGGGGCGCTGAAGGGCAAGCATGTTCAGCGCATCACCTTCAATGAAATCACCAAACGCGCCGTGCAATATGCGGTGGCGCATCCGCGCGATTTGGATCAGCCGCTGATCGAAGCCTATCTGGCGCGCCGCGCGCTGGATTACCTGGTCGGCTATACGCTTTCGCCCGTGCTGTGGCGGAAGCTTCCGGGTTCGCGTTCCGCAGGCCGTGTGCAATCGGTCGCGCTGCGTTTGATTTGCGAACGCGAAGCGGAAATTGAGGCGTTTCGCGCCCGCGAATACTGGACCATTGAAGGCCGCTTCACCACGGCGGCCGGCGCGCCCTTTACCGCGCGGCTCACGCATCTTGAAGGCCGCAAGCTGGAGCAATTCGACCTGCCGGATGAAGCGGCGGCGATGCGCGCCAAAAAGCTCGCCGAAGGCGGTAGCTATAGTGTGGCGGCGGTGGAAAAGCGCCGCGTGCGCCGCAACCCGCCACCACCCTTCATGACCTCCACGCTGCAGATGGAAGCATCACGCAAGCTTGGCATGGGCGCGCAGCAAACCATGCGCACGGCGCAGGCTTTGTATGAGGCCGGGCACATCACTTATATGCGGACCGATGGCGTGACCATGGCGCGTGAAGCCATTGCTGCCATTCGTGATCACGTCAAAAGCGAATTCGGGCCGAATTACATGCCCGCCGCACCGCGCGAATATGCTTCCAAAGCCAAGAACGCGCAGGAAGCGCATGAGGCGATCCGCCCGACCGATGTCACGCGCAGCCCGGATACCATGGCCGGCGAATTGGAAGGCGCGCAAGCCAGGCTTTATGATCTGATCTGGAAGCGCGCGGTCGCGTCCCAGATGGCCTCGGCCGAGATGGACCAGACCACGGTGGATATCGCCGCCAAGGATGGCCGCGCGCAATTCCGCGCCACCGGTTCCGTGATTGCCTTTGACGGTTTCCTGAAGCTGTATCGCGAAGATGAGGATGATCGCGCCGCCGATGCGCGCGCCGGCATCCTGCCAGGTGCGGCAGCAGCGGAAGATGAGGATAGCCGCATCCTGCCACCGATGCGAGAGAAGGAAGCGCTGAAGCGCGGTGACATCGCCGCAAGCCAGCATTTCACGCAGCCACCACCGCGCTATTCCGAAGCGTCATTGGTGAAGCGGCTGGAAGAACTCGGCATTGGCCGGCCTTCCACCTATGCGTCCATCCTGCAACGCTTGCAGGATTTGAAATACGTCACGCTCGAAAAACGGCGTTTTATTGCGCAGGATTTGGGGCGCATGGTCACCACCTTCCTGGTGCGGTTTTTCGAGAAATACGTGGATACCGGCTTCACCTCCGCCATGGAGGAAAAGCTCGATGAAATCTCCGGCGGGCGGGCGGAATGGCGCGCAGTGATGCATGCCTTCTGGGATGAATTCTCCCGCGCGGTGGAAGCGACCAAGGATCTGAAAGTGCGCGATGTGATTGACGCGCTGGATGAGGATTTGGGGCCGCATGTTTTTCCCGCGCGCGGCGATGGCACGGACCCGCGCAGCTGCCCAAGCTGTTCCGCCGGGCGGCTTGGCTTGCGGCTTGGCCGCGGCGGCGCCTTTATCGGTTGTTCGAATTATCCTGAATGCCGCTACACGCGGCCCTTCGGGGTTGGGTCTGCCGATGGTGAAGGTGCGGGCGCGGATCGTGAATTGGGCAAGGACTCCGCCACTGGCCAGGCCGTCACGCTGCGCCGCGGGCCTTACGGGGTTTATGTGCAGCTTGGTGAGCCCGGCACCGATGCCAAGGGCAAACCCACCAAGCCACGCCGCGCGAGCCTCGCTGCCGGGCAAAACCCGGAAAACATGACTTTGGAAGCGGCGCTTGGCTTGTTGTCCTTGCCGCGCGTGATCGGTATTGATCCGGAAAGCCAGGAAGAAATCACCGCCGGGCTCGGCCGCTTCGGGCCTTATGTGCGCTGTGGCAGCATCTTCAAATCGCTCGACAAGGATGATGATGTGCTGACGGTTGGGCTCAATCGCGCGATTGCGCTTTTGGCCGATGCACGGTCACGCATTCGCGAATTGGGACCGCACCCGAAGGACGGAGAGATGGTCGTGGTGCGCAAGGGTCGCTTTGGGCCTTACGCGCAGCATGGGCGGACCGTTGCCAATCTGCCGCGCGATCTGGCGATGGAAGACGCGAAGCTTGCCGATATGGTCACGCTGCTCGCCGAAAAGGGCAAGGAGATGAAGGCGCGCGGTGCCGCCGCCCGCAAGGGTGCGAAGGGTGGCGCGCGTAAGGCCGCCGCCCCTGCCGCGCCGGCGAAGCCCGCCGCCAAGGCAAAACCAGCGGCCAAGGCCAAGCCCGTAGCCGCAAAAGCGAAGCCTGCCGCCGCGAAAGCGAAGCCTGCCACCCCAAAGGCCAAGCCCGCTGCCAAGCCAAAGGCCGCGACCACCAAGGCAAAAGCCAAGCCCGCCGCCCGCAAGAGCAGCCGCTGAGATGCCGCGTCGCGGCCCGCCGGTGAAAGGCCATAAGGCCCGATCCCGCGCCGCCTCCGGCCCCGCGGCTAGCGCCAAACGTCGCGGTGCGGCGCGTCAGGCAGGCGAAGGCACAGGCGAATTGCCGTCAAAGGCAGCGCTGCGCGGTTTTATCGCGGAAGCCAAAGGTCGCGTGACCAAATCCGAAATCGCCCGCGCCTTTGGCCTGAGTACCGATCAGCGCCCGGCACTCCGCCAAATGATGCGCGAATTGGCCGAAGAAGGTGGCTCAAACCCCGCCGGCAAGCGCGCCATTATCGCGCCCGGCCGCCTGCCGGATATGGCGCCGGTAGAGATCACCGGCACGGACCCGGATGGCGATCCCATCGCGCGCCCGCTGCAATGGCAGGGCGAAGGCCGCCCACCCATCATCTATATGCGCCCGGAAGGCAAAGGCCGCCCGGCATTGGCGGTTGGCGAACGTGTGCTGGCGCGCCTCAAGCCCATCGGTGCCGGCAAATATGAAGGCCGCACCTTCAAGCGCATCGCGGGCGGCGCGCCGGCGCGCATCCTGGGCGTTTATGAGGAAGGGCGCATCATCCCGACCGATCGGCGCCAGAAGGGTGAATGGATGGTCCCACCCGGTGAAGCCGGTGGTGCCAAGCCAGGCGATATCGTTTTGGCCGAGCCCTTGCCCGCCACGCGGCATTTCGGGCCCAAGCCGGCGCGGATTATCGAAAGCCTGGGTGTGATGGGCGAACCGCGTTCGGTCTCCCTGATTTGCATCCATGCCCATGGCATACCCGATGTCTTCCCTGCCGAAGCTTTGCGTGAAGCCGAAGCGGCGAAGGGTGTCACGGCCCGTGGGCGGGTTGATTTGCGCGACCTGCCGCTGGTGACGATTGATGGCGATGATGCGCGCGATTTCGATGATGCCGTGCATGCGGAAGCCGATGGCGCCGGCTGGAAGGTCACGGTCGCCATTGCCGATGTCGCGCATTATGTCGGCCCGGATAGCCATCTGGACCGCGAAGCCTGGGCGCGCGGCAATTCGGTCTATTTCCCCGATCGCGTCGTGCCGATGTTGCCCGAGGCGCTTTCTAATGGCTGGTGCAGCCTGCGCCCGCGCGAAGATCGCGGCTGCCTTTTTGTTGAAATGCGCTTTGATGGCGCCGGGCGAAAGACCGGGCATCGCTTCGGGCGCGGCATCATGCGTTCCGCCGCGCGGCTCACTTACGAACAGGCGCAGGCGAGCTTTGAGGCCGGCACCGAACCGGAAGGCTTGGCCGCCGGCCATATGGCAAGCCTTTACGGCGCCTTCCGCGCCTTGCTGGCCGCGCGTGAGGCGCGCGGCACGCTCGACCTCGATCTGCCGGAACGGCGCGTGCTGCTGGATGACAAGGGGCGCGTGACCGCAGTGGTGCCGCGCGCAAGGCTCGATTCCCATCGGCTGATCGAAGAATTCATGGTCGCCGCCAATGTCTGCGCGGCGGAGGAATTGGAACGCCTGATCCAGCCCTGCATGTATCGCGTGCATGACCGGCCTTCGGATTTGAAGCTGGAAGGGCTCAGGCAATTCCTGCGCAGCCTGGAATTGTCGCTCCCGCCCGGTGATCGGCTGCATCCGCGCGATTTCGCGGCCTTGCTCGCGCAGGTGAAGGAAAGCCCGCAGGAACGCTTGGTGCATGAAACCGTGCTGCGGAGCCAATCCCAGGCGGCCTATGCGCCAGACAATATCGGGCATTTCGGCCTGGCCTTGGCGCGTTATGCGCATTTCACCTCGCCCATTCGGCGCTACGCGGATTTGCTCGTGCATCGCGCGCTGATCCGCGGCTTGAAGCTTGGCAGTGATGGTCTTGCGGAAGTGGAAGCGGCGCGGTTTTTGGAAACCGGCGAACACATCACCGCGACTGAACGGCGCGCTGCGGCCGCGGAACGCGATGCGGTTGATCGCTACCTTGCGGCATATATGTCAGAGCGCGTGGGAAATATCTTCGCCGCGCGCATTTCAGGGGTGACACGCTTCGGACTGTTTGTCACTTTGGATGAGAATGGCGCGAGCGGAATTGTCCCGCTTGGCTCATTGCCGGATGATAGATGGGATCAGGACGAAGCCACGCAGCGCCTGGCTGGTCGCAGGACAGGTCTGACCTTTACGCTGGGTCAGTCTGTGGAAGTGCGGCTGCGGGAAGCGACCGCGCGCACGGGCGGGATGGTGTTCCACATCATGCAGGGCATGCCCAAACGCAGCGGTCGGCCGGCGCCGCCGCGGCGTGGGCGGCGCTAAGCACCCGCGCGCGCATCCTTCTTTCGCTTGCGTTACTGATCCTGCTCTGTGCCTCCGCCCTGCCCCTTGGCGCGGCGCTGGCGCAGGAAGTGCCGCGCGCTGCGGTGCAGGAAGCGACCCCCCCCTTCCCGCGGGAGGAAATGCGGGAGGTGTTTGCCGCCGGCTTCGCCGCCATCCTGGATCGGCATATGGAACGCGCGTTGCCGAGTGATCTGATCACCTGGGGCTTGGCAGGCTTTACCACCCATGATCCAAGCCTGCGCGTCGAACGCCAGGGCCGCGAATTGCGCCTGATGCGCGCGCGCCGCGTCTTGATCAGCCGCGCGCTGCCGAGTGATTCCACCCGCGGCAGGCCTGAAGCGATTGGCTTGGCAGCGGCCGAAGCCCTGCTGCCGTTTCAGGAGGCCGCCTGGGCGGCCTCTCCGCCCATTCGGGATTTCGGGCGGGACCGGCTGCTGCGCGCCAGTTTCAACGCGATTTTCGGCCATCTTGACCCTTTCAGCCGCTATGTGACGCCGGAAGAAGCGCAGCTTGCCCGCGAACGCCGGCTTGGGCAGGGCAGTGTTGGGCTCAGGCTTGCGGCCCAGCGCGGCCAGGTGGTGGTGGCGGCGGTTACCCCGAATAGTCCGGCGGCCAGTGGCGGCATTCGCGTTGGTGACCGGCTGGTGACTGTTGATGATGAAATGGTCCTGGCCAATGACCTGGCCGGCGCGGAGCTGCTTTTGGAAGGCGCTGCCGAGACTGAGGTGACGCTGATAACCCAGCGTGCCGGACGCAGAAGGAGTGTGACGCTACGCCGCGTGGCGCAGCGCGTGGAAACCGTGACATCTGCCATGCGCGATGGGGTGCTGCATCTGCGCCTTTCTGGCTTTACCGCACTCACCTCGGCTCAGGTCGCGGGTTTTGTCGAAGCGGCCTTCGCGGGCGCCAATCCGCCGCGCGGCCTTGTCTTGGATTTGCGCGGCAATCGCGGCGGGATCCTGACCCAGGCGGTGGCGGTGGCGGATATCTTCCTTGATGCGGGGGAGATTGTGGGCACTGCCGGGCGCCATCCTGAGGCCAATCGGCGCTACAGCGCATCCGATACGGACCTCGCCCAAGGCCGGCCCATTGTGGTGATGGTGGATGGGCGCACTGCCTCGGCGGCAGAAATCCTGGCGGCAGCCTTGGCCGAACGTGGCCGGGCTGCGGTGCTTGGCACCGGCACCCAGGGCAAGGGCCTTGTGCAAATCCTGCTGCCCTTGCCCAATGGCGGGGAATTGCAATTGAGCTGGTCGCGCATTGTCATGCCATCCGGCTGGCCTTTGCAGGGGGCAGGGCTTTTGCCGGCGCTTTGCACTGCGGGCGGGGATGAGGCGGCGGCGACCGCCCTTGCGGCGCTGAGGGCCGAGCAGCAACCCATGGGGGCGGCGCTCGCTAGGCTGCGCGCGCTCCGCCCGCCGGTCTCAGCTTTGGACGCCAGTGCCTTGCGCGAAGCCTGCCCGGGGCTTGATGGGGTAGAGCGGGAGGCGGA
>JADCES010000235.1 GCA_020250005.1 Roseomonas sp.
GCAAGCCAGGCAGGGTCCGCGCGGCCTTCCGCCAGCAGCCGGTTACGCTCCGCCATCGCATTATCATGCGCCGCCACTTCCCGCGCATGGCCCGGTTCAAGCGCCCAGACCAGCCGATCCAGAAAGCGCCGCCGACCACTCGCCCCTTCCTGGAATAGCCGATCCATTTGCGGCGTGATCCAAACAGCGGCCATACGCTCGGCCAGCATCCCCTGGCTGCGGAGCGCCTGGCCGTCCAGCCGATAAATGCGCCGCTCTGTCGCCCCTTCAGGGTCCGTGCCGGTGCCGATTTCCATGGGGCCAGCACGGGTTTCAAACCGCCCCGCCGCCGCCCAGGGCAGGCCCGCACCAGCTTCCTGCCGTCCAACTTCGCCCATGCGCGCGCCGCGCAAGCCACGCCCAGGCGCGAGCAGCGATATGGCTTCCAACAGATTGGTCTTGCCGGCGCCGTTTTCGCCCGCGATGCAAATCAGCGATGCGTCAAAGCGCGCATCCAAAACCCGCCAGGACCGGAAATCCGTCAGCCTGAGGCGCGCAAGGAAAAGTCCTGGCGCCGTCACACCCGCATCGGCATCAGGACAAACAGCGCTTCCGGCCGGGATGCGTCGCGCACAATGGTCGGCGCCGCGCCATCGGCGAACATGAATTCCAGCTTGTCTTCGACCAGATCAGTGATGTCGGACAGATACCGCGCCTGAAAGCCGATTTCCAAAGCGCCGCTGGTATAGGCGACATCATCGCCTTCCAGATCTTCCTGCGCTTCGCCCTGTTCGGGGCTGGCCGCCGACACGCGCAAATGATTGGTGCCAAGGCTCAGCTTCACGGGGCGTGATCTTTCGCTGCTGATGGCCGCCACGCGCTTCACCGCATCGGCGAAATCCTTGCGCGGCACGACAAGCTTCTTGTCATTGCCGCGCGGGATGACGCGTTCATATTCGGGGAAGGTGCCATCAATCAGTTTGCTGGTAAGCGTGACCGTACCAAGGGCGAATTGCACCTTGGTATCCGAAAGCCGCACCACAATCTCATCCTGTGTTTCTTCGGCAAGCTTGCGGATTTCATTCACGGTCTTGCGCGGGATAATCACGCCCGGCATGGCCTTGGCCCCTTCCGGCAGCGGTTCTTCCACGCGCGCCAGCCGATGCCCATCGGTCGCCACCGCGCGCAGCACCGGCTGGCCTTCGCTTTCGGTGGCGTGGATATAGATGCCGTTCAGGTAATAGCGCGTTTCTTCCGTGGAAATCGCAAATCGCGTGCGGTCAATCAAATCCCGCAATACGCCGGCCTTGATGCTGAATTGCACCGGCATCCGCCCTTCGGTCATGGATGGGAAATCATCCACTGCCAACACGGCCAGGCTGGTATTGAAGCGGCCAGACCGCAGCGCGAGCGGCCCATCACCGCCGCCATGGTCGAATTCCACCCGCGCGCCTTCCGGCAGGTTGCGGATAATCTCATAGAGTGTCGCCGCCGGCGCCGTGGTGCGCCCCGCGCGTGCAACGGTCACGCCCGCCATATCTTCCACCACGGCGATTTCCATATCCGTCGCGGTCAATTTCAGCGCGCCGCCGGAACTCGCTTCGATCATGACATTGGCAAGGATGGGGATGGTGTTGCGCCGTTCCACCACGCTTTGCACATGCGTGAGCGCCTTGAGCAATACGGCCCTGTCAACCGAGAATTTCATCGTTCCGACGCCCCGATCCTGTTGTGGCGAGCTCGGCCGCGACCCCATGGGTCCTGGGCGTGAACCGCCAGTGAAATCCTGCCCGGGCGACAAAGCTGCCGAATCGGCGCGGTGACGCGCCCGGATTCCCTTTTTCATACCAGCCTGGAAGGGGCCCGAAAAGCGGCATAGTGGTGCGGTTCAGGCTGATCTTCCTTGGCCCAAAACTGCCCCCGCGCACCACTAGGTATGTGTTTGGTCGCATTTTCCGAGCCGCCAAGTGATTCCACTTGGCTCGAAAATGCTTAGACATATGTTTGGTCGCATTTTCCGAGCCGCCAAGTGATTCCACTTGGCTCGAAAATGCTCCAGCCTGTGGAAAACGCGCTTTGGTGGGCCTTGCCCAGACCCTCAGGTTTCCAGCATACGCCGGAGAAGCTCCACATCCTCAGCAAACGACCCATCCGCCTGCATGAGCTCCGTCACGCGAGAGACGGCATGCATGACCGTGGTATGGTCCCGATTGCCAAAGCGCCGCCCGATTTCGGGGAGGGAGCGCGATGTCAGCTGCTTCGCCAGATACATCGCAACCTGGCGTGGCCGCGCGACATTCCGCGCACGCCGGGCAGAAGACATGTCGGTCAGCCGGATATTGTAATGCTCGGCGACCTTGCGCTGGATTTCCTCAATCGTCACGCGCCGGTCATGGGCGCGAAGGATATCGTGCAAAACCTCCTGCGCGCCTTCCAGCGTAATGGGCCGGCCAAACAAATTGGCCCAGGCGATCAGGCGATTGAGCGCGCCTTCCAATTCCCGCACATTAGACGTGATCTTGTGCGCGAGGAATTCCATGACGCGCGCCGGCACCGCCACACCCGATGACGCTGCCTTGGCTTCCAGGATCGAGATACGCAATTCGTAAGTCGTGGCGTGCAGATCGGCCACCATGCCGCAGCCCAGGCGCGTGCGCAGCCGGTCTTCAATGCCGGAAAGATCGGATGGGGATTTATCGGCGGAAATCACAATCTGCTTGCCGGCATCCACCAGCGCATTGAAGGTGTGGAAGAATTCTTCCTGCGTATTGTCCTTGCCGATCAGGAATTGCAGGTCATCCACCATCAGGACATCAACCGACCGCAGCGTTTCCTTGAATTCCATGGTGGATTGGCTGCGGAGCGCCGCGATGAAGCGATACATGAATTTCTCGGCGCTCATGTAGGCGACTTGGCGTGTCGGGTGTTGTTCGCGAATGGCCCAGGCGATGGCATGCATCAGATGCGTCTTGCCAAGCCCGACACCACCATAAAGAAACAGCGGATTGAAGCCCGGCGTGGCGGGTTTTTCCGCCACGCGACGCGCGCAGGCATGGGCAAATTCATTCGGCTTGCCGACCACGAAGCTATCAAAGGTGAAGCGCGGATCAAGCGGCGCGGACCAATCACCGCGCGGATCGGCGGGGCGCGGCGCTGCGCTGGTCAGGCTTTCCGCCAAGGGGCGCGCCGTATTCTCGGAAGCCTCTGCGGCCGCGGCGCGGCTGCTTGCGGCAACGCGCAGATCAACCCGACGAATTGCAGGATTTTCCAGTTGCCATAAGGAACGAAGCCGGTCACCGTAATGGCTGCTGACCCAATCGCGCAGGAAACGTGTGGGGAGTGTGATCGTGGCTTCATCGCCATCAACGGCGGCAAGGGTCATTTGGCGAAGCCAGCTGCGAAATTCGACATCGCCCACTTCTTCGCGCAGCTTGGCGCGGATACGGGCCCATGCTTCGGCCCAGGCAGCGGGACCTTGCGGAGACATGCTATCGCTTAGCTTTTCCGTGCTTCGCAAGGCGCCGCCCCCTTCAAACGCTTATATCGCCAACCCCGTTGCCAACATCATGCTTCGGAGCGCGACCAAAATTCAATAGCAAAAGAAGCTGACCAAAAAATTTTCGCAGAACCGAAAAGCCGCGTCATCGCAGCGTGACACATGCAGTGAAATCCTCGCGCACAATCGGTGATGACGCGCGCATTAAGCGCAGGCATTCGCTCCGCGCAGACAAAGCTACGCGGCGGAAAATGCGAAATATTCCCGGAAGATCGCGAAGAAAAAAAACGCCGTCAGGCGCCGACGGATTTCACCCGCGCGGAAAGTCGCGACAATTTGCGCGCGACCGTATTGGCATGCACCACACCCTTGGTTGCAGCGCGCTGCATTTCAGGTTGTGCCGCGCGAAACGCTTCCTGCGCCGCAGCCTTGTCGCCAGACTTCACAGCTTCTTCGACCTTGCGCAAAAAGCTCCGCACGCGCGACTTGCGCGCCTTGTTGCGCGCCGTGCGCTTTTCAGTCTGACGAATGCGCTTGCGCGCGGAAGCGTTATTGGCCATGGGCTGTCTGTTCAAACCTGGAAAGGAAGCGGCGCTTGGCCGCCTGGAAGGGCGGGTAACTAGCGCCGGAGCCTGGGCTGCGTCAAGCCGGTAGGGCAAGGTCGCCTTCAGGGCCATGGCGCGCGGCTTTTCTTATCCGATTGACGCGTTAGATTGCCAATCCATGAAGCGTTTCTGGGAAGCGGCCCTGGCCGTACCAAGGCTTGAAGGTGGCTACGGCGTCGTGCTGGATGGTCGCCCCTTGCGCCTGCCGGGCGGCAGTATCCTCGCCACCGAAAAGCGCCGCCTGGCCGAGGCCATTGCCGATGAATGGCACAGGGCTGGCGGGACCAAAGGCGGTGAGATGACCCAGGAAGATGTGCCCCTTACCCGGATTTTGGCTTCTGCCCAGGAACGCATCGCACCAGATCCGAAACCCGTTGTGGAGGGCATCACGAAATATGGAGAGACGGACCTGCTCTGCTACCGGGCTGAGGATCATCGCCTTGCTGCGCGGCAGGCAGAAGCCTGGCAGCCCATGATTGAATGGGCGGCGCTGGCGCTGGATGCGCCGCTCAACGTTACGCAGGGGCTCATGCCCGTGCCCCAGGCCCCCGAAAGCCTGGCAGCGCTGCAGGCCGCCGTCGCGCGGCATGATGCGGGTGGCCTCGCCGCGCTTGGCGTGGCGGTGCCGGCCTTGGGCAGCCTGGTGCTTGGCCTTGCCATCAGCCTTGGGCGGCTCAATGCCGAAGAAGCGCATCGGCTGGCGATAGTTGATGAGGTATTTCAGGAAGAATTCTGGGGCACGGATGCAGAAGCCGCAACGCGGCGCCAAAGTCGCCTTGATGAGCTGAAACTGGCCGAGCGTTTCCTGGCACTGATGGCCGACTGATTCTTTTGCGCTAACCTGCATGGAGTGTTTCGGAGTCGGCCACTCATGGGTCAACCGTATTTTTCAGTGGAATCCTGCGCATGAAGCTTCCCCCGTATCGCAAGCTGCACAAGGCGCTGATCCTTTTCATGCTCATTCTGCCGATCCTGCCGGCGCGCGGCGAGGCCGAAGCCCTCATGGAAGACCCCTTTGGCATCATCGGCGTCGCACCGACCGCCGCGGGCGGCCAAACCTTGAGCCTTGGCCTGGGGTATTCTCGCGCGCGGGATGGCGCGAACCGCAATCTTTATGGCGGCGCGCTGGAAGCTGAAGCGGGGCTGGTGCGCGGGCTTGATCTGCGCTTTGCCCAGGCGATCGAATACGGTCCCGCAGCGCCCTACCCCGCGGATGATGCAAAGCGCGTATGGGGCGGGCTGTCCCAGCTTGGGTTGCGTTGGCAGATCCTGGAAGAAGATGGCGGGCGGCCGGCGCTTGGTGTTTTTGGTGCTGTGCGCACCGCCTATGGGGAGACAAGCGTGCCATCGCAAAGCGGGCAGATTGTTGGCCTGCTGAGCAAGACCCTTATTGAAGGCCCGCGCCCGCTGGCGCTTTCCTTCAATGCCGGCTGGTCCGAATTGTTCAATGCGGAACCCGGGGAAAGGGCGGGGCGATATGAATTCGCCGCTGGCCTCACGCAGAACCTTGCCCAGAATACGTCACTTGGCGTCAGCTATTTGCGCCATCAGCAGGATCGCGGCGAAAAGGATCAGAACATCATCGCGGCCGGGCTTTGGCATCGGCTTGGGCGCGCCGGACCCATCATGGCGGCGGGCGCGGGCGCGGGGGTTGGCGATGATTCTCCGCGCTTTCTGGTATTTGCCTCGCTCAAATGGCTTTTCGGGGCAGCAGCGCCGTGATGCTTTGGCGCGCTATGCCTCAATCGCCTGATAGGTCAGCATATTGATCAGGCGGCGATAGCGCTGGCGCAATTCGCCCGGCGCATGGGCCATGAAGACAACACTGAGCCGCTCAGCCGGATCGGCCCAGAAATACGTGCCCCAAACGCCGGACCAACCAAAGGCACCGGGGGCACCCATGAGGCCCGAACCCCCGCGCGCCAGCCGCACCACAACCGTCAGGCCAAAGCCATAACCATGCAAGGCGGGGTCCATGCTGGCCACGCGATTTTCAATGCCCTGCAAATGATCCGATGCCATCCAGGCGACCGTTTGCGGCGCCAGCACGCGCACGCCGTTCAACACGCCCCCAGCACGCAACATTTCGGCAAAGCGGAGATAATCAGCCGCGGTTGAAACCAAGCCCGCGCCGCCGGTTTCCATTTTCGGCATGCGTAGCGGCGCTTCCACGGATTGCGGCGCACCCGTGATCGGGTCCTTCGCGAAGGGCCGGGCAAAGCGCGCCAGTTTTTCTGCCGGCAACACATAGCCGGTTTCCGTCATGCCAAGCGGCGCAAAAATACGTTCCCGCATCAGTGCGCCAAGAGAGGCACCACCGGCGCGTTCCGCAACACCGCCCAACACATCAGTAGAAAGCCCATATTCCCAAACCGTGCCGGGATGGTGGCGGAGCGGCAGACCAGACAGGGTCTGAGCAAAGCTTTCCGTATCCATATTCTCGGCAACCCAGAAGGAACCAGGGGGTGCCACGGCATGCACCGCCGAACCATCGCGCCCGCCATAAACCAAGCCTGTCGTGTGGCGCATGGCATCCTGCACCGTCATGGGGCGGATCGCGGCCTCGGTTTCAATCGAGCCTTTGCCAGAAAGCATTTCAGGCGTTGGCTTCGCCACCTGCATCTGCATCAGCGGCGGCAGCCAGGCACCGACCGGGTCTGTCACCAGCAGCCGGCCTTCCTCGATCAGCGAAAGCGCCACCACGCCGGTGACGGGTTTCGTCATGGAAGCAATGGAGAAAATCGCATCCGCCTGCATCGGTGCGCGACTTTCGGGGTCGCGGTGGCCAATCGCTTCCAGATGCACCAGCTTGCCATCGCGTGCGATGGCAACAACACAGCCCGGCAGCCTGCCGGCCGCCATTTCGCGTTCCATCGCCGGGCGAATGCGCGCAAGCCGCGCGGGTGACATGCCAACCAGTTCAGGCCGCGTCACCGGCAAAGGCGGCGCATCGGTTTCGATCACCGGGCTCATCGTGCGTTTTCTCCAACGAAGGGATTGCTCTGCCGTTCCGCGCCGAAGCTGGAAGCCGGGCCATGGCCGCAAAGGAATTGGATGTGATCACCCAGCGGAAACAGCTTTGTGCGAATGGCATGCAGCAAGGCCGCCGTATCGCCATAGGGAAAATCAGTGCGCCCAACGGAGCCCTGAAACAGCACATCGCCCACAATCGCAATGCCCATATCTGGATTGACGAAAACGACATGCCCCGGCGTATGGCCCGGGCAATGAAATACATCAAAGGCGATGCCGGCGATCTCCACCGTCTCACCTTCTTCAAGCCAGCGATTGGGCGTGACGGCGCGGCATTGCAGCCCGTATTTGGCGCCCTGTTCCACCAGGCCTTCCAGCAGGAAGGCATCGGCGCGATGCGGGCCTTCGATGGGGATATTGCCGAGCACCTCGGCCAATTCCGCCGCACCGCCAGCATGATCCATATGGCCATGCGTCAGCAGGATGCGGTCAATGGTGATCCCGGCTTCGGCAATGGCGCCTTCGATCTGCGCAACATCGCCGCCCGGGTCTATCACCACGCCGCGCTTGGTATCCTGATCCCAGATCAGGGCGCAGTTTTGCTGGAAGGGTGTCACGGGGATGATGGCGGCGGCGAGGGTCATGGGCAAAGGCTGGCCTGAAGCGCGCCAAAGGTAAAGCCGCAACGGCGGTCTTTCCGAAGTGATGCCTTATTCCTTTTGGCTTTGGGAAATTGTCGTGTGTGCCAACGCCAGGGCTTCACGCAATACAGCCATATCACCAATTTGATTGGCAAGGATCAACACCAAAGCCGCGTTCAGATCAGCGCTTTCGCTTTCCGTCAGGCCGCGATGCGCTTCAATAATGGCGCGATAGGCCGCATCGGGATCGGCGAAGCGCGCGCTGGTATCAAGCCCTGTCATGGCGCATTTATCCGGCTGAGCGCCGCGCTCAGCGCCCCCTTCCCCATCTGTTGAAACCACCCCGCCATATTGTGAAAAGCCTTGCGTGATTACTTTCGATATTACCTGGGGCTAGCCTATGCAACCCAGGTTCTTTTGCTGCGGTCTCTCGAATGAATGACCGAGGCGAGCGAGAGACCCCGTCCACCGCACAATAAACCATTGAAAAAATGGCGGCCCCAAACAACTCTACCGAGCGACCTTTGCGTTGGCAGGGTAAGGCCCTATCCAGCGAGGCCATAGGCCGTTCAAGCAACTTCAGCCTCCTGAACGATGAAACCTGGCCCGCCAGTCAGAGCGATTTGAAGTATATCGTGGCAACGTACCGCTATTTCGGATTCGGCTGGTTGCGGATTAATCCACCGCGTAATCTTTAGAAGCGTCCCTATAGAAAGTGCAACGCATTGGATGGCTTGCTCACCGCTGATTTCGTACAAAGCGGCTAATCGCCCGCCCAGTTCAACGTCCTTCCTTTGAAATGGGGTAGTGTGATGTATTGCGTCGCGATAACGCTTGCCAATCTCAATGAATGGCTTGAAAGGTACGTCATTGCCGCTCTCGGTTCCCGCGGAGCTAAATCGTACGACGCGGTCAAGGCGGTCCCTTAAGGGCGCGCTCTCCTTGTTGGCGGCAAATCTAGTGAAATCCTCATCGCAGTGCAAACGACCGATTGATTTCAAATGAACCGCCGAAAAAAATAGACCGCTGAGGAATGCCTCAGCTAAGCTGAAAGATGCACTGATGATGCTCCGGCTCAGAAACTTTTCTTTTGCAACCAATGGAGCAACAATATCTCGGTCGCGTCTTGAGTTGAAGTCTGGCCCGGCAAATGTTGCCAAGCGCGACCTCGTTTCAAGAAGCTCCGGAAGTGATGTCTCTAGGTCTCTTAAAAAGTGATGCTCCGGGTATTCAAATTGTAATCCGAACGTTGAAATATTGACGTGCGCATAAGCCGGAATGCGGCGCTTCACTGATTGGGCTAATGGGAAGAATTTTTTCTCAAACTCGTCCAAACGTATCGAAAGCCCAATTCCCATCTCTATCTCAGCGAGCAAGCGGGCGAGTTCCTCATATCCGCATTGCAGGAAATTCCTGTCAATGAAGGCTTTAATCTCCCTTGATAGTTCCCCGTAGCCGCGGCCAATTTGCGAGGAAACGCTTCGAGCAGCCCTTCGGTTGACTATTTGTCTAGCTGTAATTCGTTCGCTCTCGAAGGTCGTCCAGGAGGTGATGTCCCCGATCATCAACCGCGCGACTACCAACGCTTCCATTCTTGTCCGCGCTGCGACCATCCGTCTCTCCCAACCGCTGCAAACTGCGAGAACCAGACCTTTAGAGGCCTATTCACCAATGATGCTAGCGATTGCCTTGTGCGCCACTACCAGTCCAACCCGAATACATTACGATTGGCTAGTACTGATATTGGCGGACCCGATACGATTCGAACGTACGACCTTTGCCTTCGGAGGGCAACGCTCTATCCAGCTGAGCTACGGGTCCCCATCAATGCTTCTAGCCCGGCCAAGGCCCTGGGGGAAGGGCCTTCACCAGGCAGCCACCCTCATTCCGCCGGAATGGATTGCTCCAGCCGATAGGGATGCGCGCGATAAGCCCCCAGGATTTTCATGGAGGAGGAGAAAAACCGCAGCTCCTCAAAAGCGCGGCGCAGTGCTGGCTGATCCGGATGACCATCCACATCACACAGGAATTGCGTCGCGGCGAAGCGACCGCCGACCATGTAGCTTTCCAGCTTGGTCATATTGATCCCATTGGTGGCAAAGCCGCCCAGCGCCTTATAGAGCGCCGCCGGGATGGAGCGGACCTGAAACACAAAGGTCGTCACCACATTGGGCGCATCCACGGGCGGGTCGGACCGTTCGCGGGACATCACATAAAAGCGCGTGGTGTTATGCGCTTCATCCTCCACATTCCGCTTCAGCACTTCCAGCCCATAGATTTCGGCGGCCAATTCGCTGGCAATGGCGGCATCTTCCACGCCGCCGCGTTCGGCAATCAGCGCCGCCGCACCCGCCGTATCTGCTTCAATCACCGGGGTCAGGTTCATGTCCTTCAGCAGGCGAAGCACCTGGCCAAGCGCGACCGGGTGGCTATGGGCGCGCTTCAAGGTCGCAAGGCTCGCGCCCTTGGGCGCCAGCAGGCAGTGTTCCACGCGCTGGAAATGCTCGCCCACCACGAAAAGCCCGGAATCGGGCAACATGCGGTGAATATCCGGCACGCGGCCAGCCAGGGAGTTCTCACACGGCAGCATGGCCAGATCGCATTGCCCATCGCGCAGCGCCGCCATGGCGGCTTCAAAGGATGGGCAGGGCAAGGTTTGCGCCCCCGGATAGGCAGCGCGGCAGGCAAGATCGGAATAGGCGCCAAGGACGCCCTGGAAGGCGATGCGAATCTTTGACATGGGGTGTTCCTTCAGGGGGCCAAAAGGGCGCGGGCGCGTTCAAGATCTTCGGGCGTATCCACGCCAAAGGGGCCGTGTTCCACCCGCGCCGCGCTGATTTTCATGCCCGCTTCCAGGGCGCGGAGCTGTTCCAGCTTTTCGCGCAGCTCAAGCGGGCTGGCCGGCAGGGTCACAAAGCGGTCAAGCGCGGCGCGGCGATAGGCATAGACGCCAATATGATGCCAGCGCGGCCCATCCCCCCAGGGGATCGGCAGGCGGGAGAAGTAAAGCGCCGGCGCCACCATGGCATCGCCGGTGAAGGCGCAGGCGCATTTCACGAAGGAATCGGTGCGCGCTTCAACCTCATCCGCGATGGGGCAAACCAGCGTGCCGATATCCACCGAAGGGTCTTCGAGCGGCGCCAGCACGGCGCGCAGCGTCTCAGGCCGAATGGTCGGGAAATCGCCCTGCAGATTGACCACCACATCATATTCGCTGTCTGGGTCCAAAGCCTTCATGGCGCGCTGCACCCGATCCGTGCCGGAAGGCACATCATCGGCCACCACCACGGCGCGGGCACCGGCAGCGCGGGCGGCGGCGGCGATTTCTTCCTCAGCGCAGGCAACGGCCAAGGGGCCGATCCCCGCTTCCCGGGCGCGGTCCAGCACATGGGCGATCATGGGGCGGCCATGAATATCGGCCAGCGGCTTGCCAGGCAGGCGGGTCGCGGCCATGCGGGCAGGGATGACAAGGATAGGACGCAAGGAAAAGGGCTCCGGCCGCCTTGTCGGCGGGGTGGGTGATCTATATGTTCCCGGCGTTCTAAAGAAGCGTGTCCCCGGGTGCAAACCGGCTGGCAGCGCCCGGTGTGAGGAAGAGCTTGGCCATGAGTAACAGTCTTGAACTGAACAAGATTTTCGCTGCCATCCTGACGGCAGGTGTGACCTTCGGCATGGCGGGCCTTGTTGGCCGCCTGGTCGTGCACCCGACAACGCCGAAGCAAGCCGCCATTCAAATCGGTGAGCCTGCGGCCGCCCCGGTGGCCGCGGCCCCGGCCGCCCCGGCGCTTGATCCCATCTCACCGCTGCTGGCGGCCGCCAATGTGCAATCCGGACAGCAAATCGCGCAGCGCCAATGCGCTTCCTGCCACAGCTTCAATGAAGGCGGGCGTTCCGGCGTTGGCCCGAACCTCTATGGCATTATTGGCGCCAAGCACGCCCATATTGATGGGTTCAACTACTCCGCCGCGCTGCGCGCCATGGCCAATAAGGTCTGGAACTATGAGGATATGAATGCCTGGCTCGCCAATCCGCGCGCCTATGCGCCGGGCAATCGCATGTCCTATGCCGGGCTTGCCAGCGTGCAGAACCGCGCGGATTTGATCGCCTATCTGCGTTCGATTTCGCCGAACGCGCCTGCGCCCTGATCCCGCAAGACTTCATCGCGGTGGCGGAAGCCGCCGCTGATCGGGCAGCGACCGTGATCCGGCCGCTGTTTCGCTCCGCCCTAATGGTGGAAGCCAAGGGCGATTCCAGCCCCGTGACGCGCGCGGACCGTGAGGCCGAGGAAGCGATTCGCGCCCTTTTGGCCGAAACCCTGCCGGATCATGGCGTGATCGGCGAAGAACATGGCGAAGAACGCCCGGATGCCGAATGGGTCTGGGTGCTGGACCCGATTGATGGCACCCGCGCCTTTGTCACCGGCCGGCCGATTTTTGGTAGCCTGCTTGGGCTGCTCCATCGTGGCAAGCCTGTGCTTGGCCTGATTGACCAGCCCATCACCGGCGAACGTTGGCTAGGCGTGGCGGGCCAGCCCACGCGGTTTTCCGGCCCCTTTGCCGGCACGGCCCGCTGCCGCCCCTGCCCCACCCTGGCCGAAGCCGAGCTTTCCTGTACCAGCCCCGATATGTTCTCCGCCACCAATCGCCCAGGCTTTGACCGGCTGCGCCAGGGCGCGCGGCGCGTGACCTGGGGGGGGGGATTGCTACGCCTATGGCCTGGTGGCGCTTGGCCTGATTGATGTGGTGGCGGAAAGTGATCTGAAGATCTGGGATTGGGCCGCCCTGGTGCCGGTGATTGAAGGGGCGGGCGGGCGTGTGACCGATTGGGCCGGCCAGCCGCTGCATCCGGGCAGCGATGGGCGCGTCATGGCGCTGGGTGATCCCAGGCTGCTGGCGGAAGCGGTTCACCTTTTGCAAAGCTGAAACGCTGCGCCATTGCCGCGGGCGCCGCGAAACCCCATCCTGAAGCCCATGCAACGTCGTGACCTTCTGGCGCTTGGCGCCGCCCTTGCCAGCCTGCCCCAAGCGGCCCGCGCCGCCATGCCTGCCGGGGGCGATAGGCCCGGTCAGGTGGTGCGCACCCATGCCATGGCGCTGCTGGGTGAACCCGCCTTGCCCGCGGATTTCACCCATTGGCCCTGGGTGAACCCGAATGCGCCAAAGGGCGGTGAGATCACGCTGACCGCCATCGGGTCCTTTGACAGTTTCAACCCCTTCATCCTGCGTGGCACACCGGCCATTGGCAGCAACCTGATTTATGACACGCTGCTGGCGCGCAATCTGGATGAGCCCTTGTCGCAATACGGGCATCTGGCGCGCATCATTGAATTGCCGGCGGATCGCCGCGGTGTGACGTTTGAATTGCGCGAAGGGGCGCGCTGGCATGATGGCAGGCCGATCACTGCCGAAGATGTGGTCTTCACCTTCAATACACTCCGCGCCAATGGCCGGCCTTTCTTCCGTTCCTATTGGGCGGATGTGACCGAAGTGGTGGCGGAAGATGCGCGCCGCGTGACCTATCGTTTCCGCACCAATGAAAATCGCGAATTGCCGATGATCATGGGGGAAATGTCCATCCTGCCGCGGCATTTCTGGGAAGGGCGTGATTTCACGCGGCCGAGCCTTGATCTGCCGCTGGGGTCTGGCGCCTATCGTATTGACCGATTTGAGCCGAACCGCACCGTGGTACTGCGCCGCGTCGCCGATTACTGGGGGCGCGATCTGCCGACCACGCGCGGCATGTCGAATTTCGATGCCATTCGCTACGAATATTTCCGCGACACCACGGTCGCCTTTGAAGCCTTCAAGGCCGGGCAGATCGATTTCCGCACGGAAAATGTCGCGCGCGATTGGGCGACAGGTTACGATTTTCCTGCCGCGCGCCGTGGTCTTGCGACCAAGCGCGAAATTCGCCACGAAATCCCAACCGGCATGCAGGCCTTCGCCGTCAATCTGCGCCGGCCCCTGTTTCAGGATGCGCGGGTACGCCGCGCGCTGATTGAAGTGTTCGACTATGAATGGATGAACATCAACCTGTTCTACGGCGCCTATACGCGGACCGAGAGTTATTTCTCCAATTCCGATTTCGCCTCACGCGGGCTGCCGGAAGGGCGCGAATTGGAAATCCTGAACCAATATCGCGGCCGCGTGCCGGAACCCGTTTTCACTGAGGAATATCGCCTGCCGAAGACAGATGGTTCCGGCAACAATCGCGAAGGGCTGCGCCGCGCGCTGGCGCTATTGCGTGAAGCGGGTTGGATTGTGCGCGACCGCAGGCTGGTGAATGCCGAAGGCCGGCGCTTTGAATTCGAAATCCTGCTGCAGGGCGCGACATTTGAACGCGTGGCCCTGCCCTATGTGCAATGGCTGGAACGGCTTGGCATATCGGCACGCGTGCGCACCGTGGACCCCGCGCAATACCAGGTGCGCGTGGATGCCTTTGATTATGACATGACGATTGACAGCATCGGCCAGGGTTTTCACCCCGGCAATGAACAGCGCGATTACTGGACCTGCGCCAAGGCGCGCGAAAATGGCAGCCAGAACGTCGCCGGCATTTGCGACCCGGTGGTTGACGAACTCGTGGAAATGGTGATCGCCGCACCTAATCAGGCGGAGCTTATTGCGCGCACCCGCGCCTTGGATCGCGTGTTGCTGCACCATAATTACATGATTCCGCATTGGCATAGCCGCAGCTTCCGCATCGCCTTCTGGGAACGCTTCGGCCTGCCGCCGAGCATGCCGCGCTTTGGTCTCGGATTTCCCGGCGGCTGGTGGATAGACCCGGCGCGCGACGCTGCGCTGGCGGAAGCCCGGCGCAACCTGTAGCGATGGCAGCCTACCTTCTTCGCCGCTTGTTGCTGGTGATTCCGACCCTGTTCGGGATCATCCTGATCAATTTCGCCGTGGTGCAATTCGCCCCCGGCGGGCCGGTTGAACAAATGCTGGCGGAGCTGCGCGGCGAAGGCCAGACCATGGGGCGCATCACCGGCGAAGGCGGTGGGGAAAGCCGCACGCCAAATGCCTTGGAACAGCGCAGCATGGGCGGTGGTGGCGGCGAAGGCCCGTTTGGCACTTATCGCGGGGCGCGCGGGCTTGATCCTGCCATCGTGGCTGAGATCGAACGCGCCTTTGGC
>JADCES010000236.1 GCA_020250005.1 Roseomonas sp.
GAAGCGAACAGCGTGTGGAAATCAAGCTGTTCATCGCTGGCACCCAGGGCAGCGAAAAGGTCGAAGACCTCGTTATGCACCTCATCCGGGCGGGCATCCTGGCGGTCCACCTTATTGATGACCACAATCGGCTTCAGCCCACGCGCGAGCGCCTTGGTGAGCACAAACTTGGTCTGCGGCAGCGGGCCTTCGGCGGCGTCGCACAGCACAATGGCGCCATCCACCATGGACAGGATGCGTTCCACCTCACCGCCGAAATCGGCGTGGCCGGGGGTGTCCACGATATTGATCTTCACACCCTTCCATTCCACGGCGGTGGATTTGGCAAGGATGGTGATGCCGCGTTCGCGTTCCAGATCATTGCGGTCAAGCGCGCGTTCGGCGACCTGCTGATTGGCGCGGAAGGCGCCGGCCTGGCTCAGCAGCTTGTCCACAAGCGTGGTCTTGCCGTGGTCAACATGGGCGATAATGGCGACGTTACGAATCTGCATGGAACACCTGGGGAGGAGCCTGGCAAAACGCCACCAGCCCGGCTCCCAAGGCTTGGGGGCGAGCGGTGGTTTCCATCCAGGCGTTTCGTTATGGCGGGGGAGATAGGGGGTCGCGCCGGAAAAAGCCAGAGAAAAGCGTATGACAGCCAAAAGCCTATCCGAGCGCCGCTGCCACCCCGCCGGGTCGGCTGCCAACTAGCGCTGCCAGGTCGGCCTGGGGCCGCGCGCCGAAATGGGAAATCACCTCGGCCGCGGCAATGCTGCCCCAGCGGCCGCATTCGGGCAAAGGCAGGCCGCGGGTCAACGCCGCCGTGAAGCCGGCGGCATAGGCATCCCCCGCGCCGGTGCTGTCCACGAGCTTGGTCGGCTCGGCGCGGATTTCATGAGTTTCAGTGCCCGCAATGATGCGGCTGCCCTTTTCGCTGCGGGTCAGGGCGGCAATGGCCACTTCGGCGCGCACGGCCTCGGCCGCCGCATTGAAATCATCGGTCTCATACAGGGCGCAAATCTCGGCTTCATTGGCGAAGACGATATCGGCTTCCTCCTTGATGAAGGCGCGGAAGGCAGCGCGGTGGCGGCCGACACAGAAGGGGTCGGATAGCGTAATCGCCACTTGCCGCCCGGCCTGATGGGCGATGCGCGCTGCCGCGCGGAAGGCGGCCTGGGCGGCCGGCGGGTCGAAGAGATAGCCTTCCAGATAGACAATCCGCGCGCTGGCAATGGCGGCTTGGTCCAGATCAGCCTCCCCAAAGGTGACGCAGGCGCCCAGGAAGGTATTCATGGTCCGCTGACCATCGGGGCTCACCAGGATCAGGCAGCGCGCGGTGGGGGCGCCGCCCGAAAGGGGCGGCGTTGGGAAAGCCACACCTGCGGCGGTGATGTCATGGCGGAACACCTGGCCGAGGCCATCATCCGCGACCTTGCCAAGGTAGCCGACTTTCGCACCAAGCCCCGCTGCCACCGCACAGGTATTGGCGGCGGACCCGCCGCTGCTTTCAATCCCCGGGCCCATGGCAGCGTAAATCGCCTCGGCCTGATCGGTGCCAATCAGCGCCATGCCGCCCTTGGCCATGCCGTGTTCGGCAAGGAAACTGTCCTCGGCGCGCGCCAGCACATCCACAATGGCATTGCCGATGCCAAGAATATCAAGGCTGGGGGGGGTCATGGGCGAGGGCTCCGGGAAAAGGTTGCGGCGGGATTAGCCTTGGGCGAGGGTGGCGTCCACCATGCCGCAAGCGCTTCTTCTCGCCTTACGCCAAATGGGCGATCCTGCCTTTCGCCTGCCCCTGATCCTGGGTGTGATCGGGGCGTCCCTGGCCGTGGCGGGGTTGATCGGCTTGGCCGCCTGGCTTGCGGGTTGGGCGGCGGCGGGTGGTCCGGAATGGCTTTCCTGGATCACCCAGGCGGGCGGTGCGGCGGCCGGGGTATTCCTGGGCTGGTGGCTGTTCCTGCCCGTGGCACTTGGTATCGCGGCACAATTCACCGATAGCGTGGCAGGCGCGGTGGAAAGGCGCCATTACCCTGGGCTCGCCGCACCTTCCGGCGCTTCCGCCCTGGCGCAGGCTGGCTATGGCGTCTGGTTCGGGGTGAAATTGCTTGCGCTGCAACTACTGCTTTTGCCGCTGTTTTTCATTCCGTTTCTGGGGGCGCTGCTGGCGCTGCTGATTTCGGCGCATGGGCTTGGTGCGGGGTTGCTGCGCGAAGTGGCGCTCAGGCGCATGAACCTGGCGCATTCGCGCATCGCCTGGCAGCGTTTGCGCTGGCAGGGCTGGATGCTCGGCCTTGCTTTGGCCCTGATGGCGATGGTGCCGGTGCTTAATCTATTCGTGCCGATCATCGGAATTGCGGCGGCTGCGCATTTGCTGATCCGCGGTCTTGGTGGATTCGATACGCTTTCGGGCGCATCTACAAAAAGCGGGGGATAACCCGCTTTGGCCCGTTGTGGCGCGCCAGAGTCGCATGCTAGCCGAAGGCATCAGCAACGCGAATCAGCCAGGGGGCCAAAATGTCGCTTTTCCGCCGCAAGGATGAAGCCACCACTCCGCCAGCACCGGAACCAACCAGCGTGCCGACGGCGCGTGATCCCGACCTGGCGGTGCCGCCCTTCCGCCCGGCGGCTGTAGTGCCGCCCGCGGCGAGTGCGGCGGCCACATCGGCCAAGCCCACCATCACGCCATCCCCCGCTGCGCGCCCTTCGACACCTACGGCAGGCCGCCCCACCGGTCGGGCTGAGGCTGGTGAAAAGCGCGTCCTGCAATTGGGCAAGGGCATCAGCATTCAGGGCAGCGTGACGGAAGCTGAGCGCATCGTCATTGAAGGCACCATGGAAAGCCAGCTTTTGCAGTGCCAGGAATTGGCGATCAGCCATTCCGGCGTCTTCAAGGGTGAAGTGCAGGTCGAAGATGCCGATATCGCTGGTGTGTTTGATGGTACGCTGACCGCCACCGGCAGCCTGATCATCCGCGCCACCGGCCTGGTATTGGGCGTGGCGCGGTCCCGCCGCCTTTCCGTGGAAGATGGCGGGCAGCTCACCGGGCGGATGGAAATGATCACCGAAGCACCGGCCAGCGCACCCATGTCAGTGGCGCCACCCGTGCGCGTGGTCGAATCCAGCGAATCCTGATCTGGCGCCGCGTGCGCCAGCGGCCAAGGCCGGCAGTCCCACCACCGCGGCGAAGCATATCGGCGCGGTCCCTTTCCCTTGGCCCCATGGGCGCCGTCAGCCTGGCTTTGGCGGTGCTCTTGCTTACCCCCGCCTGCCGCAAGGCTGAAGCCGAGGATGCAGCGCTTGGCCTGGAACAGGCGTTGCGCGATACCAGGGCAAGCTTGGCCGTGCTTGGCATGCCCGAAACCAAGACCCCAACCCGCGCTGCCCCCTTGCCCCCGCCGCCGAGCAGCGCCAGCGCTCCGCGCCGCTTGGGCGCCAGCCCACCTGCCGCCGCCAGCGTTTTGCAGGGACGAGAGCCCGAGGCAGTGATCTCTGCCCTTGGCGAACCCGCCTTACGCCGGCGGGAGGGGGAGGCAGAGATCTGGCTCTATCAGGCGCCGGATTGCCGGTTGGACCTGGTTTTCTACCCGGAGGCGTCGCGACTGGTGCTGACCCATGCGGCGGCCAGGGCCTTTGGCGCGCGGCGCCTGACCGAATCGGCCTGCATGGCAGCGATTGCGCGCGCGCCCAATCCGCCACCCTGGACCGCCCCCGGCGGCGGGGGCTGAATAGCGCGCATGGACCTTTGGCTTGATGCTTTTGTGCCGGCCTTTGCGCTGCTTGGCCTTGGGGCGCTGCTGCGCCGCATTCTGCTGCCCATGGATGCGGTTTGGGCGGGCATGGAAAAGCTGATCTATTGGGTGCTGCTGCCAAGCCTGATCCTTTCCGCCCTGGCAGCGCTTGATCCCGCGAGCCTGCCGCTGGGTGCCATGGCTTTCACCATTTGGGGCGCGCTTGCCATCGGTACGCTGATTTCGGTGCTGCTGGCGCGCTTCATGGGGCATGGGCATGCGGCCATGACATCGGTCCTGCAGGGCGGCATACGCTTCAACAACCTGATGGGCTTCGCCATTGTGGGCGCGATTTTCGGCGCCGAGGGTATCAGCTTCGGCGCAGTGGCCACCGGCATCATCGTGCCCTTCGTGCAAAGTGTGACCACGCTTGCCTTCGCGATGGATGGCAGCCGCGGCAGGCCAAAGCCATTGGTGATCCTGCGGCAATTGATCCTGAACCCGCTGATCATCGCCTGCATCCTGGGCTTCACCATCGCCGCACTCGGCGGCTTTCCCCCGGGAGTAAAGCCAACCATCCAAACCCTGGGGCGCGCATCAGTGGCGCTTGGCCTGCTATGCGTTGGCGCGGCGCTATCCTGGGAGAGTTTTACCGATCGCATCCCAACCCAGGCGCTGACAGGCGTTTTGAAACTGGTGGGCATGCCCGCCATTACCTATGCCCTGGGGACATATGCCGGTCTGCCGCCCTTGCCGCTGGCAGCGGCGGTGATCTTCATGGCACTGCCAACAGCGGCCACTTCCTATGTGATGGCGCGCGCCATGGGGGGTGATGCCAAGCTGATGGCCGCCATCACCACCACGGAGCATATCGCTTCCATCCTGACGCTGCCCTTTTGGGTCATGCTGGTTTTGGGGTGACGCTATTGGCGCCGGGCAGGCGCCTTCCCATATCAAAGATATCTTCGTGTCTGACAGGGAAAATCCACCGATGATGCGCTTTTTTCTGATCCTCTGCGCGCTTTATGCTGGCGGTACCGTGGCGCAAGCCTCGCCGCCATCCGCCGCGCAAGATGCCGTACCCGTTCAGCAGGAACGGAGCCTTTCGGAACGCGCCGGCGCCGCCATGGGTCGCGCGGCAGAGGAAACTACCTCGGCCTTTGGGCGTGCCTTGCAATGGACGGGGCGGCAATTGGAAGGCGCCGGGCAATGGACCGCCCGGCAGGGAGAGACAATCGGGAGCGAGCGGCCGGCAAATGCGCCCGCGCCCGCACCGGTTCGCTGAAGGTGTTTACGCCTGTTCCGGTAGCGTAATTTCCAGCCAGCCGCGCGCATCCATCCGCGCGGCATCGCCAGGCAGCAGCAAAACGGTGGTGGTATCGCTTTCCACAATGGCCGGCCCGGCTACTGGCTGATCCGCGCCAAGTACCGCGAAATCATAGACCGGTACTTCAGCCACGCCACCTTCCAGCATGATGCGGCGCGCGCCACGCGGGTTTGCCGTGGTACCTATAGCCGTGCCCGCCGGGGCTGGCATCGGCGGCAAGCGGCCAATCACCGCCAACCTCGCATTCACCAGGACCACTTCTTCCTGGCGTAGCGCATAGGTAAACAGCGCCTCATGCCGGGCATGGAAGGCATCGCGCAGCCGATCAGCAAGTCCCGCCCCTTCCCAAGCGACCTGATCCAAAGGCACGGCGATATCAAAAACCTGTTCGCCATAGCGCATATCTGCTGCGCGGCGCGTTTCCACGGTGCCGCCAAACCAGCTGGCAACGCGGGCGCGGCCTTCCTTTTCCAGGGCTGCCCAAATGGCGCGCAGCGCCTCATCATCCGGCACGCCGCCGGTGTTCAATTCGCTGCGCGCCATCTCGTACCGCAAATCCGTATGCAGCATGCCCCAGGCGGAAAGCCCCGCCGCGAAGAAGGGCACTGCCACGCGCTTCATGCTGAGTTCCCGCGCCACCGCACTGGCATGCAGCCCCGCCGCGCCACCAAAGGCCAGCAGGCAGAAGTCGCGCGGATCAACGCCACGCCGCACGGTTGCCACGCGAATTCCATCCGCCATGCGGATATTCGC
Source organism: Roseomonas sp. (assembly GCA_020250005.1). Classification (GTDB taxonomy): domain Bacteria; phylum Pseudomonadota; class Alphaproteobacteria; order Acetobacterales; family Acetobacteraceae; genus Neoroseomonas. Next base: position 5,791 of record JADCES010000236.1, read on the forward strand.
CAAGCGATGCACGCCCGCCGCTGCCGCCATGGCATCAAGCCCAAGCTTGGTGCCGAGGCTTGCAAAAGCGCGCTCCGCCGCTGCCATATCCAGCTTGCGCTTGCCACCCAGAAAATTCGCCGCATCCAGATAGCCCAGCACCAGATTGGCATCTGTCACCGCCGGTTCCGTGCCGCCCTGCCCATAGGCCGCCGGCCCCGGCACCGCGCCGGCGCTGCGCGGGCCAACCTGCAAGGTGCCTCCGGCACCGACATGGCCGATGGAACCGCCCCCCGCGCCAAGGGTCACGATATCCAGGCTTTCAAGCGCAATACGTTCGCCAGCCACATCGCGGCCACGACCCAGTGCGGCGTCACCTTCCTGAATCAGCGCAATATCGGTGGAGGTACCGCCGACATCAAAAGTGATCAGATCCTGCCCAAGGCCACGTTCCGCCAAGGCAACGCCCGCCGCAACACCGCCCGCCGGGCCGGATAGCGCCGTGCCTGCTGCCAGCCGCGCGGCTTCTTCCACCGGCGCCACCCCGCCATGGGAGAGGATGACAAAAACCGGCCCGCCATAGCCCGCCTGTTCCAGCCGCCCGCGCAGCCGCGCCAGATAGCGCGAGACAATCGGGCCAACATAGGCATTCACCGCCGCTGTCGAGAAACGTTCAAATTCCTTGATCTGCGGCAGCACCTCGGCCGAGGTGGTGATGAACACCCCAGGCAGCGCTGCACGCAAAGCCTCGGCTGCCGCGTTTTCATGCTGCGCATCGCGCCAGGAATGGAGGAAACATACCGCGACGGCTTCGATATTCTCTGCGCGCAATTGTTGAATGGCGGCATTGAGGGAGGCGTGATCCAGCGGCACTTCCACCCGCCCATCCGGGCGCAGCCTTTCGCGTACCGCAAGCCGCAAGCGGCGCGGCACCAGCGCAGGTGCGGCGGGCAGGCGCATTTTGTAGCGTTCGGGCTTCAGCCCTTCGCGCATTTCAATCACGTCGCGATGCCCTTCGGTGGTGAGCATCGCAATCTTCGCCCCCTTGCGTTCCAACAACGCATTGGTGGCAACCGTGGTGCCATGGACGATGCGTTCGGTCTGCCGCAGCAGATCAGCCAGCGTGACGCCAAGGGTTTCCGCGAGAACGGCCAAGCCCGCGACCACACCTTCGGATTGATCCGCTGGCGTGCTGGCAGCTTTGGCGAGGGTTGTGGTGCCATCCGCCGCCACGCAGACCACATCGGTGAAAGTGCCGCCGACATCAACGCCAATACGATAGGTCATACCAAACCCTCCGCCGCATCCGCCGCGCGTGCGGCAGGGTCGCGCTTTTCAGGCGGCCCCCAGCCGCCGCCGCCGCCCGACAGCACATGCAATTGATCCCCAGGTGCAAGCGGAATGCCGACTTCCTTGGTGCGCAAATCGCGCGCGCTGCCATCGGCGCGTTCCAGCCGATAATGATGCGGCAAGCCATCCTGGCCGCCCAGCATTCCTGCTGCGCCGTAACGCACGCCATCGCCGGCGGTATTCGCCACTGATGGACCATCGGTTTCCAATTTCAGCAGCAAATCGCCGCCAAGCCCGCCGCGATAGGTGCCATCACCCGCGCTGCCGGGGCGGAATTCATGCCGCGCGAAATACAGCGGGAAACGCGCTTCCGCCATTTCGACACTGCCGAATTTCAAACCACCAGCGGAATGCCATTCCCCGGCCGTGGACCAGCCATCGCCGCCCGAGGAACCGCCGCCGCCTGGCCGCGCATGGAACATGTGCCAGACGAAAAAGCGCCCCGGCCGGCGCGGATCGCGCCCCTTGATCGCCACGCGAAAACGCCGCCCCCAACCACCCATGGCGCGATCCGGGCAGGCGTTTGCCAGCGCTTTGACCACCGCCTCCACAATCTCATTCGAACAATGCGATGTGCACATGGTGACCGGCGCGCCTTCACTCGCCCAAACAACCGTGCCTTCACGCGCCTTGATGGTGAGGGGCCGAAAGCAGCCATCATTCTTCGCGACCTCCGGATCCAGCAGGAAGGCAAGCGCCATGCGCACCGCACTCGCCATATTGGGATAGGATGAATTGACAAAGGCCGGCGTTTGCGGCGCGCTTTCCGTCAGGTCCACGGTCAAATGATCACCCTGCTTTGTCACGCGCGCGCGAATGGCGATATCCTTGCCGCCAAAGCCATCATCATCCAGAAACGCCTCACCCAACCAGGTTCCATCAGCCCAGGTGGAAATGATGCGCCGTGTATGCGCTTCCGCGAGCGCCAGAATCGTATCCACCGCCGCCACGGTGGTATCCGCGCCATAACGCGCAAGCACCGACAGCAGGCGCTTTTCGCCGAGATGCGCGGCACCGATCATCGCCATCAGATCACCGCGCACATCACGCGCCAGACGCGTATTGGTGATGATCATGCGCACCAGATCTTCGCGCGGCAGGCGCCCTTGGCCGAGCAGGATGGGCGGCACGCGCAGCCCTTCCTGCCAAATTTCGGTGGCACCCGGATTATAGCCGCCATGGGTGGCGCCACCGATATCCGTGTGATGCGCGCGCACGACGGACCAGAATACCAAGCGCCCTTCAGCAAAGACCGGCACAATGGCCGTCAGGTCCGGCAAATGTGACCCGCCATGATAGGGGTCGTTCAACAGATAGATATCGCCTTCCTGCACGCTATCGCCAAAGGCATCACGCACCGCCTGCACGGCGAAGGGCATGGCGCCGACATGCACCGGAATGTGATCCGCCTGCGCCACCAGCCGCGCTTCGGCATCACACAGCGCAATCGAGAAATCGCGGGACGAGTTCAGGATTTGCGAATAGGCGGTGCGCAGCATCGCCTCCCCCATTTCCTCCACAATGGCGCGGAAACGGTTATCGAGGACCGAGAGCGTGACGGGATCAAGGGCGGTTTTCATGGGGTGAAGGCTTCCCCCGAAGCCCCGCCGCGTCAAGGCTTCGCAGCGGGGCAAAACAGGGCCATGATCCCCCCAACCAATACAGGAGGAAACCATGGCCGTGCATGTTGCATCACCCGACCTGAAAATCATCGCCGAGGGGTTGCGCTTCCCCGAAGGCCCTGTTGCCATGCCCGATGGGTCTGTGGCGCTGGTGGAAATCGAGGCGCGACGCATCACGAAAGTTTCGCCTAATGGTGCCAAGACCACGGTTGCGACGGTGGAAGGCGCGCCGAATGGCCTGGCACTTGGGCCGAATGGCAGTTTTTACGTCTGCAATAATGGCGGCTTCACCTGGCATGAAGAACCCGGGATTTTGCGCCCGAGCGGCCAATCGCCGGATTATTCGGGCGGGCGCATTGAAAAGATTGATGCTGCGACTGGCAAGGTTGAAGCGCTGATCCGGGTTTGCGATGGGCGCCCTTTGCGTGGCCCGAATGATTTGATGTTCGATGGCAAGGGCGGATTTTGGTTTTCTGACCTCGGCAAGGTGCGCGCGCGGGATCGCGACCATGGCGGCGCCTATTGGGCATCAGAAGATGGATCGCGCGTGGTGGAAGCGGCCTTCCCCGTATTTGGTGGCGCCAATGGGATTGGGATCAGTCCTGATGGCAAGACACTTTATGTCGCGGAAACCGAAACCGGCCGGCTTTGGGCCTGGGATATTGAAGCGCCAGGCAAGCTGAAGAAGGAGCCATGGCCATCCAGCGCCGGTGGGCGCGTGCTGTGCCAATTCCCGGGCTATCGGCGGTTGGATAGCCTCGCGATTGCAGCCTCGGGCAATATCATTGTGGCGACGCTGGTTTCGGGGGAAATCACCACCGTGTCACCCGCGGGCGAGATTCTCCGCACCGTGAAAATGCCCGAGCGCATGCCGACCAATATCTGCTTCGGCGGGCCGGATATGCGCACCGCCTATATTACGCTGTCCAACACGGGGAAGTTGGTCGCGATGCAATGGGATGAGCCGGGGCTGCGCCTGCCGCATAATTGAAAAGGGGCGCGCCTTACCTTAACTCGGCCAGTACATCCGCCGTATGCTGGCCAAGCGCCGGGGCTTCCGCCACAAAATGGCCAAGCCCCGGCAGCATGGGCAGCGGCACGGCGCCCAATTGCGGCTGCGGAATGCGCGCGGCGGCGCCATAGGCCACCACATGCTCATTCGCCAACCAATCAAGCGGCGTATTGACGCGATCCGCCAGCAGCCTTTCGCCCTGCAAAATTGTCACCCATTCCGCGACAGGCTTTTTCAGGAAGGCCGCGCGAATGATGGCGTAGAGTGCTTCCCTATTCTGCCAGCGCAGATCGAAATTCAGGAAGCGCGGATCGGCGGCGATATCAGCAATACCCAACGCGCCGCAAAGCTTCGGCCATTCAGCTTCACGCACCAGCGTAATCATCACCCAGCCGCCATCGGCCGCACGATAGGCGCCCGCCGGCGCATTGGGCGGCGCTGCTGATTTGCCCTGCACGCCCCATTCCCCGATTTGGTGCGTCAGCAGATTGGACGTGGCCGCCATAAGCGACATGTCAATCACGCGCTGGCGTGGCGTGCTATCCTGCGCGCGCGCGGCGAGTGCGACTTGCACGGCGGAAAAGGCATAAATCCCGGTTGCCATATCAGCGATAAAGGCACCGGCCTTATGCGGCGCGCCATCCGCACCTTCATTCAGGCTGACAAAACCGGAAAAGGCTTGGGCGACGGAATCCGTACACGGGCGTTCCGCATAAGGCCCGCTTTGACCAAAGCCGGAAATGGAAAGACACACCGCATCCGGCTTGGCATTTTCCGGCCCGAGGCCAATGCGCGCAGCCACGCCGGGGCGGAAGGCTTCTATCAGCACATCGGCTTGTGCGGCCAAGGCAGCGGCGGCGCGCTTGCCATCATCCGATTTCAAATCCAGCACCACGGAACGCTTGCCGCGATTGAAACACACGGTCATGACGGAGACCGTATCCTTGGCCGTGCCAAGCCCGCGCGACCAATCGCCTTCCGGCGGTTCAAGCATGATGACATCGGCGCCGCAGGCGGCCAGCATCATGCCGCAATAGGGCCCGGCAATGCCCTGGCCGGCATCCAGCACCCGAAGCCCCTTATAGGGCCGCATCGCTTCATTCATCGCGTTTCCTCCAGCGCCAAATCATGCCTATCCTGACGCCAAACCTGAATAAGGGAAGGGGGCGCGAATTGAGCGTGCCCTTCAAGCTGTGAGCGAGGGTGCAAATAATGGAAACGGATTATCTGGTGATTGGTGCGGGTTCCGCCGGCTGCGTGGTGGCAAGCCGGCTTGGCATGGCGGGAAGGCGTGTGACGCTGTTGGAAGCCGGGCCGAACGATCGTCACCCCTGGATTCACATCCCCGCCGGCATGCTGAAGCTGATGCAAAATCAGAAGCTGGTGAATTGGGGCTATACGACGGAAGCCGATGCCGGCAGCAATAACCGCGAAATCCGCTGGCCGCGTGGGCGCACCTTGGGCGGCACATCTTCCATCAACGGCATGCTTTATGTGCGCGGCAATCCCGCCGATTTTGATCTTTGGGCGCAAATGGGCTGCCGTGGCTGGAGCTATGATGAAGTGCTGCCGCTGTTTCGTCGCAGCGAAACCTATCGCAATGGCGGCGATCCTTCCGTCCGCGGCCAGGATGGGCCTTTGCAGGTGGAAGATTACCGCACCATCCTGCCGCTGACGCATCGCTTTATCGAAGCGGCGCAGCAGGCGGGGCATATCTTCCGCAAGGATTTGAATGGCGTTGAGCAGGAAGGCGTTGGCTATTCGCAAATGACGCGCATTGGCCGCTGGCGTGGCTCGACGGCGCGCACCTATTTGGCGCAGGCGAGTGACAAGGTGCAGGTGGAAACCGAAGCCCAGGTCACGCGATTATTGTTTGACGGCAAGCGCTGCGTGGGGGCCGAGTTTCGCCAGGGCGGCGTGCTCAAGCAAATCCGCGCGCGGCGGGAAGTGATCCTTTCAGGCGGTGCGGTGAATTCGCCGCATGTGCTGCAAATCTCCGGCATTGGTCCCGCCGAGCATTTGCGCGCGCTCGGGATTGAGGTGGTGCAGGATATGCCCCAGGTGGGTGCGAATTTGCAGGATCATTACGTC
>JADCES010000237.1 GCA_020250005.1 Roseomonas sp.
CTTGCCCTGGAATACGCCGCGCGATTGGCCCGCCAAAACGGTCTTGCAGGTCTGCCGGCTGGCGCAATCCGGCGCGGCATGATCGAGCGCCGTGGTGGTATCCACCACCGCCCGGCCTGCCGCCAATTGCGCGCTATTCATATGGCAGGATGCCTTGGGGCCTGTCAGCGCCGCATGAATCTCCATCCGGGTTAGCCGCGCACCGGCGGAAACCGCCATAGTGTCATAACGCGCATCAGCCGCGATCTGCGCATGGATCATGGAAAGATGAAAGGCAGCTTCGCCTTCTTGTTGCGCGCGCCCATGCGTCAGTACCGCGCCTTCGGCCAGATCAATCTCAAACACCGGATTATGGAGGTATTGCGCGCTGCCACCAATCGCCGTTTCCAACAGGGTCAGCTTCGCCCCCGCAGCAAGGCGGATCACATGGCGCGGATGAAAGGCAAAGGGCCGGCCCGGATCAATGGCAATGGAAAGCAATTCCAAATGCCCGGCATCAATCCCCGCCGACACATCCAGCAATAAGCCATCTTCGAACATCAGCGTATTCAAAGCCGTCATGGGATGTTCGGCCAAGGGCGCCAGCGCGCCCAAGCGCCCTTCCAGTTCCGGCAAATGCTGTGCGACAGACCCAATGCGATAGGAAAGCCCATCCAGCGCCGAAAGATCAGCGCGAAACCGCCCATCCACGAACACGGCACGGGCCGCTGCGCGCGGCTTTGGCAGTGTCAACGCGCCCGCAACGGCCGTGAGAGGCTCGGCAAAACCCGCCTGCGCCACGGGCGAAAGGTCCGTGTATTTCCACGCCTCCACGCGCCGCGTCGGGAAGCCGCGCGCCGCCACATGCGCCGCCGCATCGGCGCGCAACGCGGCCAGCCAAGCCAGCCGAGCACCCGGCAAATGATCCTTAAGGCCCTGATAGCGCGCGAGGAAACCTGCCGCGCCCGTTTGGACTGCCGCCGTCACGCCGCGGCCTGGATGGCGCCGTAACCCTGCGCCTCCAGCTCCTTCGCCAATTCCGGCCCGCCCGAGCGCACAATGCGCCCGCCCATCAGCACATGCACGCGATCCGGCACGATGTAATCGAGCAGCCGCTGATAATGCGTAATCACCAACGCAGAGAAATTCGGCCCGCGCATGGCATTCACGCCATCGGCCACGATCTTCAGCGCATCAATATCAAGCCCGCTATCGGTTTCATCCAGAATGGCGAGCTTCGGTTGCAGCAGCGCCATTTGCAGGATTTCATTGCGCTTCTTCTCGCCGCCCGAAAAGCCGACATTCACGCCGCGCTTCAGCATTTCGTCATTCATCGAAAGCGCCTTCATGCGTTCGCGCGCCAGCTTCAGGAATTGCATGGCGTCCAATTCACCCTCGCCCTTGGCGCGGCGAATGGCATTCAGCGCAGTACGCAGGAAGGTGGCATTGCCCACACCGGGCAATTCCACCGGATATTGAAAGGCCAGAAACACGCCGGCAGCGGCGCGTTCTTCCGGTTCCATCGCCAGCAGATCCTGGCCATGGAACAACGCCTCGCCGCCCGTCACCTCATAGCCATCACGGCCAGACAGCACATAGGACAGCGTGGATTTACCGGACCCGTTCGGGCCCATGATGGCGTGCACTTCACCCTGCGGCACCACCAGATCAATGCCCTTCAGAATGGGCTTGCCATCAACCTCAGCGGTCAGTCCCTTGATTTCCAACATCACCCAACGCTCCCTTCGAGCGAGATTTGCAACAGCTTTTGCGCTTCCACCGCGAATTCCATCGGCAATTCCTTGAGCACTTCGCGGCAGAACCCATTCACGATCAGCCCCACCGCATCTTCCTGCGAAAGCCCGCGCTGGCGGCAATAGAAAAGCTGATCTTCCGCGATCCTGCTCGTGGTCGCTTCATGCTCCACCTTCGCACTCAGGCAGCGGTTTTCGATATAGGGCACGGTATGCGCGCCGCAGAGATCGCCAATCAGCAGGCTGTCGCATTGCGTGAAATTGCGTGCCCCCGTGGCCTTGGCGCCGATACGCACCAGGCCGCGATAGGTATTCTGCCCATGCCCGGCACTGATACCCTTGGAGACAATGGTGGATTTGGTGCGCGGCCCGATATGGAACATCTTGGTCCCGGTATCCGCCTGCTGGTAGTTGTTCGTGATGGCAACTGAATAGAATTCGCCAACACTGTCTTCACCCTGCAAAATGCAGGAAGGATATTTCCACGTAATCGCGGAACCGGTTTCCACCTGCGTCCAGGAAATTTTTGACCGCGCACCACGGCAGGCGCCGCGCTTGGTGACGAAGTTATAAATGCCGCCCTTGCCCTCGGCGTCGCCCGGATACCAGTTCTGCACTGTGCTGTATTTGATGGTGGCATCATCCAAAGCCACCAGCTCAACCACGGCGGCATGCAGCTGGTTTTCATCGCGCATCGGCGCGGTGCAGCCTTCCAGATAGGAAACGTAAGACCCCTCATCAGCAATGATCAGGGTGCGTTCAAACTGGCCGGTGCTTTTGGCATTGATGCGGAAATAGGTGGAAAGCTCCATCGGGCAGCGCACGCCCTTCGGGATGTAGACAAAGCTGCCATCGGTGAAGACAGCGCTATTCAGCGCGGCGAAGAAATTATCGCCCTGCGGCACCACGGAGCCGAGGTATTTCTGCACCAATTCCGGATGGGTCTTCACGGCCTCACTGATCGGGCAGAAAATAATGCCGTCCTTTTCCAGCCGATCCTTGAAGGTGGTCGCGACCGAAACGCTATCAAACACGGCATCCACCGCAATCGGCATGCGTCCTTCGGCTGGCGTATCACCGGCACCTTCCACACCCGCCAGAATCGCCTGTTCCTTCAGCGGAATGCCAAGCTTCTCATAAGTGCGCAGCAGTTCCGGATCCACCTCATCCAAAGACTTCGGCGCCACCTTCTGCTTGGGCGCGGCGTAGTAATAGGCATCCTGGTAATCAATCGGCGGATATTTCACCGCCGGCCAGCGCGGTTCTTCCATTTTCTGCCAGGCGGCGAAGGCGCGCAGGCGCCATTCCAGCAGCCAGGCCGGTTCTTCCTTCTTGGCGCTGATGAAGCGCACAATGTCTTCGGAAAGCCCCTTGGGGGCGAATTCCATGTCAATATCCGTCTCGAACCCCCATTTATAGGTGGATTCGGTGACGGCCTGGACGGTTTCGATGGTCTCGGTAACGGCGGGCATGGTTGTGCTCTATCCAGCAGCAAGAACGGGGGAAGCGGGTTCGGGGTGAGGCACCACGGCGGGTGGGCCGGCCAGATCGGCAATGGAAATGCCGGTAAGCGCACGACGTATCGCCTCATTCACCGGGTCCCAGCGCCCGCGCACGGGGCAGGCGCTTTCCGATTCACAAACGCCGAAGGAATTATCGACACAGGCGGTCAGCGCGATGGGGCCGTCCATGGCGGTGATGACGTCAATCAACGGCATGTCAGCCAACGGGCGGGTCAGGCGATAACCGCCCAAAGCCCCGCGGCGGCCCTCAACCAGCCCGGCATGAGCCAATATTTTCAATACCTTGGCGACTGTCGGCTCAGCCAAGCCCGTGGCGCCGGCAAGGCCCGGTGCAGTCAGCACGCCGCCTTCCGCCGCGTCATCCAGCCGCGTCAGCACGACAACGGCGTAATCGGTCAGCTTTGAAAGCCGCAGCACGCGGAACCCCTTTCGCAATCCGGACCATCACGGTCCGCTTTGCAGATGCGCCTTGCCACCTGCCCTGTCAAGCGCTGGACGGGGCGGAAAACCGCGCCCATTCTGGGCCTTCCTTCCAATCATTGCGGGATCAGCCCATGCCCTTTTTGCGAACCGATGACGGTGTTGACTTGTTCTATGAGGAAGCCGGCAGCGGCACGCCCATGGTCTTTGTCCATGAATTCGCGGGCGATTCGCGTTCCTGGGAGATGCAGATGCGCTTCTTCTCCCGCCGCTATCGCTGCGTTGTGTTCAATGCGCGCGGCTATCCGCCCTCTGCGGTGCCGAATACCGCCGCATCCTATAGCCAGGACCGCGCGACGGATGACATTGCCGCCGTGATCAAGGGGCTGAACCTCGCGCCGGCCCATGTGGTCGGGCTTTCCATGGGTGCCTTTGCCACGCTGCATCTGGGCCTCAGGCATCCGCAATTGGCGCGCAGCCTGGTCGCCGCCGGCGTTGGCTATGGCGCTGCCCCCGGCAAGCGCGACCAGTTCCGGGCCGAGGTGGATGCCACCGCCGCGCGCATCCGCGCGGAGGGCATGGACAAGATGGCCGATATCTATTCCCGCGGCCCGACGCGCCTGGTGTTTGAGGAAAAGGACCCGCGCGGCTTCAAGGAATTCCAGTCCCAGCTTGCGGAACATTCAACCGAGGGATCAGCGCTGACCATGCAAGGTGTGCAGCGCGAGAGGCCATCACTGTTCGATCTGGAAGCGGGCTTCAAGCAAATGAAGGTGCCAACTCTGGTGATCGCCGGCGATGAGGATGACCCCACGCTGGAGCCATCCATGTTCCTGAAACGCACCATCATGAGCAGCGCATTATTGGTCATGCCCAAATGCGGCCACACCATGAATCTGGAAGACCCGGACGCCTTCAACCGCGCCGTGCTTGATTTCGTGACGCAAGTGGATTGCGGCCGCTGGACACAGCGGATTCCGGAAAGCCTTTCCGGCGCCATCATCGCTGCAAAGGAGAAGTGAGAACTGAACGGGGGAGGCAACTCCCCCGTTTTTCTCAGGCGTCGCGGATCACTTCATAAAGCGCGACCGCCGCTGCCGCCGCGACATTGAGGCTTTCCATCGCTTCAGTGATCGGCAGGCGCACCAGCTCATCACAGGTTTCGCGTTGCAGGCGCCGCAAGCCAGTATCTTCCGCGCCCAGCACCAAAGCCACACGGCGATCCTTGGGGCAGGCGTCGGCCAGCGTCCGCGTTGCATCCCCGGCCAGCCCCATCACCCAGAAACCGGCTTTTTGCAGGCTGGCAATTGCGCGGGACAAATTTACCTCTCGCACCACCGGCACAATATCCAAGGCGCCCGAGGCAGCGCGGGCCAGCGCACCGGTCTCGGGCGGCGCGTGGCGATCCTGCAGCACCACACAGGCCGCGCCGAACGCGGCGGCAGAACGGAGAATCGCCCCCACATTGCGCGGGTCCGTCACCTGGTCCAGCAGCAGCACCGGCCCATCGGAAGCGGCGATGGCATCTTCCAGCGCCACCGATTCCAAAGGCTCGACCAGCAGCGCGACGCCCTGATGCACCGCATCTTCGGTCAGGAAGGTGCCGAAGCGCTGGCGTTCAATGCGCTCGGGCGGGAGGCGCCAGGGGCGGTTCAACGCCGCGCGCAGGCTTTTCTCCGCGTCTTCTGTCACCAAAAGGCGCCTGGTCTTACGGCGCGGGTTGCGGATGGCAGAAGCCACCGCGTGTTCGCCATAAAGCCAAAAGGCGCCGGAACCCGCGCCAGCGCCGGGGCGCGGTGGGGCGGGGCCCTCGGCTTCCATCGCCGCGGGGCTAGCCACGCGGCGGCCACGAGGTGGCGGAGCCTCCTGCTCCTGGAAGCGCCCTGGGGCGCTGCGGTACCCGCGCGGCGCTTCGGCCTTATCCTCAAAGCGCGGGCGGCGCGTGGGCGATTGCGGGGCGGGGCCTTGCGGGCGGGCGCGGCCAGGGGGCCGCTTTGGGGGGCGTTGCATCGCGCCCATGATGCGCCGGGCGCGTCAGAATGAAAACCTTTGGTGTTTTTCCGCCCCATCCGTTGACAGGCAAGCGCCAATGCGGATAGTCCGCCCGCTCCCGCCAGCCCCGGTTACGGGCGAGCGGCTGTGGAGGGGTGCCCGAGTGGCTAAAGGGGACGGACTGTAAATCCGTTGGCTTGCGCCTACGTTGGTTCGAATCCAACCCCCTCCATATCAGCCCTTGTCAGTCTTGGCGTTCGTCAAGGCACGGGCAGGGGGGTTGGGAACAGCGCTTCGGCGCGGGTGTAGCTCAATGGTAGAGCCCCAGCCTTCCAAGCTGGTTGTGCGGGTTCGATTCCCGTCACCCGCTCCAGCGGGCGTGCGGGGTTGTTTCGTGAACGGTTCAATGAGGGTAGCGGGAAAAGGCCATGGCCAAAGCGAAATTTGAGCGGAACAAGCCGCATTGCAACATCGGGACGATCGGGCATGTGGACCATGGCAAGACGTCGCTGACGGCGGCGATTACCAAGGTTCTGGCGAAGGCGGGTGGGGCGACCTTCACGGCCTA
>JADCES010000238.1 GCA_020250005.1 Roseomonas sp.
CGCAACACCTACATAGAAGAATACAGTCTTCTTGCAAATCAGGCGAGCGACTTCGTTCTCGATGCTATTCACAATCGCCAGTTTGACCTCATTTTCGACGCACCTGAAGCGCCGCCCGCTCCGATTCCGAAAACCTTGCTCGGCGGCGATGGCGCGGACAGGCTGATTGGTGACGATGGTGATGACACGCTCGCAGGCGGCGCCGGTGATGACCTGCTGGAAGCCAGGGGCGGCCAGAATCAGGCTTCAGGCGGCGATGGGAATGACACGATCTCCGCCTGGGGTGGGGGTGATCGTCTGTTCGGTGATGCCGGTGATGATCTGCTTGAAGTGATCGGTGGTGCTTTCAGCCTTTCCGGGGGCGCGGGTGCCGATACGCTTTCCGTCTGGGAAGACTGGATCGCCAATGATGTCCTGAATGGTGGCGACGGCGCCGATAGCCTGAATGCCGGCGCCGGCGATGACACGCTACTGGGTGGCGATGACACGGTTTTCGGCGGCGCGGGGGCTGATGTTATCCTGGCCGGCTCAACCAGCCTTCAGGATATCATGAGCCTTTTCGCGCTATAAACTGCCTTTCCCTGCCTCAGCGCTGCCGCCAGGGCAGGCCGGATGCCTTCCACCCGGCCGCACTCCCCCGATGCCCGGCGCCATCCACCGGTCCTTCAAAGCCATCCGCCACATTGAAGGCATGCGCAAAGCCCGCCGCCTGCGCCGCCTGCCCCGCCGATTGCGACCGCGCGCCAGACCGGCAGATGAAGTAAAGCTTCTGCCCCGGCGTCAGCCCCGCCGCCTGCAAATCCTCGGCAAAGGCGCCATTCACCTGCATGGAGGGATACATTTGCCAGGGAATCAGCACCACCTGTTTCCCAAGCGCCCCCAAATCCGGCAGGCCGACGAAATTCCATTCCGCATCAGTGCGCACATCAATCAGCACGGCATCCTTATCGGCGGCCAGAGCCGCCCAGGTGTCCTCGGGGCTGATATCGGGCACTGGGGGCATGGCGTGGTCTCCTGTTCCTGGTTCGCCCGCCATCTTGCCACAGCCTGGGGCTTTGCGTGTAGGGTTTCCTTGCAAGCCGGGGGGAGCATGCCCGGACCAGGGGGGAAGCCATGTTGGGATTGATGCAGGATTGGCCCTTGCTGATGCATAAGGTGCTGGACCACGCCGCCATCCAGCATCCGGGGCGGGAAATCATCAGCCGTTCCATCGAAGGGCCTTTCCATCGCACGAATTACCGTGATGTGCGGCTGCGCGCGCTGCGTGTTGCCCAGCGTTTGCAGCGCGATGGCATCAGCTTGGGTGATCGGGTCGCCACCCTTGCCTGGAATACCTGGCGGCACGTGGAAGCCTGGTATGGCATCACCGGCATCGGCGCCATTTACCACACCGTCAATCCGCGGCTTTTTCCGGATCAGATCGCCTGGATCCTGAACCATGCAGGTTCGCGCGTGCTGATGCTGGACCTGACCTTCATTCCTTTGATCCAGCAATTGGCGCCGAAGCTTGAGCATATTGAACGCTTCATCATCCTGACCGATGGCGCGCATCTGCCTGAGACGGGGCTGCGCAATGCCGTGGCTTATGAGGATTGGCTGGCCGAAGCCGATGGTGATTTCGCCTGGGCAAGCTTTGATGAAAGAACCGCCGCCGGGCTTTGCTATACATCGGGCACCACGGGCGATCCCAAGGGCGTGCTCTATTCGCATCGGTCCAATATCTTGCATGCGCTGGCGGCCAATCAGGTAGATTGCCTGGGGCTTGGCGTGGCGGACCGCGTCATGCCTGTGGTGCCGATGTTCCATGCCAATGGCTGGTCCTTGCCAATCTCCGCCCCCATGGCGGGCGCCACGCTGATCCTGCCCGGCGCCAAGCTGGATGGCGCTTCGGTGCATGAAATCATCACGGAAACGCAGGTGAATTTCTCCGCCGCCGTGCCCACGGTTTGGATGATGCTGCTCCAGCACATGGAAGCGACGGGCACGCGCATCAATACACTGAAGCGCGTGGTGATTGGCGGTTCCGCCTGCCCTGCCGCCATCACGAAAACCTATCAGGAAAAATACGGCGTGCGCGTGATCCATGCCTGGGGCATGACGGAAATGTCGCCGGTGGGCACCACCTATCAGCGCAAGCCCGAAATCAGCGGGCTTGATCCCGAAGCGGCACTGGCACTGCAAGCCAAGCAAGGCTGCCCGCCCTTCACGGTGGAGATGAAAATCACCGATGATGCCGGGCAGGAATTGCCCTGGAATGGCGAGGTTTTCGGTCGCCTCAAGGTGCGCGGCCCGGCCATCACGCGCAATTACTTCCGGCGGGAAGATGAAGCCGTGCTGGACGCCGATGGCTTTTTTGACACAGGCGATGTCGCGACCATTGACACCCATGGCTTCATGGAAGTGACCGACCGATCAAAAGATGTCATCAAATCCGGCGGTGAGTGGATTTCTTCCATCGCGCTTGAAAACGCCGCGGTCGGTTATCCCGGTGTCGCGGAAGCGGCCGTTGTCGCCATGCATGATCCGAAATGGGATGAACGCCCACTCATGATCCTGGTGATGAAGCCGGGTGCCGCCGCGCCTGATCTGGCGGCCATGAATGCCTTTCTGGCCGATAAGGTCGCGAAATGGTGGCTACCGGATGATCTGGTGGTGGTGGATGAAATTCCCCATACTGCGACAGGGAAAATATTGAAGACGAAGCTCCGTGAAACCTTCAAGGATCACCGCCCGAAGGGCTGAGTCTTACAGCGCCTCACCTTCCGCTGCGCGTCGCAAACGCCTGAGCGCCTCAGCCCCGCCCGGCAGCGCGGGATAAAGCGCCAAGGCGGCTTCCATGCTGCGCAAGGCGCCCGGCGCATCGCCGGCCTCGGCCTGCAAACGCGACAGGCTTTGCAAGGCGATGAAATGGCGGGGTTCAAGCCTGAGCGCCTCAGCCAGATCCCGCGCGGCTTCGCGTACTTGCCCCAGCGCGGCCAAGGCTTCCGCGCGCAAATGCCAAGCACTTGCCGCATTGGGGGCCAGCGTTACCGCCGCGTCAAAATCCTCAATCGCTTCTTCGGGCAGGCGCGCATTCAGATTGCGGGTGCCACGCTGCAACAACAGCCTTGCCGCAGGGGATGCCGCTTCCACCCATAATTGCCTGATCCGCGCTTCCGCCAAGGCAAGCTGCGCCGCATCCTGGCTGTCGCGCAGCACGGCGAAAAGCTGATCAAGCTCCGCCGCACGCGGTGTGCCCTGCGCCAGCGCCCATCCCGGCAGCGCCAAGCCCAGCAGAAGGGCGGCGCGGCGCGTCATCATGCCAGCTCGCGTGCCTTGGCGATGCCTGCTGGCTCCGGCCCGCCCGCCATCCAATCGAGCAATTCCACCGTGTGAATGGCCGGCATCGCGCCATCACCCAATTGCGTCAGGCAACCGATATTCCCGGCCGCAATCACTGCCGCCCCGGTGCGTTCCAGATTGCCAAGCTTGCGCACCTTCAACTGCCCGGCAATTTCGGGCTGCATCAGATTATAGGTGCCGGCCGAACCGCAGCAGATATGGCCCTCTGCCGGTTCCTTCACAGTGAAGCCAGCCTTCGCCAGCAACGCCTTCGGTTCCGCCGTGATCTTCTGGCCATGCTGCAAGGAACAGGCGGCATGATAGGCAACCGTCAGCCCCGGCGGTGGCCTGCTTGGCGCATAGCCAAAGCGCGTCAGCACCTCGGAAATATCAGCGGCCAAGCCTGCCACCTTTTCCGCCTTCTCCCGCCAGGGTGCCGCTTCCTCTCGGAACATGAAGCCGTAATCCTTGAGCGTGGTGCCGCAGCCGGACGCATTCACCACAATCGCATCCAGCCCTTCACCCTCAATCTCCGCTGACCAGGCAGCGATATTCGCCCGTGCCAAGCGCATCGCCGGATCGTGATGGCCCATGTGATGATCAAGCGCGCCGCAGCAGCCCTGGCCCTTGGTCACCACCACCTCAATGCCCATGCGCGTCAGCAGCCGGATCGTCGCCTCATTGATCGAAGGGGCAAGCACCTGCTGCGCGCAGCCTGTCAGCAAGCCAACACGGCCACGTCTTTCGCCCTGCGCCGGGAAAACACCCCGACGTTCAGTCGCGGAAGGCGATGGCACATGCGCGGGTGCAAGCCGCAGCATTGCGCGCAGCCTTTCCGCCATGGGGGATTTGCCCGGCACCAGGCGCGCAAAAGGCCGCGCCAGACTGGCGCCCAACAGGGCCACACGAAAGCGGAACGGATAGGGCAAGATGAAGGAGAGCAAGCGCCGCAAGAAACGTTCCGCCGCCGGGCGCTGATAGGTCTTTTCGATATAGGCACGGGCATGATCCACCAGATGCATGTAATGCACCCCGGAAGGGCAGGTGGTCATGCAGGACAGGCAAGACAGGCAACGGTCAATATGCCGCACCTCCAACTCACTCGCCGGGCGGCCCGATTCCAACATATCCTTGATCAGATAAATCCGGCCCCGCGGGGAATCCAACTCATCGCCCCGCAACAAAAAGGTGGGGCAGGTCGCGGTGCACATGCCGCAATGGACACAACTCCGCAGGATGCGGTTGCTTTCGGCAATATCCGGGTCGGCCAATTGGGCGGGTGAGAAAAGGGTCTGCATGGAGCGACTATAACCTACAACACAAACCATGGGCAGAAGCGGGGGCTCTGCCCCCGCCCCCCGCCGACACGAAATCAATCCCGGCGAGGGCGGGCACCAAGGATATGGGCGATGGCATAGGTCAGATCAGGGCGGTTCAGGGTATAAAAATGGAACTCATCCACGCCATTGGCCTGCAATAGCCGCACCTGCTCAGCCGCCACCACGGCAGCGACCATGCGGCGCGTCTCCACATCTTCTTCCAACCCCTCAAACAATTGGCCCATCCAGGCGGGCACCGACGCGCCACACATGGCCGAGAATTTCACCACCTGCTGGAAATTCGACACCGGCAAAATACCGGGCACGATCGGCACCGTAATGCCCTTGGCATGGCAGCGATCAATGAAACGCAGGAAAACCTCGGCATCGAAGAAATACTGCGTAATGGCGCGCGTCGCGCCCGCATCAATCTTGCGCTTCAGAAAGTCCAAATCCGCATCGGCTGAAAGCGCCGCCGGATGGGTCTCAGGATAGGCGCCCACGCTGATCTCAAAATCGCCAATGCGCTTCAGGCCCCGCACCAGATCCTCGGCCTGGGCATACCCACCCGGATGCGGCACATATTCCGAAGCACCCGCCGGCGGATCGCCCCGCAAGGCCACAATATGGCGCACGCCAGCGGCCCAATAGCGCCGCGCGACCTCATCCACTTCGTCCCGCGTTGCGCCGACACAGGTCAGATGCGCCGCCGGGGTCAGGCTGGTTTCAGCCACCAGGCGCGCCACGGTCGCATGGGTGCGTTCCTGCGTGCTGCCGCCGGCCCCATAGGTCACCGAGACAAAGCGCGGGCCAAGCGGCTCCAACCGCCGAATGCAAGCCCAAAGCTGTTCTTCCAACTTATCCGTCTTGGGCGGGAAGAATTCAAAGGAAAGCCGCGGCGCCGGGAGGGCGGCCGGGGCCGGAAGGGCGTTGAAACGCGGGCCGGTCAGCCAACGGGCCAAGGGGCCAGGGGTGAGGTTGTTCATGACATATCCCGAAATGGTGAGGCCTTGGGCCTTCCGCAACGCTGCCCCCTTTGCCCATCACGGCCATCTTGGCAAGGGCGCATTACTTACGTTAAGCGGTTCCTTTCTTGTGGCTTTTCGCGCTAAGAAACCCCGAATGACCTTTCCCTCCCCCCGCCTCCTCGGCGCTGCCGCGCTTGCCCTATTGATGCTGGCAGGCTGCGCCACGCGCCCGCCCGCCGATGACCCGGAAGCGTTGCAGGAATTCAGGGAAAACAACGATCCCTTCGAACCCACCAACCGCGTCATGTTCGAAGTGAATGAAGTGATCGACAAGGCGGTGTTGCAGCCCATTGCGGAAGCCTATCGGGATTTGCTGCCCAAACCCGTGCGTTCGGGCATCCGCAATGTGCTCGGCAATCTGCGTACGCCAACCATCCTGGTCGGCGATTTGCTGCAAGGGAATGTAACCCGCGCGCGCGAAACGCTCGGGCGTTTCATCGTGAATTCCACCATTGGCGTTGGCGGCATCGTCGATGTCGGCCGTCGCCACAATGTCATTGGCCATTCCGAAGATATGGGCCAGACCCTGGCGGTTTGGGGCGTGGGCGAGGGGTTTTACATGTTCGTGCCCCTGCTGGGACCGACCACGGCGCGCGACCTGACGGGCTTTGCGATTGATATCTACACCAATCCGCAATCCCTGATCGGCCAGGGGCAGATCCTGGATGTGTGGAATTACACGCGCATCGGCATGACCGTGATTGATACGCGGGAAGCCTTGCTTGAGCCCTTTGATATCGTGCGCAAGACCTCGCTTGACCCTTACTCAACCCTGCGTTCTGCCTATCGGCAGCGGCGCAATTTTGAAATCCTTAACAAGGATGG
The DNA here is from genome assembly GCA_020250005.1 of Roseomonas sp. Lineage (GTDB taxonomy): Bacteria > Pseudomonadota > Alphaproteobacteria > Acetobacterales > Acetobacteraceae > Neoroseomonas. Next base: position 6,494 of record JADCES010000238.1, read on the forward strand.
CCCTGGCGGCCCGGTGGCCCCGGCGGGTGGTGTGGGCTTCGGTCAGGGCGTTTTGGAGCGTCAATAATGCCAGGGCTTTTGCATCGCCGCCTTCTGCTTGCCGGGATTGCCGGGCTTGGTGCCACCCCGGCGCTTGCGCAACAGATGGATATCACCCGTGCCACCACCTTCGTTGATAAGGCTGGGCAGGATCTGGTGAATGCCATCAATGACCCGCGCCTTACCCTGACGCAACGGCGTGACCGCGTGGCCAGCATTCTGCGCACGGCAATAGATATTGAAGGCACCGGCCGCTTCATCCTGGGCCGCTATGTACGCCAGGCATCGCCCGCCGAATTGCAGGATTACCTCAAGCTGTTTGATGAGATCATCATCCGCAACCTCTCTGCCCGCTTCGGCGAATATCGCGGTGTGAAATTCTCGCTCGGCCGTTCGCAACAGCGCACGGAAGAAGATGCGCTGGTGAGCACCCTGGTCGAGCGCCCCAATACAGCACCCTTTACGCTTGATTGGCGGGTGGCGGAGATCAATGGCCAACCCCGGGTGGTGGATGTGATTGCGGAAGGCACATCCCTGCGGCTGACCACGCGGAGCGAATACTCCGCCGTTATTCAGCGCAATGGCGGGCGCGTGGCGGCGCTGCTGGACGCGATGCGCGGGCAGATTTCGCAATTGGCGGCGCGTGAGGGCGGCTGAGCTGCCCCTTTCCCCATCATGGCTGCCGGGCCAGGGTCCAACCCTTTCAAGGCTTATGTCAGGCTATGTGGGTATGGCTTATGTCCAAGCACGAAACCCTTCCAAATGCGCCGACCCGTCCTCATATCCGGAAAAGGGCGTTTGTGATGCGCAAGGTCATCCACGGATAATCGGCGGCAGTGAATACGGATTTTGAAGCAATCCTTCTGAGGGGATCGGATCAGCGGCCCGCCTGCCATCGGCGGGCCCCTCAGGGCTGCTGCGCAATTCACCCCCGCCCTGCCCCCACCGCGACAATCCTATGACCGCCGCACTGCTTCCCGCTGGGCTAGCTTCCCCCCGATCCATGGCGCTTTATCTCTGCGGTACAGGGTTTGCGCTCTGGGCTCTTATCATGGTGTTGCGGCCAGACCCCGGATTCGCCGCGGATGGGCCCTGGCTGGCGATGTTCTGGGCGCTCCAGATCGGCATTGGCATCGCCGTGCTGCACCGGGTGCTGCACCTGATGGGGCGCCTGCCGAAACTCGCCAGATGGCCTGCATGGCTGCTTGTTGCGGTCAGTGGTGTGGTCGGCTCCTTCCTGCTCGCGCCCGTTTACTGGCTGATCGGTGAGACCCTGATGCAGCAGGCGCTCGGTTTCCCCGCCACGACTGATGATGATGATGATTTGGTGGCGCCACTTGGCTTCGGCCTGGCGGCCATGCTGCAGGAATTCAGTGATATTGTGGGCCCGGTAACCGCCGCCTGGCTGCTGATTTCCTGGCCACGGCTTTACAGCCAGACCTCATCCTTGGTCGCGGTGCCGCAAGCCGCCGCGCCAATGCCGGCGCCCCTGCCCCTTCCAAGCCTAGCCGAGAGCGCCAGCCCGGAACCGCCCGCATGGCGCGCCGCTTTGCCCCGCGAATTGGGCGGGGATCTGATCGCCGTTTCTTCCGAGCTGCAATACCTGCGCGTTTGGACCACGCGCGGCAATGCGCTTGTGCTTGGGTCATTGCAGGATGTTGAGGATGGCGAAGGGGCGGGCGGCATGCGCGTCCATCGGTCATGGTGGGTCAGCGCGCGGCATGTGCGCAGCATCCGGCGAAGCGGTGAAGCGGCCAGCTGTGAGCTGAGCGATGGCCGCCAAGTACCAGTCAGCCGGCGGCGGAAGGCCGAGGTCCTGGCGCGATTCGGGGACGGTGCACGGTATGAAATCCCCGCCGCGACACCGCCACCTTCAGCGGGCTTCGTTCAGAACAAGCGCTTAAGCCCGACCTGGAGAGACACGGGATTATAGTCCGGCTTGGACAGCCGCCCTGTCACACCCGATTCTGCCGGCATATCAATGCCACCCAAAGCCAGGAAGCGGACATCCGTAATC
>JADCES010000239.1 GCA_020250005.1 Roseomonas sp.
CCTTGCTGTCCGGGCTTGTGGTCAAGGGCGCCTTTGTTTTGCTGGTGCGGCTTTGGTTCTGGGTGCTGCCCGGCCCGCCCGTGGCGGGGGCGGAATTGCTGGCCACACTGGGCGCGGCGGCGATCCTGGTCGGCAGTGTCGTGGCGCTCCGGCAGGAAAGGCTGAAGGCGCTGATTGCTTATTCGACTGTCGCGCAAATCGGTTATCTGTTCCTGATGTTTCCGCTGTTGATGGCGGGCGATCCTGATGCGGCGACGCGCGCCTGGATGGGGGGGATGTTGCAGGCGACCTCCCACGCGCTTGCCAAGGCTGCGATGTTTTTGGCGGCCGGTTTGATTGTGCAGTCGATCGGTGAGGATCGGGTTGCCGGGCTTTGCGGCGCGGCGCGCGCCACGCCTCTCTCGGTGCTGGCCATTGGCATTGGCGGGCTTTCGCTGATGGGCGTGCCGCCAAGTGGCGGCTTCACCGCAAAATGGATGTTGCTGCGCGCTTCGGTGGATACCGGGCAATGGTGGTGGTCGCTGGTGATTCTGGCGGGCGGGTTGCTGACCGGCGGTTATGTCTATCGGCTTGTCGCTGCCGCCCTGGCGCCAGCACCAGAGGGAGCAACACCGCGCCCCGTACCGCGCATGCAGGAAGGTGCAGTGCTGGTATTGGCATTGCTGTCCATGGTGCTGGGGCTGCTGCCGCTTTCCATGCTGGGCATGGCGCAGATTGGTCAGCCGGTGATGGCGCCATGAATTTGCTCCTGCCGCTTGTGCCGCTGCTGCCCGTGCTGATGCTGCTGGCGCTTGTCTGGCCCATCACGCGCGGGCGCGTGATGGGCGCGCTTTGGCTGGCGCCGCTGCCCGCGCTGCTGATCGCGCCCTTGGCGATGGGTTCTTCGCTCGTGCTCTATCCAGGTGGCATCAAAATCACCTTGCTGCTGGATGCGCCAGGCGCGCTGCTGCTTGGTGGTGCGGCGCTGCTATGGAGTGCCGCCGGCGTCTTCGCCCGCGCGCAGATGGGCACAGGGCCCAGGGCGAAGCGCTTCGCCGCCTGGTGGCTGCTGACGCTTGCGGGCTGCCTCGGTGTTTTTATCGCGGGAGATCTGCTCAGCTTCTATCTGGCTTTTGCGGTGGTGAGCCTGGCGGCCTTTGGCCTCGTGGCGCATGATGGCACGCCAAAGGCGCGGCGCGCGGGCGGGCTTTATTTGCTGCTGGCAGTGCTGGGTGAGATTGCCTTGCTGCTCGCCTTCGCGCTGCTGCATGGCCGCGCCGGGATTGAAAGTGTGGCGATTGCCGATGTGGCGCCCGTGCTGCGCACCACGCCGGGCGGTCCGGTGATTGCGCTGCTGCTGATCCTGGGCTTTGGGATCAAAATGGGGCTGATGCCCTTGCATGTCTGGCTGCCCATCGCGCATCCGGCCGCGCCGGCGCCCGGTTCCGCAGTGCTGAGTGGTGCCATCATCAAGGCGGGTGTGATCGGGTTGATCCGCTTTCTACCCTTTGACGCGGTGCCTTTGGCCGAGGGCGCGCTGCTGGCAGCGCTGGGTTTTGCGACGGCCTATTGGGGTGTGGCCATGGGCCTCACGCAGCGCAATCCGAAAACCATCCTGGCCTATTCCAGCGTGAGTCAGATGGGTGTTGTGGCGGCAACGCTCGGCATGGGGCTGACGCTTGGGCTGGCGGAAACACCAATCCATGCTGCGTTTTATGCGCTGCATCACATGCTGGCGAAGGGCGCGCTGTTCCTTGGCGTTGGTCTGGCGCTGGCAATAGGGCCGGCAGGGCGGGCTTTGGTGCTGCCTTTGGCATTCCTGCTGGCGCTTGGCTTTGGCGGGCTGCCGCCCACCGGCGGGGCGCTCGCCAAGGCAGCGGTAAAGCCGGAACTTGGCGAGGGGCTTGCTGCCGCGGCGGCGATGCTTTCCGGCTTCGGATCAACCGCGCTGATGCTGCATTTTGTGCAAAGGCTGCGCGCGGTGATGGAGGAGGCACCGGCTGAGAGGCTCCATTGGGGCCTTGGCGGGCCGTGGTTGGTTTTGGCGCTGGCGGCGCTGCTGCTGCCCTGGGCGCTTTATGCTATCGCGACCGGCAAGGCGCCTGAGGGTTTATGGAGCATCACGACCATCGCGCCGGTCTTGGCCGGGGCGGTATTCGCGCTGTTTTGGAACCGCATTTTTCAGCGCGTACCGGAAGTGCCGGCAGGTGATGTCTTGGTGTTTGCTGAGCGCGGCTCCCCATGGCGAGATGCTGCGGCGCGCGCAGTTGTGCGCTTGGAAGACGCAACGCGCCCCTGGCCCGTGGCCGGCATTGCGCTGATGCTGCTGATCCTGGCGTTTTATGGCCTGAACGGCCTTGGAAGCTAAGCGGGGGAACTTCCTGACGCCTTGGCGATTGGCGCGGCGCGAAAACTCAAGGGCGCGCGGCCTGTTTGCGTGCCGGCCAAGCGAGCACCAAGCCACCTGCCGCAATCAGCAAACATCCCGCCAGTGCCCAAAGCCCTGGCCAGCGGTCAAACATCAGCGCATCCAGGGCAAGGGCGAAGGCAATGCGCGCATATTGCCAGGGGGCGAGGGCCGAGACCTCTGCCCGCCGCACCGCGCCAGCCAAGAAAAGCAAGGCGGCCGTCTGCAACAGGGTATAGATCACGACCAGAACCCAGGTCAGCAGATCGGGGTTCTGCCACAGCACCAGCATCGCCGGCGCCAGCAGCACAACACCCATCAGCGCGCCTTGGGTGGTAATGTCCTCGGCACTCGCCACATCGCGAATGCGCCGCGCCATGACCTGATAGGTGGCGTAAGAAAGCGCGGAGGCGATGGGGATTGCGGCATACCAGGTGAAAAGCTCGCCGCCCGGGCGCACCACCACCAGCATGCCGGCAAAGCCCAGCAGCACGGCAATCCAGCGCCGCGCGGTCACTTCTTCCTTGAGCCAAACCGCCCCAAGTGCGGCAAGGATGACAGGTGCGGTGAAGCCAAGGGCAGCCGCTTCCGTAATCGGCACCAGCCAATAGCCGATCACGCCAAGCGTTGTTGAAAAGATCAGCATCGCCCCCGTCATGCGCTGCGCCCAGGGGCGCGCCGGAAAGGCGATGCGCGTGATGGTCGTGAGTGGTGCAGGCTTCACCATGGTGAGCGCCATGACGGAAGCGAGCACCAGGGCCGAGCGCAAGAAGGTGATTTCAAACGGGTGCAGGGTTTCGGCCAAAACCTTCGCCAGCGCATAACCAAGGGCGTAAAGGGCCGTGCTCGCCAGGGTGAATAGAACCGCGATGGCGTAAGGCGACATGTTTTATCGTTCGTCCGGGTAATCGCGACCGGGGCGCGCCTTATAGGTGGGCATGGACCAGCCGCGCAGAATGGCCGCACCACGCAGCGCGAAACCGGCAAGCACGCCTATGGGCAGCGCGATATCGCGCGGCAGCCCGGCAAGGATCAGTGCCACGAAAATTGCGGCGCCGAAAGCCGCCGCGGTGGCATAGATTTCTCGCCGCAGGATCAGCGGCAATTCCGCGCAGATGACATCGCGCAAAATGCCGCCGGCGGTTGCGGTGATGGTGCCCATCAGGATCGCAACCCAGGGGTCCGCGCCCCAACGCAAGGCTGATTCGGCGCCGAGTACGGCGAAAATGCCAAGCCCCACCGCGTCTGCCCAAAGCAAGGCCAGGAAGCGGCGTTCCACCAGATGCGCGGTGAAAAACACCAGCAAGGCAACACCGGCCGCCAGCAGCACCATCCCCGGCGCCTTCAGCCAAAAGACCGGCGCGCCCAGGATCAAGTCTCGCACGGTGCCGCCGCCAAAGGCGGTGACACAGGCAATCAGGATGAAGCCCACGGGATCAAGCTGCTTGCGTGATGCGCTGAGCGCCCCTGAAGCCGCAACGACCGCAACCGCTATCCAGGCGGAAAAGGCCACCCCTTCATCAAAGGCGCTCATTTCGGGTTATTCCGCCGCAACGGCGCGGGTTTTGGTGGCCTTGCTGCTGGCCCGCGCCCCGCCGGCGCACAGCAAGGACAAGCCCAGCAGCCCCGCCACCACCGGCAGCACCAGGATCGGGTAGCCCATATCAATCAGAAACCCGAGCGGCACCGGCGTGATGGCGCCGCCAAGCGGCAGGCCAGAGGAGACAAAGCCAAACACCTTGCCGATCTGCCCCGGTGGGCAGGCATCCTTCAGCATGACATCGCGCGGGGTGCGCGATGCCCCCATGGCGAGGCCAGCCAGCAGCCCAATCCCTGGCAGGGCAATTTCCGGCATGGCGACCAGCCCCAGCACCAGAAACATCGCCATGGCGAAAAGCGTCAGGATGGTCATGAAGGCCATAATCCCGCCGCCCTTGGCGCGGTCCACAAACCAGCCGCCGATCAGCGTGCCGCCGGTGGCGCCGGCCATATAGCCGGTCAGCACCATCGAAGCCGTCGCAATGGGCGTCGCCCAAAGCTTGCCGAGCACCGTGATGACAAAGGCCTGAATGCCCGACCCGGCCGCGGCCGAGAGCAGGAAAAAGGCGAAAAACAGCAGCATGGGGCGGGAAAGCAGCAATTCGCGCCCGCTCTGCCCCGCTTCCTCGGCGGTTTTGGGCTTGGCTTGGTCCTTCAGGATGCGGCTTTGCAGCAGAATGGCGCCCACCACCGGCAGGCCGAGCAGGCCCAGCAGCAAAAGCGCTTCCCGCCAGCCCATCACCAGCAGCAAAAAGGCGACGATGGGCGGCGCCAAAGCAAAGCCCAGATTGCCGGTGAAGGTGTGCATGGCAAAGGCGCGGCCCATGCGGTCCTGCCGGATGCTGCCAGCCAGGATGGCGTAATCCGCCGGATGGATCACGCTATTGCCAACGCCTGACAGGATCGCGAGCAACCACAGCGCCCAAACCCCCGGCGCGAAGGCCA
>JADCES010000024.1 GCA_020250005.1 Roseomonas sp.
CAGGCGATTGGGTGCTGGTGCATGGCGCGGCGGGCGGTGTGGGTTTGGCCGCTGTTGAAATCGCCAAGGCCTGCGGCGCCAAGGTGATTGCGCGTGCGGGCGTGGCGAAGCACGCAATGCTGCGCGCCCGCGGTGCGGATGTGGTGCTGGATAGTGCGGCACCCTTTCGCGATGCGGTACGCGCAGCCACAGGCGGACGAGGCGTGGATTGCCTGGTGGATACCATTGGCGGCCCTGCCTTTGATGAAAGCCTGCGCTGCCTGGCGGATGGAGGCAATCTTGTCGTGGTTGGCTTCGCCGGTGGCGGCATTCCAACGCTGCAAACCAATATCCTGCTGCTCAAGAATATCGGCGTGATTGGCGTGAATTGGGGCACTTATGTCGGCTGGTCCCCGGGCGATGGGCGCCGAGACCACGCGCCTGCCGCGCGTGCGCTATGGGATCAATTGATGGTTTGGTGGCAGCAAGGCGCGCTGAAGCCCGAAATCCACGCAGCCTATCCCTTGGAACAATTTCGTGAAGCGATGGATGAGGTTTCAGCGAGGCGAAGTGCCGGCCGCGTGATCCTGCGCCCCTAAAAGCCGCGCGTGATGGAACACCCCGCAGCCCATGCCAATCATCGCGTCATTGCGTTGATTGTCGCCTCTGCGCTGCTCATGCAAAACCTGGATAGCGCCGTGGTCGCCACCGCGTTGCCCAGCATGGCGCGCGATATGGGCGAAGATCCGGCGCGGCTTGGGGCGGCCATCACATCCTATCTTGTCGCACTCACGGTCTTTATTCCGTTTTCAGGGTGGATTGCGGATCGCTTCGGCGCCAAGCGCGTTTTCATGCTGGCGATTGTGGTTTTTGTTGCGGCCTCTGCGCTTTCCGGCCAGGCGCGCGGCTTGGAAGACCTGATTGCCTTTCGCATCCTGCAAGGTGCGGGGGGCGCGATGATGTTCCCGGTCGGGCGGCTATTGCTGCTGCGTGGCGTGCGCAAGGAAGAACTGCTTTCCGCCATGGCCTGGTTGACGATGCCGGCGCTACTTGGACCGGTCACTGGCCCGCCACTTGGGGGAATCCTCACTGATCTTTTCGGCTGGCGCGCGGTATTCTGGATCAATGTGCCGATTGGGTTGATCGGGTTTTTGCTCGTAGCGTGGAAAATTCCGGCGATTCCGCCAACCAATCCAGGCCGGCCGGATGTGCTGGGTTTGGCGCTGGTGGGGCTTGCCTTGGCGCTTGGCATGTTCGGGCTTGAAACCATCGGGCGGCACGTGGTGGCGGAGCCCTGGCCTGGAATTGCGTTAGCGGCAGGCTTGCTGATTGGCCTTGCAGCTTATTTCCATTGCCGCCGCGCGCCGCGGCCGGCGATTGATATCGCGCTGCTCAAAATCCCTACCTTTCGCCAGCCAGCACTTTTCGGCAGCCTGTTTCGCGTGGGTGCTGGCGCGGTGCCCTTTCTGGTGCCGGTCATGCTGCAAATCGGCTTTGGCATGTCGGCTTCCGAAAGCGGGCTGATCTCCTTCGCGACCGCGCTTGGCGCCTTCACCATGAAGCCATTGGTGCGCCCACTGCTTAAACGTTTTGGCTTTCGCAATGCGCTGCTGATCAATGGTGTCTTGGCGTCAGCCGGGATTGCGTTGCTTGCGTTCCCAAACCCCGCCTGGCCGGCGGCGGCGATATTCCTGCTGCTCGCTTGCGGCGGCCTGTTCCGCAGCCTGCAATTCACGTCACTCAATACGCTGGTATTTGCTGATGTGCCGCCAGAAAAGCTCTCTGCCGGGACCAGTTTTTACAGCACCTTGCAGCAATTATCGCCCGCGCTTGGTGTGGTGCTGGCGACCGCAACGTTGGAAGCATCACGCCTGATCGCGGGCCGGGCAGAGCTTGCGCTGGCGGATTTCTCGACTGGTTTTCTGGTGGCGGCCGTGGTCACGCTTCTGTCCATCCCCATGCTTGCCGCGCTCAGCCGGGATGCGGGGGCGGAGGTTTCGGGGCATAAAGCCCCGTGATGCATTCGCCCGCGTAACATGCGATAAGCTGCCATGCCTTTGGCGAGGAACCCCAAGATGACGCTGCCGCGCCTTTTGCTGATACTGCTCTTGGCCCTTGCCCCTATGCATGCAGGGGCGCAGGGCTTTGATTTGCCGGGCCTGTCGCAGGAATCCGGCGCCTATCAGCAAAGCCTGCAACGCCGCTTTCCCGCCGGCGGCACGCCGCAGCAACGCGCGGCTGCGGAACGCCGCGCGCAGGATGCCACCGCACGGCGCGATTTCGCCGCCGCGGCCAGCGCCTGGGAAGAACGCATTGGCCTTGGCAATAGCAATTCCGATCATTGGCTGGCGCTGGCCGAAGCGCAGCTTGCACGCACGCCACCCGAAAACAACCGCGCCCTACAAGCCGCCTGGCGTGCCTTTCAATTCGCCCCGGGTGGCGAGCCCGAGGTTCCGTCCCTTTTGCTGATTGCCGAAGCACTGCGCCGGCAGGATCGCCTCGCGCAACAGGTGGAAGCTTTGGAAGCGGTGCTGGAACGCCTGCCCAATGATGCGCGCCATAAGGCAGCGCTTGATACTGCCCGCCGCGCCGCCGGTATGCTGGTGCGGCGCGTCAACCCGGAACCGGATGCCGAACCGGCGCGCGCTTGCATCACCTTCACTATCCCGCCCGCGCGGCGCGCTGATTGGCGCGCGCAGGATTGGGTGCGCAGCGATCCGCCCGTGCCCAATCTGACGGTCGAACGCGAGGGCGATCAGCTTTGCGTGGGCGGCCTGCCCTGGGGCCAAACGACGCGTCTGATCCTGCGCGCTGGACTGCCAGGTGAAGGCGGCAATCTGCGCGCCGATACGCCGCTTGCCATCGCCATGCCGGATCGCAGTGCGCGCATTGTGTTCGAAAGCCGTGCCTTCATCCTGCCGCGCGGCCAGGCGCCGCGCCTTGGCGTTGCTACCGTGAATATCGAAAAATTACAGCTTCGCCTGGTGCGGCTTTCTGAGCGCAATCTATTGTCGCTCCGCGAGCGCTGGCGCCCCGGTGAGGCTTTGGATCAATGGATGGCGCAATATATCGGCGAACAAGGCGGGCGCGTGCTGTGGGAGGGTAGTGCAGAATTGCAGGGCGGCGCGCCCAATCGCCTCACGCGCCATGCGCTGCCGCTTGCTGATCTGCTGCGTGATGCCGCGCCGGGGCTTTATTTGATCACGGCGCGGCAGGCGGAAACGCGCCGAGGCGAGGCCACCGCCGCCGCCTTTCCGTTTTTCGTCACCGATATCGGGCTGACCGCCTGGCGCGGCGCGGATGGGCTGGCGGTGCAAGCGCGCAGCTTTCAATCGGGGCAGGTGAAGTCTGGCCTGCGCGTGGCGCTGATGGCGCGCAATAATGATGTGCTGGCGGAAGCGCGCACGGATGCAGCAGGGCTCGTTCGTTTTCCGGTGGCGCTTTTGCGCGGGCAGGGGCCCTTGGCGCCCTTCGCCATTCATGCCGAAGCGCCGGATGATCTTGCCGCGCTCAATCTTGAAGCGGCGAGTTTTGATCTTTCGGATCGCGGTGCTTCGGGCCGCGCGCATCCTGGTCCGCTTGATGCCTTCCTCTGGCTTGATCGGGGCATTTATCGCCCAGGCGAGACCGTCAATCTGACGGGGCTTTTGCGCGATGCCGCTGGCAATCCGCAGGATTTGCCGGTCAGGCTCAGGCTGCGGCGGCCCAATGGGCAGATCGCAGCAGAAGTCACACCACCGCGCCTGATGGGGGGTGCGATTTCCTGGCCGCTCAGGCTTTCCGATGGCGCGGTTTATGGTCAATGGAATATTGAAGCCATCGCCGATCCCGCCCTGCCGCCCATTGGGCGCGCGCAATTCCGCGTGGATGCCTTTGTGCCTGAGGGGTTGGAGGTCACCGCCGGGCCAGCGCCGGGGCCTTTGGTGCCGGGCAGTACAGCGCTCAACCTGCCGATCAGCGCGCGCTTTCTTTATGGCGCGCCGGGCGCGGGGCTTGCGGGCAATGCCGAGATTCGCCTGCTGCCGGACGCTGAACCTTTTGAAGCCTGGCGCGGCTGGCGTTTCGGTTTGCAGGATGAAAGCTTCGCGCCTGATCTCATCACGCAGGAAATTGCACCACTTGATCGTGAAGGGCGCGGTGTTGTTGCATTAACGCTGCCGCGCGCACCAGACACAACGCTGCCCATCAAGGCGAATGTCACGCTGGCGATTGCCGAACCCGGCGGGCGCGAAAGCCGCGCACGCATTGCCGTGCCGGTGCGTGCTGCGGGCCTGTTTCCCGTGCTGCGCCCGGCCTTTCAGGGCGATGCGATAGATGCCGGTGCCGAAGCGGCGTTTGATATCGCCGCCGTCGCACCCGATGGCAGCGCGGCACCGGCGCGGCTTAGGCTGCGCCTGCTGCGCGAAAGGCCGGATTGGCGGTTGGTGATGCGCGATTCCATCGCGCGGTTTGAAACCGTCTGGCGCGATGAACCGGTGGATGCGGCGGAACTCACCATCAACCCCGCCGCGCCCACACGCTTCGCGCGCAGCCTGCCCTTTGGCCGTTATCGGCTGGAAATCGCCGATGCGGATGGGCTTGGCATGGCATCCTATCGCTTTCGTGCTGGCTGGGCGGGTGTGGAAAGTGCGGAAATTCCAGACCGGATTGATGTTGCTGCTGAGCGACGCAATTTCGCGCCCGGCGAAGTGGCTCGGCTGCGCATCACGCCACCCTTTGCGGGGCCCGCGACGGTTGCGGTACTCACGGATCGGTTGGTGTCGCTCCGCGAAATCACGCTGAGTGAATCAGGCACGGATATCGAAGTACCGGTGGATGCCGCCTGGGGGCCGGGCGCCTATATCACCATCACCGCCTATCGCCCTGGTGAGGCGCGTGAAGGCCGCCCTGGCCGCGCGCTCGGCCTTGCCTGGATCGGGCTTGATCCCGCACCGCGCCGGCTTGAGGTGAGTATCAACGCACCCGAACGCATCCGCCCACGCCAGCGCGTGGAAATTCCGATCCGCATTGCTGAGGCGCGGGGTGAGGCGATGGTGACACTCGCCGCGGTGGATGAGGGGATTTTGCGCCTGACCGGCTTTGCCTCGCCCGATCCGGTGGCGCATTTCCTGGGCAAGCGCGCGCTGGGTGTGGATATCCGCGATGATTACGGTCGGTTATTGGCGCCGGTGGAAGGTGCGCTTGCCTTATTGCGGCAAGGCGGTGATGGCGGCCTGGCGGGGATGGGTATTCAGCCGCCGCAAAGATTGGTGTCTCTATTCTCCGGTCCCGTGCGCGTGGATGCGGATGGCACGGCGGTGATTGCGCTTGATGTTCCGGATTTCGCGGGCGAATTGCGCCTGATGGCGGTTGCCTGGGAAGGTAGCCGCATTGGTGCCGCCAGCCGCGCCATGATTGTGCGTGATCAGGCGGTGGTGGAAGCCGCCTTGCCGCGCTTCCTCGCCCCCGGAGATACCGCGCGCCTGCCAGTGCTGATGCACAATATCGAATTGCCGGCAGGTGAGATCGTCGCCGAACTCAGCACCGAAGGCGCGATTGCGATTGAAGGGCCAACGCGCTTGGCCGCACAGCTTGCCACCGGTGAACGCGCCGTACCTGCGACTGGCCTGCGTGCTGTTGCGGGTGGAGAGGGCGTGCTGCGCCTGCGCCTCAGCGGGCCTGAGGGCTTCAGCGTCACACGCGAAAGCCGCATCACCATTCGCCCTGCGCGGCCGTTGCTGACTGATGTGCAATCGGCCGAATTGGCCGGAGGGGCGGAGCGAGAAATTACCCCCGCCTTTGATCGCTTCATTCCTGGCACGGCGCGGGCGGAACTCAGCCTTGGTGCTGTGGTGCGCTATGACGCGGCAGCAGCCTTGCGTGCGGTGGAAGCCTTTCCGCTTGCGTGTTTGGAACAAAGCGCCGCGCGCGCCATTGCGTTGAGTGCAGGGCTGTTTGCGCCAGCCGGTGGCGATCAGGCAGCCCGGCTGCAAGCGGCCGTGCAAGCCATTTTGGATCGGCAGCGTTTTGATGGCGCTTTCGGCCTTTGGTCTGCCAATGCGGAAGCGGAATTATGGCTGACACCTTTCGCAGTGGAAGCGCTGCTCCGCGCGCGCAGCGCTGGCGCCACGCTGCCGGAAGCCGCCTTGAATGATGCGCTGCGCTTTTTGGATGATGCGGTGGGCGACACCGGGGAAGCGACGCCGGAAGAACGCGCGGCGCAAGCCTATCGGCTGCATGCGCTCGCCATGGCGGGGCGCGTGCGCTTGGGTGCGGCGCGGCGGTTGATGGAAAACGCTGGCGATATGCCCACACCGCTTTCGCTCGCGCAATTGGGCGCGGTGTTTGCGCGCGGCGGGGATCGGGTGCGGGCGGAACAGGCTTTCAACGCTGCGCTTTCAAACCTTGGTCGGCGATGGTGGAGTTTTGATTACGGCACGGCGCAGCGTGACGCGCTGGCGGTGGCAAGCCTACTCAAGGAAAGTGGTTTGCTCGCGGATCGGCTGGCGGCGCTGATGGCGGTGTTGCCTGGGCAGAACTTCACGCCAGAGACCACCAGCACACAGGAACAGGCCTGGGCAGTGCTTGCCGCCGCGCGGCTCGGCCAGGGCATGCGCCCAATCGAAGCCAGCCTGGATGGCGTGGCGCTGCCCGCCGCGCCGGTGATTGTGGCGCCACTTGCCGGCCCGGCGCGGCTGCGCAACCTTGGCAGCACCACCGTCTGGCAGATGGTGGCGACCAAAGGCATTCCGCGTGAAGCTCTGCCCGCCGCGCGGCAGGGGCTGACGATCCGGCGGCATTTCCATGCGCTGGATGGCAGCGCCTTGAATCTTGATACGCTTCGCGCCGGGGATGGCTTCATTCTGCTATTGGAAGCGCGCGCGGAGAATGAGGAAAAATTCCAACTCATGCTGCAACAGGGCCTGCCTGCGGGCTGGGAAATCACTGGCCGCTTTGGCGCTGGTGAGGTTTCTGGCCTGCCCTGGCTTGGCCAGCTTACCGCCATTGATAGCCAGCCGGCCTTGGATGATCGCTTCATCGCGGCGGTGACGCTGGATGGGGAAAACCGTGTCGCGCGCATTGCGGTGCGGTTGCGCGCCGTCACTGCCGGGAGTTTTGAACTACCCGGCGCCGAGGTGCGGGATATGTATCGCCCGGCCTTTTTCGCCCGTCAGAATACCGGGCGGATAACCATTCAACCTTAACCGCCGTCCTTGTTGGGGCGGCGGCGGAAGGCATCCAGGCTTACCACCTCGCCCGGCGCTGCGGGGGCCGGGGCGGGTGGCGCGGCGGGCGCCTCAGGGGCGGCGGGCAGGTCAGCTTTTTCGTCCTCCAACCCGCTTGGCGTGAAGCGCAAACCAAAGCGCACATGCGGGTCATGGAACATGGTCAGTGCACCAAAGGGGATCACCAGCTTCGCCGGCACGCCGCCGAAACGCAGCGTCACACCAAAGCGCTCCGCCACGCGGTCCACAAACAGCCCATCGAATTGGTGTTGCAGGACGATGGTGATTTCATGCGGGTATTTCGCCTTGAGGTGCCCTGGAATGGCAACGCCCGGATGATCGGTGCGGTAGCTCAGGTAGAAATGATGCTCCCCCGGCAGGCCGTGCTTTGCGGCATGTTCCAAGGCCCGCCAGGCGACTTCGCGCATGGCTTCTTCGGACCAGGCTTCATAGGGAAGCAGGCTTTCGGGCGGGGGGGATTTCTCGCTCATCGCGGGGTGTCTCTATCTCCCTTGGCGCACAAAGGAAAGAGTGGGGGGCTTCTGTTGCCCGGCGCCCCCCGAGCCGCGCTTACCTGTTAGGCAGCGAGTGCGGCAGCCTCGCGGCTGTTATCGTTCGCACTTAAGGTTTAGCCCGATAACGGCGGTACAATGCCGGGCAAAAGCGTCCCCTTTACCACGCGCGTCGAGCCTGTTTCGCCCCCATCTGCCGCTGATAAGGCGGGTGATTGGTGGAGGCGCCGGGTACCGCCCCCGGGTCCGCAACGCTTATTCCGAGCCGTGTTTATCGCCATAGTCACCGGAGTGACGGGCTAGATATAGGCGCTGTGGCGGGCGATTTCGAGGGGGGCTACGCCCCCGGCAAGCCCTTTTCCACCACGCGCGCATAAAGCGCCGCGCCATAGGGAATGGCCTCATCATTGAATTGATAGCGGGGGTTATGCACCTCCGCGCCATCGCCAATGCCGAAATTGATATAGGCGCCGGGTACGCGTTCCAACATGAAGGAAAAATCCTCAGACGCCATGGCGGGCGGCTTGTCGCGCGCTACCTTTTCCTCGCCGACCAATTCCGCCGCCGCGGCGGCCAGGGCTTCGGTATGTTCGGGCGCATTGATGGTGGGGGCGAAGATCAGCCGGTAATCCAGGCTGGCCGAGGCCCCAAAACCGGCTGCGACCCCTGCCGCCACGCGCTGCAGCCCTTCTTCGATTTGCTTGCCGACCTCGCGCGAAAAGAAGCGCGCCGTGCCGGAAATCACGGCGGTTTCGGGGATGATGTTATAGGCTTCGCCGCCGACCACCTTGGTGACACTGATCACCGCCACATCGCGCGGCGACAGATTGCGTGAGACAATGGATTGCAGCGCCGCCGTGACATGGCAGGCGGCCAGTACGGGATCAACGGAAGCTTCCGGCCGCGCGCCATGGGCGCCCTTGCCGGTGATGGTGATGTCGAAAAAAGCACCGCCCGCCATGAAGGCGCCGCTACGGATGGCAAATTCGCCAAGCGGGAAATTCGGGCGGTTATGCATGCCGTAAATGGCATCGCAGGGGAAACGCTCAAACAGCCCGTCTTCCAGCATGGCGAGCGCGCCGCCGCAGCCTTCTTCGCCTGGCTGGAAGATGAAATGGACAATGCCATCAAAATTGCGGGTCTCCGCCAGGTATTTGGCGGCGCCCAGCAGCATGGTGGTGTGCCCATCATGCCCGCAGGCATGCATCGCGCCCTTTACCGTGCTGCGAAAGGGCAGGTCCGTCAGTTCATCCATCGGCAGCGCATCCATATCGGCGCGTAGCCCAATGGCGCGATTGCCGGAACCATTGCGGAGCACGCCAACCACCCCGGTGCCACCCACGCCGCGATGGACTTCAATCCCCAAGGCTTC
>JADCES010000240.1 GCA_020250005.1 Roseomonas sp.
AATCAAACCGCGGTCACCATCAAGGTCTATCAGGGCGAACGTGAAATGGCTGCCGATAACAAGCAGCTTGGCACCTTTGATCTGACCGGCATTCCCCCCGCGCCGCGTGGCGTGCCGCAGGTGGAAGTGACCTTCGATATTGACGCGAACGGCATTGTCAGCGTCAGCGCGAAGGACAAGGCAACCGGCAAGGAACAGCAAATCCGCATCCAGGCGAAGTCGGGCCTTTCGGACGCCGATATCGAACGCATGGTGAAGGACGCCGAAGCCAATGCGGAAGCGGACCGCAAGCGGCGCGAAGCGGTGGAAGCGCGCAACCAGCTTGATGCGCTGGTGCATTCCACTGACAAGACGCTGAAGGAAAGCGGCGAGAAGGTGCCGCCGGCTGAAAAGCTGGAAGTGGAATCGGCGCTCGCCGCTGCCCGCACCGCCATGGAAGGCCAGGATGCCGATGCGATCCGTGAGGCTTCTGAAAAGCTTTCCCAGGCCGCGATGAAAATGGGTGAGGCGCTCTATAAGGCCGAGCAGGCCGCGCCGAAGCCCGAAGAACCGGCGGCCGGTGGCGGCGCGGGTGGCGCTTCCAAGGACAAGGTGGTGGATGCCGAGTTCGAGGAAGTGGACCCGAACAAGAAGAAGCCTTCCTGATCCCTTCCGGGTGATGGCGCCTTTGACCAAAGCCTTCCCCTGGTGCCCCACGGCGCCAGGGGATGACTTGTGTCGGAAACGGTAGCCCGATCATGGCAAAACGCGATTATTACGAGGTTCTCGGCGTCGCGCGCGATGCGGGCGAGGATGACCTCAAGAAATCCTATCGCAAACTCGCGATGAAATGGCACCCTGATCGCAATCAGGGTGACGCGGAAGCGGAAGCCAAGTTCAAGGAATTGAATGAGGCTTATGATGTCCTGAAGGATTCCGAAAAGCGCGCGGCCTATGACCGCTTTGGCCATGCCGCCTTTGAACAGGGCGGGCCTGGTGGCGGTGGCGGCTTTGGCGGCGGCGGTCCCTTTGGTGGCGGCGGCTTTGAGGATATTTTTGAGGAAATGTTCGGCCGCTTCGGCGGCGGCGGGCGCGGGCAGCGCGCAGCTTCCGGGCGTGGTGCAGATTTACGCACGCAGGTGGAGGTTTCCCTGGAGGAAGCCTTTGCCGGCGCGAAAAAGACCATTCGCTTCGCGACAAGCGTTTCCTGCGAAGCCTGCAAGGGTGTTGGCGCCGAAGGCGGCGCTGCTTCTGGCGTGCAGAATTGCGGCACCTGTCAGGGCAGCGGCAAGGTTCGGGCGCAGCAAGGGTTTTTCCTGGTGGAGCGCACCTGCCCCACCTGCGGCGGCCAGGGCCGCACCATCAAGAACCCGTGCAAGATCTGCCGTGGCGCGGGGCGCGTGCAGCGCGAACGCAGCCTGAATGTCTCGGTCCCTGCCGGTGTTGATGATGGCACGCGCATTCGCCTGAGTGGTGAGGGTGAGGCCGGGCAGCGCGGCGCACCGGCGGGCGATTTGTATGTGGATATCGCGGTCCGGCCGCATCCGATTTTCCAGCGCGATGGCGCGAATATTCTGGTGCGCGTGCCGCTGCGGATGACGCAGGCCGCGCTTGGCGGGCATGTGGAAGTGCCGAGCATTGATGGCGGGCGTTCGAAAGTGACGATCCCTGCCGGCACGCAAACCGGCGATCAATTCCGCCTGCGCGGCAAGGGTTTTTCCGTGCTGCGGTCAGCCGCGCGCGGCGATATGTATGTGCAGGTCATGGTCGAAACGCCGCAGAATCTTTCGCCAAAGCAGCGCGAATTGCTGGAACAATTTGAAGCCGAGGCAGAGAAGGGCGGCCGCACCAGCCCGGAAAGCGAAGGCTTCTTCGCCAAGGTCAAGGAATTCTGGGACGGGTTGGGGCGTTAGGCTTTACGCCTTCGTCGTAACCCGTCAGCGGTTTCAGCCTTCACGCCAGGCCGGGAATGGGTCAGGCAGGCGTCCCCAGGCGCGTGGCCCGGCGCGCCATTCCTCATCGGTCAAAAGCGTTTTTTGCAATGCCGCGCGCAGCCCAGCCTGATCCATGCCGATGCCGATGAAGACGATTTCCTGGCGACGGTCGCCATGGGGTTCCTGCCAATTCGCCTCGATCGTAGCGCGCCAGGCGGGATCATCCGGCCAACGAGAGGCAGGCTGCGCCGCCCACCAGAACCCCGCCGCTTCATGGCGGCCAATGGCGCCGGCCAATTGCCATTCACCCGCCCAGGGCATGCGCGTCGCCAGCCAGAAAAACCCCTTGGCACGCACCACGCCCGGAAGATCACCTTCAATGAAGCGCTTGAAGCGTTCCGGATGCACCGGGCGGCGCGCGCGCCAGACAAAGCTGGTGATGCCGAATTCAACGCTTTCCGGCAAATGCTCACCAGAAAGCGCCTTGATCCAACCAGCGGAACGGCGCGCCGCATCGAAATCAAAGCGCCCGGTATGCAGGATATGTCGAAGTGGCACCGCCCCCTTGGTACAGCCGATGATTTCCGCATTGGGGTTGAAGGTGGCCAATAGCGCGGCCAGGCGACGCAATTCCGCGTCACTCACCAAATCCTGCTTATTGACGATGATGACATCAGCAAATTCAATTTGTTCGATCAGCAAATCCACCAGCAGGCGGGTATCTTCCGGGCCGGCACTTTCGCCACGCGCGGCAAGGCGATCTACGCTGCCGTAATCGCGCAGGAAACTCTGCGCATCCACCACCGTCACCATGGTATCTAGCTGCGCGACATCACCCAGGCAGAAGCCATCTTCGGTGCGGAAATCGAAAGTTGCAGCCACGGGCATGGGTTCGCTGATGCCCGTGCTTTCAATCAACAAGGCGTCGAAGCGCCCTTCAGCAGCAAGCTTGGTCACTTCCTGCATCAAATCCTCACGCAGGGTGCAGCAGATACAGCCATTGGACATTTCAACCAGTTTTTCTTCGGTACGCGACAGCGTACCGGTGTTGCCCACCAGGGCCGCGTCTATATTCACCTCACTCATGTCATTCACGATGACCGCGACGCGCTTACCGTCTCGATTGGCCAAAACGTGATTGAGCAGCGTGGTCTTGCCCGCCCCCAGGAAGCCCGACAGCACGGTGACCGGCAATCTTTTGTCCATGGCGTTCACGGCAGGAATCCCGGTTCATCAATGCAGAACAGCAATCGGCCGCGGCTGCTTTCCGGCAAATGGGAAACAGGCGGCGAGCGATGGAGGCAGGCATCGCCAAGTGCCGCCGGATGGGCGCGTCCCTTCACCAAAGCCACGGCGCAGGCAGGTATTTGATGCGGCGCGCGGCAGTGCGGTCCGCACATGGTGAATTGCGTGCCAGGCCCATGATAGGTGCAGAGCAAGCGCAACCTGACCGAATCGCAATGAAAGCGCCGGCAGGAATCATCATTCACGCCAGCCAGATTGGCACGGATTTCCGATTGCTGCGTGATGGTGGCAAAGAAGCGCCCCAGCAGCAGCATGTCAGAAAGCAGCGCCGCAGGGGCGGGCACGGGCAGTTCCTGCACAATCTGGTCCAGGGCATCTTCGGGACTGCCGCGACCAACAGCGCCAAAGGGCACTTGCTGCAATAAGGGACCGATTCCTGCCTTCCAGTTTGCTGGTTGCGGCCGCAGCCAAATTGCCAGCGCGACATCAGGGCGGAAAATCTCGAACAGGACATTCTCGTCACTGCTGCTGATGGCGCTTGGGCAAATCGGGCTCAGCGCATCGGCTTCGGGCGGGAAGACCTCACAAACGAAGCTCATTGTCTCGCTTTCCTCAAAAACCACCACGCCAGGAAAGCCGCGCCAGCACCGCATGTGTTGTGCCAAGCTGGCCGGAATCCTCAATCAACTGCCTGCCATATTGGTAGCCAACATCAAGCCCAAAGCCATGGCCGATATCGCGCCCTATGGAAGCTTCCAGGTAGTTTTCCGTGGGCAGCGTATCCAGGCTGCGCTTGCGCTGGTCACGCTGCCAGGCGAGCGTGCCGCGCCAATCATCCATGCGATGCTGCGCGCCGAGGGTCGTGAAATTGCGCCGTTCGGCAATCGTGGTTTCGTCGCCCGTATCGGTTTCAAAGCGTGGCCGGCCATCGGCGTTGCGGAACTGCACTGCCTCGGCGAAGAACAGGGTGCGCTGCGCCGCTGACCAGCGCTGTTCATAACGCAGCGCGCCGGAATAACCCCATTCGCGTGCCGTGCCATCTTCCTTGCCCGCGGCGCGGGAAACCAGCGATAGCTGATAGGAAAGCCCGGGCGCAAAATCGAATTTATCGCCATCCAAGGACAGGGCGAAGTTATCCATCTGCCCGTTATTGGAAGGCCCGCCCTGTTGTTCTGTATTGCGATTATAGCGCTCATAACGCTCATCACAGCAACGCCGGCGCGTGAGCCAGGTTGAAGACAGAAAGGTGCGATCAAGCGTGAACGCGGCGGCGGAGATGTCATGCTCACCAAGGCGCGGATCGGAAAGAAAGTTCCAGGTGCCGCCCACCCCCATGGCATCGCCAATCATCTGCACCTCATGCGCGCGGATGCGCGTGAGAATGCCGGGGAAGTCATGATGGCCGCGGCCAAAGGGTGCCACGAAGCGCCCGCCATAAAGGGTCAGCGCGTCATCCGGTTTCCATTCCGCGAAAAATGCTTCCAGAAAGGCGGATTGGCGACGAAAGCCGATCACGCCATCCATCGGAAAGCCGCCCAAGGCATCGCCTTCGCCGATCGGTTCAAACGCCACCACGGTTTGCAGCGAAAGCCCCGGTGCGATGTGAAAGCCAGTGGCGACTTCACCGAACAAATAAAGGCTGGTGCCGCGCCGGGCGGAATCCTTCGCGTTGAAGGTAGAAACGCCGTAAAGCCCAAGCTCAGCCTCGCCCGAGACATGCGGCGTAAAGCCCTGCGCCATGGCGGTGGATAGGGTGCCCAGGCTGACCAAGGCGCCAAAAGCCAGGTTGCGCAGGGTGGCTGTGCTCACGCGGCGTCCCCCCGCATCGCTGGCACCATCAGCGAAACATTGTGCCGGAACATGGCTTCATAGGTTGGTGCAGGCCCGGCTTCGGCAGATAGCGCGTCGGCGAAAAGCCGGCCGCGGATACGAACGCCAGTTTCCTGCGCTATGCGTTGCAGCGTTGCGGGATTGGTCATGTTTTCCATGAAAAGCGCTGAGATGCCTTCCGCCTTGATCTGGCGGATCAATCGGCCCACTTCGGCGGCTGAGGGCTCGGCTTCCGTGGAAACACCCTGGGGTGCGAGGAAGCGCACCCCATAGGCTTCCCCGAAATAGCCAAAGGCGTCATGGCTCGTGACAATCTTGCGTCGGGTCTCAGGTACTCTGGCGATTTCCGCGCGCACCCATTGGTCAAGCGTGGCAAGGCGTGCGGCATAGGCTTCCGCATTGCGGCGATACAGCGCCTCACCACCCGGATCGGCGGCGACCAGCCCGGCAGTGATGTTGCGGATGTAATGCTGGCCGAGCCCCAGATCCTGCCAGGCATGCGGGTCCGGCACCTGGCGTGGCCCGACGGAATGATTGTGCCGCCGACCAGCACCGCCATGATCATGCCCGTGATGATGCGCCTGCATCATGCGCGGCGTGATGCCATCGGTTGTGGTCACCAAGGCGCCCTTGAAGCCGGAAGACCGGATCATGCGATCCAGCCAACCTTCAAAGCCAAGCCCATTGCGAATGACCACCGCTGCATTGGTCAGCGCGGCGGCATCTGATGGCTTGGGCTGAAAGCCATGCGCATCCTGATCCGGCCCAGCAATGGCGCGCAGAGCGATACGCTCCCCGGCAATCTGGCGTGTCATATCCGCGAGGATGGAGAAGGACGCGGTGACCGAAAGCCGCTGCTGGGCGTGGGCGGGTCGGGCCAGCAATAGGGCAGGGGCGAAAAGGACGGCGCGGCGAAGCATGGGCGGGGGCCTATGAGGAAGGTATGGAATGTTATAATGTAACGAATGAGCTGCCTGTCAAGCCGGCATGGTCCTACTGTACGCAAAGGTTTAGGCTATCAGCATGAGTGACGTTTTGACCCCTGCCCGGGAAGCGGAGGATGCGGCGCGGCTCGCCGAAAATGTCGCGCTCGCGGCGCGATTGCTGCGCGCATTGGCCAATGAAAGGCGGCTTTTGGTGCTGTGCGATCTGGTCGCGGCGGGCGAGAAATCCGTCAATGAACTGGCCGCCAATGTCGGGCTATCGCAATCGGCGCTCTCGCAGCATTTGGCTCTACTGCGTGATGAGGGCCTGGTCGCCACACGCCGCGCCGGGACGGTGATTTATTATCGCCTCGCGGACCCGAAGGCCGAGGCAGTGCTGCACACGCTGCACCGCCTGTTTTGCGAAGCGCCCGTTCAGTCGGGTGGGGTTTCCTCAGGCGGGTAGTTCAATTCCACCGCAACGCCATTCGGATCATGCAGGAAGATTTGTGTCTGCCGATCGCGCGGAATGACCCGCGCCGTATAGGTCACCTTGTGCTTGTCCAGATGCGCGCGCATCGCGGCAAGCCCGGTGCAGGAAAAGGCAATGTGATCCACCGAGCCCGTATGGCCAACCTTGCGTTCGGGTAGCCCTTCCTCGCCCTGGCGATCACCGATCAAATGGACGGTGGGGTTGTCGCCGCAATAGAGCCAATAGCCTGGGAAAGTGAGCGGCGGGCGATAGCCCAATTCAAGCCCGAGGATTTTCTCATAAAAATCCTTGGTGGCTTCCAGATCCACCGGGCGTAGCGTGTAATGGTTCAGACCTTGCAGGCCCATTTTTGTTTCCTCCGTTTTATAGTGATGCGGATCGTGGCCGATCCAACCTTACAGGAAGCGCGCATGCGGCGTCTGCCCCAGCAGATGCTGGCCCACCGCTTCAAAATGCGCGCTGCGGCCTTGCACCTGTTGGCTGACCGCATGCATGTCGCGGAAGCGCCGTTCAAAAGGATTGTCTTCGAAAATCGCGGTGGAGCCGGCTTCCTGATAAATGGTTTCCACCACTTCGCGTGATGTCTGGATGGCAAAGGTGGAAGCCAGGCGTATGGAAACCCGCTCATCATTCGTCATCTCAAGCCCGGCTTCCGCGCGCGGCCAGCATTCGCGCAGCGTTTCCAAAAGCAGGCTGCGCGCGGAACGCCAGCGCGCTTCCGAACGCGCGACAAGGCTTTGAATGACATGGCTGTCGCGCATTGGGCGCGTGCTCGCCGCCGGGGTCTTGTCTGACGCCAGCTTGATGAATTCATCCAGCATGCCACGACAAATCCCAAGCGCCACACCGGCAAAGCCCGATGCATAGGCATGCGTGCTGGTGAAATGATACAGCGTGCCTGCCGTTTGCCGATTGACCGGCAAATCACGCTGCACCGTGTAATCATCCGGCACGAAAAGATCCGTCACCTCATAGGTGTCGCTGCCGGTGCCGCGCAGGCCCATCACGCGCCAATTATCGGTGATCTTGGGCACGTCGCGCTTGAACAGCATGGTGCGCTCAATCGGGTTGCCTTCGGCATCACCGCGCAAGGACCCATCGCGTTCGACAACCTTGCAATGCCCGCCAAGCCAGGTGCAGTGCCGGCTGCCACTGGCGAAATGCCATTTGCCGGTCACGCGATAGCCGCCATCCACCACATAAGCGCGGGATGTCGGCCCCATGCCCCAGGCGAGAACGGCACGCGGATCAGCGCCCCAAATCTCATAGGCGATTTCGGGCTTGAGATAGGCCGCCGCCATGGAGCAGCCGGAAGCCTGGCCCACGCACCAGGCAGTGCTGGCATCGGCCGCGGCAATCACGATCTGCATCTGCACGAAATCATGCAGCGGCACTTCCTCACCCCGGAAGGCGCGCGGCAGCAGGGTGCGGAACAGCGCCGCGCCATGCAGCGCATCCAACAATTCCTTGGGCAAGGCGAGGTCGCGTTCGATCTGGCTGGCATGGGCCGCGATGATGGGAGCGATGCGCTTGGCGCGTTCCGCGGGGGCTTCGCCGCCGACATAGCGGGATTGGGTGATTTCCTGCGCTGCGCTCATGCCACGGCTTCCTCCCGCTTTCGGGCCGGCAGCCGCCATTGGGTCAAGGCGCTGTCTCAGCCCTGGTATAAATCAGTCGCTTGACCAAATACCGCGTGGGCTGATTTTCGTCAATTTCGGGGTTCAGTGCGCTTCCCGGCCACATTCGTTCACGGGAAGTACACTAAGCCTTTGTTTGATCGTATTTTCCGAGTCGCCAAGTGCTTCGACTTGGCTTGAAAACACTCAGGGTTGCCCTGGGCGCGAATCGGCCTAGATTGCCCATATCGGTCGCCTGACCAAAGCCCGGAGCCCATGACCAGCCTGCTTGCCCCGATTGACCCATCAGCCAGTGTGCGCGACCGGATCCTGGATGTCGCGCAAATGCTTTTTGCCGATCATGGCTATACGGGCGCCTCCACCCGCGCCATTGCGCTCGCCGCCGGGGTCAATCTGGCGCAGTTGCATTATTACTTCGGGTCCAAGCGGGATCTGTTTCGCGCCGCCTATATGCGCGGCGCCGAGCAGGTCACGGCCGCGCGGCGCCGAGCTTTGGAAGTTGCCAGGGCCACTTGGCCCGAAGGCCGCGTCCCGCTGGAAGTCCTCGTGCGGGCCTTCGTCACGCCCTTCATGCTGAATGGCAAAACCCCGGAAGGCCGCGCGACCATGCGCATGCATGCCCGGCTGAACACGGAACCGGATGATATTTCAAAGGAAGTATTGAGCACGGTCTATGACGACACGACGCTCGCTTACGTGGAAGCCTTCCGGCAAGTGCTGCCCCATCTGCCGCCGGAAGCCCTTTACTGGCGGCTCTATTTCATGATGGGGGCCTATCGCTACACCCTGTTGCGGTCTGGCCGGCTTGAGATGATGTCGGGCGGCGTTTGCGATTCGGGTGATTTCGACATGGCAGTGGAACAGATTCTGCCCTTTCTCTGCGCCGGGCTTTCCGCCTCGGCGCCGGCTGAACCCGCCCCGCCTATTCCAACAAAACTCTGATTTATCCACATGGACACGACATGACTGATGTCTCGTTATGTTCGACAGGTTGGCGAAGCGGTCGGCATGTGAGAAAATTCACCTATGCAGCTGTCGTCATTCTCTTCCGTCCTGTTTCCAGAGAAGCTGAGAGTTGGCGACAAGGTGCGGCTTATCTCTCCCGCCAGCACGCCTGATGAAGCCAGCGTCTCTCGCGTTCGCGATCGGCTGAGAGGCTGGGGGCTTGAGGTAGAGCTTGGTAGGCATGTGTTCGCAAGGCAGGGGTATCTTGCTGGCCCCGATACCGACCGCCTAACGGACTTGAATGATGCCTTGCGCGACACCTCGGTGAGAGCGGTGATCGCCACGCGGGGAGGGAAAGGGTCTTATCGGATAGCTGATCAAATTGATTTCGCGGCTGCGAGGGCCGACCCCAAGTTTGTCGTTGGCTTCAGCGACATCTCGGCTCTCCACCTCAGCCTCTGGGACAAATGCGGGTTGGTGGGCATCCACGGAGCGCCGTTTGATGCTGATGACGGTGCGTCCTTGAGGCGAACACTGATGACCGATGCGCCCATCGAGCTGACCAGCCGTGCCACCGAGCTGACAGCCAAGCTGACCACACAGGGAAAAGTCTCTGGGCCGCTCATTGGCGGCAACCTTGATATGGTGGCGACGGCGTCGGGCTGGTGCTTGCCCAAGCTCCACGGGGCCATCCTTCTCATCGAGGCTGTGAATCAAGCGATTGGTGCTATCGACCGCCAACTCTCGATGCTCCGAAAGGCAGGCCACTTCAACGGCTTGGCGGGCGTTGCAGTCGGCCAATTCACCGATGTGAGCGAAGACACCGTGAACATGGTTGGCGAACATATCGGGGCGCTCAATGTTCCCATTCTTGGGGGGCTCCCGCTCGGGCACGGCAGCAACCCAGAGTGCGTTTTCGTCGGTGCGCCCGCCGTGCTTGATGCCGATGTTCTGCGCCTTACCGTCTCCCGGCGCGGTGCATAAACCCTGATTTTACTGAACGCTGATTTTCGAGACCTGGATCACTTCCCGCCAGATCGGCACTTCGCGCGCGACTCGGGCGCGGAGTTCCTCGGGCCCGCCACCCACCACCGGGGCGCCGGCTTCGCGGTAGCGCTGCTGCACTTCGGGCCGCTGCAGGGCCTTCACCACCTCTCGCGCCAGCAGGGCCTGGATTGGGGCCGGGGTGGCGGCGGGGGCGAAAAGCGCCAGGAAGGTTTCGGAATTCGCGTCCCTGATGCCGAGCTCTTCCTGGGTAGGCACATCAGGCAGGTCAATCGCGCGCGTTGGCCCGGTTTGCACCAGGCCGCGCAATTCGCCTGAACGCAGCTGCGCCATGATGGACCCCTGCGCCGCGCTGATCACCTGGGTGGTACCGGCCAAGGCGGCCTGGGTCGCGGGACCGGCGCCGCTGAAGGGCACGTGCTGCATCTCAAACCCGGCGCG
>JADCES010000241.1 GCA_020250005.1 Roseomonas sp.
AAACCCAGCTGACAAACCCAGGGAATAATCATTCCATTCATATAGTTGAGTGGTAGCCTGGCGCGCCCTGGTGGATTCGAACCACCGACCCACAGCTTAGAAGGCTGTTGCTCTATCCAACTGAGCTAAGGGCGCCCCAATAATCCAACTTCAATGCGACCAATTCTCATGCCGGCCGAATTTGAAGTTATCGGCATAGACCTTGGGCTTGATGGTACCCGCAGCCTTGGCAGGCGCCTCAGCCTCATAGCGCAAGCCTTGGGCTTCAGCATAGGCAATCGCCTGTTCGCGCGTTTCGAAATGCAGCGTCACCTGCTTTGCCGTATCGGCCGAGCCATACCAGCCGACCAATTGATCGGCGCGCTGTGCTTCATTGGGCACGAAGCTCAGCACCCAACCCGCCTTGGCGGCGCGGCCGGATTGCATGGCGGATTTCGCCTGCTGGTAGATGCGCGCAAAGCCTTTGGTGTCAAACATGGGCTTACCTCTTCCTCAAGCGTTTCTTGTCCAACATTCGGCGCCGAATCTCAAGCGAAAGCCAAATGGCTTCCCCCGGCACGCGAATTGCCGCTAACCTTTTGGCGATTACGCCAAAACAAGGACCCCCGCCATGCTGCCCAGCCAACGTGATGCCTTCGATATCCCTCGGGAGGTCTGCTACCTGAACGCCGCCTCCTGGAGCCCCCTGCCCCGCGCCGTGCAGGCCGCCGGGCATGAGGGGGTGGACCGCAAGGCGCGCCCCTGGGAAGTGGATCCGGGCCTCGCCCGCGCGCAGCATGAAAGGACGCGCGCCGCCGCCGCCGCGCTGATTGGTTCGGCGCCGGAGGATGTGGCGCTGATCCCCTCGGTCTCCTACGGTGTTGCAGTGGTGGGTAAGATTTTTGCGCCCCCCGCCGGCACGCGGGTCTTGCTGGTGGAAGATGACCATTCCTCCCCCGTACTGGAATGGATGACGCGCGCCGCTGAACAGGGTTTTGTGGTGGAGGTGGTACGTCGCCCGGCCAATGGCGATTGGACCTCGGCCGTGCTGGAAGCGATTGCGCGGCCAGGCGCGGCGCCGGTGTCGCTTGCCTCAATCTCCTCAGTTCATTGGGCCGATGGCGGCGCGATTGATGTCAACGTCATTGCGCCGGCCTTGCGCAAGCATGGCGCGGCGCTACTGGTGGATGCAACGCACGGCGCCGGCGTCACGCCGATTGATGTCGCCACACTCGATCCGGATTTCCTGATTTTCCCGACATACAAATGGGTTCTGGGGCCTTACGGGCGCGCCTTCATGTATATCGCCAAGCGTCGGCAGGAAGGCGTGCCTTTGGAACAAACCGGCTTTGGCCGTCGCGCTATTGCCTCGGAAGCTGCGCCCTATTTGAAGGACACGAGCTTCTCCCCCACCGCGCGCCGGTTCGATATGGGGGAGCGGGATCACTTCATCTCCTTGGAAATGGCGGCCGTGGGTATGGAGATGATGGCTGAATGGGGTCCTGCCGCCATCAGCGAAAGGCTTGGTGTGCTGACGGATCAGCTGGCGGAGGGCTTGGCGGCGCAAGGTGCGGTGCTGACCGAAAAGCGCTTTCGTGTGCCGCATATCTTGAGCATCGCCTTTCCCGAAGGCATGCCGGAAGGGCTGATCGAAAAGCTGGCGGCTTCAGGCGCGCATGTTGCGCCCCGGCTTGGGCGCGTGCGTATCAGCCCGCATGTCTATAATGATGAGGCCGATAATGATCGCTTCCTGGAAATCTGGAGCAAGGTCACGCAATAACATAATCGGCGGGATCAAGGTTTTCCGTCATGCGCCGATAATCCACCAGGCGGAAGGGTGAATTGGTCACCACCCTGCCCGCCTTGTTCTTGTACCAACTGCCCACGCCAGGATGCGTCCAGACCATGCGCGCGTGGGTCGCATCCAGAAACTCATTATAGGCAGCGCAGCGATCCTCACGGATTTCGATGCTGCGCGCACCGCTTTCCACCAATTCCCGGATCGCCTGCATGATGTAGCGCACCTGGCATTCCGAATGGAACATGGCACTGCCACCATGCGCGAGGTTTGTCCCCGGCCCATAGAGCATGAAGAAATTCGGAAAACGCGGCACGGCAATGCCCAGAAAGGCGCGCGGATCATCATCGCCCCAAAGCGCGCGCACGGAAACGCCGTCGCGGCCGAAAATCTCGAAAGACCCAAGCGCCTTGGCGCCATCAAAACCCGTCGCCATGATGATGATATCGGCGGGATGATGCCGCCCATCGGTGGTTTCCACACCATCCTTCACAATGCGCGCAATGGGTGTGGTGACCAATTCCACATGCGGCGCCGTCAGCATCTTGTACCAGCCATTATCACGCAGCATGCGCTTGCCGTAAGGCGGATAGGGCGGCACGACCTTTTCCAGCAAATCCGTCCGATTGCCGATCTGCGTCTTGATATAGCCGATGATATCCTCGCGCAGCTTCTGATTGGTGGCATTGAGCGATTGCGCCGGCTGATCCCAATTCGGATCCTTATGGAGCGATGCATGCATGCCATCAGCGGAAGCCCAAAGAAGCTGGAAGCGATACCATTTGGCATAGAAGGGAATGTGCTTCAGCGCTGCCTTTTTCGCTTCCGTCACCACCGCATGGTAATTGGCGTTATAGACTGCCCAATGCGCCTGGCGCTGGAAAATGGTGAAATGGCTAAGCTTGGGCGCAATGGAAGGCCCGGCCTGCATGCCGGATGCACCGGTGCCGATCATCGCAACCCGCTTGCCATCAAGCGCGACATTGTGATCCCAGCGCGCGGTATGGAATAGCGGGCCGGCGAAATCCGCCACACCGGGAATGGGCGGAATCACGGGCCGGCTGATGGTCCCAACGGCACCCACCAGCGCTTCAAACTCATTGGTTTCTTCGCGCCCTTCGGCACTGCGCGTCGTCACGCGCCACAGCGCCACCGCTTCATCATAATGCGCGGCGATCACGCTGGTGTTCAGATGCAAATGGCGCCGCAGCCCATATTTGTCGGCAATGCCTTCCAGATAATGCCAAAGCTGATCGCGCTTGGAAAAATGCTCCGGCCAATCATGATTGGGCTCAAAGGACAGTGAATAGAAGTGATTGGGCGTATCCACGCCGCAGCCTGGATAGTCATTTTCATACCAGGTGCCGCCGACCGCATCGTTCTTCTCGAAAATCGTGAAGGGCAGCCCGGCTTCCTTGAGCTTGATCGCCATCAGCAGGCCGGAAACGCCGGCGCCAATAATGCCGGTGCGAAACGCCGCACGACGCGCTGCCGGCACATCACGGCGCCACTGCACGGTTTTCGGGTCCGGCGCATCCACCACGGTTTCTTCGCGGATCAGCGGCAGGTATTCCGCCGGCACCTCTGCCCCCACGCCGACGGAGAGCATGCGGTGCAGCAAATGGGCGGGCGGCTCCGTGGGCAAGGGGCGCCCGCTTTGCGCGTAATCCAACAAGACATCGTGCAACCGGGCACGGAGTGCCGCGCGCAACTCATCCGGTGCGGATTCGTGGAAATTCCAGGGGCCCTTGATGTGCGGCGCCAGCCGGTCAAGCCATTCCGCCTCCCCGCTCAGATGCACCAGCACCATCAGCAAGGGAGCGATATCGCCCCCCGCCAGCGCCTCATCCAGCAAAGCGGGGTTGGACAGGAAGGTTTTGGGGTCCGGGATCATGGCGCCTAGCTGATCACGCCAGCCCCTGAAATGCAAAAGGGCCCCGCATATCCTGCAGGGCCCCTTCCCGTTCCGATCCGTTCAGGATCAGACGGAGTAGTACATCTCGAACTCAACCGGGTGCGGCGTGTGTTCAAACTTGTACACTTCCGTCCACTTCAGTTCGATATAGCTTTCGATCTGGTCCTTGGAGAAGACATCGCCGGCGAGCAGGAAGTCGTGATCCGCTTCCAGCGCCTGCAACGCTTCACGCAAGGAACCGCACACGGTCGGAATGCCCTTCAGCTCTTCCGGCGGTAGGTCATACAGATCCTTATCCATCGGGTCGCCCGGATGGATCTTGTTCTTGATGCCATCAATGCCGGCCATGAGCATGGCAGAGAAGGCAAGATAGGGGTTCGCACCCGGATCCGGGAAGCGCACCTCAACGCGCTTCGCCTTCGGACTGGTCGCGTAGGGAATGCGGCAGGAAGCCGAACGGTTGCGCGCGGAATAGGCGAGCAGCACGGGGGCTTCAAAGCCCGGGATCAACCGCTTGTAGGAATTGGTCAGCGGGTTGGTGAAGGCATTCAGCGCCTTGGCGTGCTTGATGATGCCGCCAATGTAGTAAAGCGCGGTCTCCGACAGATCGGCATAACCATTGCCGGCGAAAACCGGCTTGCCGCCCTTCCAGATGGACTGGTGCACATGCATGCCCGAACCATTGTCGCCATAGATCGGCTTCGGCATGAAGGTCGCGGTCTTGCCGTAGCTATGGGCGACATTGTGCACGCAGTACTTATAGATCTGCATGAAATCCGCCTGCTGCACCAGCGGGCCGAACTTCGTGCCGAGTTCGTGCTGCGACTGCGCCACCTCATGGTGATGCTTTTCGATCGGCAGGCCCATCTCCCCCATGGTGGAGAGCATTTCGGCGCGCAGATCCTGTTCGCTATCCACTGGCGGGACCGGGAAATAGCCACCCTTCACCACCGGGCGATGGCCCATATTGCCTTCCGGGAAGTCCTTCATGTTGGCGCCGGGGCCTTCAACGCTATCCAGCGAGAAATGGCCGAAATTGCCGCCCGTGCCGAATTTCACATTGTCGAACACGAAGAATTCCGCTTCCGGGCCGAAGAAGGCGGTATCGCCAATCCCGGTGGACTTCAGGAATTCTTCCGCCTTCTTCGCGGTGGAACGCGGGTCGCGGTTGTAGCGCTGGCCGGTGGAGGGCTCATAAATGTCGCAGAACAGGATCATCTGCGGCTTGGCCGAGAAGGGATCCATCACTGCCGTATTCGGGTCCGGCATCAGGATCATGTCGGATTCATTGATCGCCTTCCAACCCGCGATGGAGGAACCATCAAACATGATGCCTTCTTCGAAGATTTCCGGTTCGATCGTGGACACATGCTGGGCAGTGTGCTGCCACTTGCCGCGCGGATCCGTGAAACGGAAATCCACATATTCCACGCTATGTTCCTTGATCATCTCCATAACCTTGGAGACGGCGTTGCCACCCGCGGCGGCTGCTGGCTTTTTGGCCATACTTTGCGATCCTATTCCCTGCTAGCGAACCCCGAAAGAAACTGCCCCGAGCCGCGACTTCGGTATCCCGCGACCCAGTCCGGCACCAGGCAAGTACCCCAGGGGCACCTGCCCGGCTTATTCAGGCGCGGCAGGGTCTATTCCCGCCACCCACGCCCCGCAACCCCCGCCGAGATGGGGTGGGGCGAAACTCAAAGGCTTCAGACCGCGTCCTCGCCCCGCTCACCGGTGCGAATGCGGATCACTTCAACGACATCTGATACAAAAATCTTGCCATCGCCGATCCGGCCCGTGCGGGCGGCGGCTTGGATGGCCTCAACAGCGCGGTCGAGCATGTCGTCGCTGCAAATCACTTCAACCTTCACCTTGGGCAGGAAATCAACGACATATTCGGCGCCGCGATAGAGCTCCGTATGGCCCTTTTGCCGGCCAAAACCCTTCGCTTCGATGACTGTGAGGCCCTGAAGCCCGATCTCATGCAGCGCGTCCTTCACCTCATCAAGTTTGAAGGGTTTTATGATGGCCTCGATCTTTTTCATCGCTCCCGTCCCATCATGGGGTTGACCCCATGCCATGCTCGGCGGTGCCACGCCCCGCTCACTCGCGCCGCATATGGCATGCGGTAGGGGGGGCGGACAATCGCGGCCGGGCAAGAAAAACGCTTTTCTGGGCAGCGGTAGCCTATTTTTTGATCATAAAGCCCAAAATGCTGGCAAGACTGGTGAGTGGCTTGCCCGCCGCCGCGCGGCACCCCATAAGCGCCAAGGCTGGGGTCGCCCAGCGCGTGGTCGTAGCATTCGGGCAGGTTAGATGAAGCCGCAAAACGAAGTCCTTTCAGGCATTGGCACCACCATCTTCACCGTCATGTCGGCACTCGCCAATCAACATGGTGCGGTGAATCTGGGCCAGGGTTTCCCTGATTATGATGGCCCGGCCGATGTGATCCATGCCGCCGCCGCAGCCCTGCTGGATGGCCGCAACCAATACCCGCCGATGAGCGGCGTGCCGGAACTCCGCCAAGCAGTGGCGCATCATAACAAGCGCTTCTATGGCATTGAGGCTGATCCGAATGCGGAAGTGGTGGTGACCTCTGGCGCCACGGAGGCCATCACCGCCTGCCTCATGGCCGTGCTCAATCCCGGCGACGAATGCGTGCTGATTGAGCCGCTTTATGACACTTATTTGCCGGTGGTGCGGCTGCTTGGCGCCGTGCCCAAGCTGGTGCGGCTCAGCCCGCCGGAATGGGCGCTGCCGCGTGCGGAATTGGCCGCGGCTTTCGGCCCGAAGACCAAGGCGCTGTTGTTGAATTCGCCGATGAACCCGACCGGCAAGGTGTTCACGGAAGAGGAACTCAGCTTCATCGCGGGCTTGCTGGAACAGCATGATTGCTACGCGATTTGCGATGAGGTCTATGAGCATCTGACCTTTGATGGCGCCAAGCATATTCCGCTGATGACATTGCCTGGCATGCGGGAACGCTGCATGCGGGTTGGCAGCGCGGGCAAGACTTTTTCGCTAACCGGCTGGAAGATCGGCTACATTACCGCTGATCGCAGCATCGCACCCAATGTGACGAAGGCGCATCAGAACCTGACCTTCACCACCGCGCCCAATCTGCAACGCGGTGTCGCGGTGGGGCTGATGAAGGATGATGCCTATTTCGCTGGGCTTTCGACGCATTTGCAGGCGAAGCGCGACAAGCTTGGCGCCGGCCTTGCGCGGCTTGGCTTTGATGTGCTGCCGACCAAGGGTTCCTATTTCATCACGACCGATTTCCGGCCGCTTGGCTTCAATGGCGATGATGTCTCCTTCTGCCGCACGCTGACGGAAGAAGCCAAGGTCACTGCGATTCCGGTGACGGCCTTCTACGCCAGTGAAGATGCGCCATCGCATTACGCGCGTTTCGCCTTCTGCAAGGGTGATGCGGTGATTGATGAGGCGCTCACGCGGATGGAGGCGTGGTTGGCGAGGCGTCGGGGGTGAGACCCCGCGTCGCTGTCGAGAAAAAAATTAGGCATTTACTAGGAAATTTTTAAGCGCCGCAAGGAAACCCTCGGGATTTTCCGCATGCAGCCAATGGCCGGCACGCGGGATGCTGACGAAGCTGATCTGCGGAAACAGCGCACGAAACGCCGCATGATCCTCGGCGCGGATATAGGGCGAAAGCGCGCCAGCCATGGCCAGCGCCGGGCCTTCAAACCGCGCGCCTTGTGGCGGCGCGAAATCCTCGATCTCCGGCATGGCGTCGGCAATTTCAGCAAGGCCGATACGCCAGCTTGGCGGCGCGGCCTCGAAGCGCAAACTCTGCAACAGAAAGCTTCGGATCGGCGCTTCCGGCACGGCGGCGCGAAGCGCCTGATCGGCTTCCGCGCGCGTCAGGCCGGCATGCAACGGAACCGCCTGCATCGCAGCCACCACAGCGCGCAAGGCGGGCGGATAGGGGCGCGGGGCGATATCGGCGATGATCAGGCGCGACACCAATGCCGAGCGCGTGAGCGCCAGCATCATCGCCGCCTTGCCGCCCATGGAATGGCCCAACACCACAGCGCGTTCGATGCCAAGTGCTGCCAGGGTTTCCGCCACATCCGCCGCTTGCGCCGCGTAGCCCATGCCTGGGGCATGGGGGGAGGCACCGTGATTGCGCAAATCCAGCGCCACCACCCGGTATTCAGCAGCCAACGCCTTCTGCACCGCGCCCCAATTGCGCGCTGAGCCAAACAAGCCATGCAGCAGCACCAAGGGCGGCCCCTGCCCGGCTTCCAGCGCCTGCAACCGCATGCCTATTCCACCGCCGCCAAGATGACCGAGGCCGCAATCAAGCCGCCGCCAAGAATCATATCCCAGCCAAAGGGCTCACCCAGCCAAAGCGTGGAGACAAATACCCCAAAGGCCGGCACCAACAGAAAGGCCACCGAGGCCACCGCGCCGGGCAGGCGCCGCCCGACTTCCACCACGCACCAGGTGCCGATGGGTGCCACGATCAGGCCGATATAGAGCAAATAGGGCCATGCGGAGAGGCCGATCGGCGGTGCTCTTTCGCTCATCAGCGCGAAGGGCAGGATGACCAGCGCACCGATGGAAAAGGCCCAGGGCAGCAGATCGAACATCGGGGATTTCGGTGGAAAGCGCCGCGTGACGATGATGGCGATGCTCCAGAGCAGCGCGGCGAGGATCAGCATGCCATGCCCCGCCAATTGCCCCGGCGCAGTCCAATCCACCGCCCAGGGGCCGGCCAGGACCATGATGCCGGCAAGCCCCAATAGCGCCGCCAGCCAGCGCCGCCCGGAAACCTGTTCGCCCATCACCAACATGGACAAGGGAATGAGCCAATAGGTGACAACAGCGGAAATGATCGCGGTGCGCCCCGCTTCCACCAGCGCAACGGCGGCATGGGCAAGCACGAAAAACCCGCCAAGTTGCAGAATGCCAACGGCAAAAACGGTCGGCAGGTCCTCGCGCTTCGGCCAGTGGAAGCGCCGGAGCACCAGCAGCAGCAGGCCGGCGGCAATGGTGGCCAGCGCCGCCCGCCCAAGGCCGAACCACATGGGGCAGGCATCCGAAACGGCGGCCTTGGTGATAGGCCAAGCGCCGCCAAAGAGCAGAATGGCAAAAAACAAAAGATGCAGCGATGATCTCATCGCGTGATGGCGTGCCCCCAAGCCCAATTCTCTAGAGCGTGTCGCGTTCACATGTGTTCACGCCACCCGCTCTACCTCGTTTTTCTCGAGCATCTTAACACGTTCAGATGATTCCATCTGAACATGATCTGCTCTTGGGGGATTCGCCCAAGGCGTGAACCCCTCTCAGTCATAGAAGCCTATTTTTTGTGCGTTGGAAAACAGGTTTTTTTGTTAACGGTGGCGTTAACCATTTGTCATCCAACGGCGCGGCCCATGGCCGGGCAGAAAACCGCGCCGCAACAGCAGCATCAGCGCCCCGGCGAGGAACAAAACACCAGCCCCCGCGGTCAGTGCCCTGCCCGCCCCGCGCGGCTGGCGCCAGAGCAATAGCGCGCAGCCAAAGGCGGCGAGGAGCAGCAGATAAAACAAAGGCCGGGCCTAATCCGCCACCTTCAGCATGATCTTGCCGATATGCGCGCTGCTTTCCATCAGCCGATGCGCCGCCGCAGCCTCATGCAGCGGGAAGGTCTGGAATATGCGCGGACCCGCCTTGCCCGCTTCCAGCAGCGGCCAGACCTTGGCGGCAAGCGCTGCCGCGATTTCCCCCTTCTCCGCCGTGGTGCGGGGGCGCATGGTGCTGCCGGTGACCGTCAGGCGCTTGACCATGATCGGGCGCAGATCAGCCTCCGTCCTGAAGCCGCCCAGGAAGGCGATGATCACGAGGCGCCCATCGCGCGCCAGGCTTTTCAGGTTCCGCGCAAAATAGTCCGCCCCCACCATATCCAGAATCACATTTACGCCCTTGCCATCGGTCAGGCGCTGGATTTCCTCGGCGAAATCCTGGGTGCGATAATCAATCGCGGCATCGGCGCCCAATTCAAGGCAAGCTGCGCATTTCGTCGCGTTCCCGGCAGTGCTGAACACCCGTGCGCCGAAAGCCTTGGCCAATTGGATGGCGGTAACACCGATGCCGGAAGACCCGCCATGGATCAGCACTGTCTCCCCAGCGGCAAGCCTGCCATGGCCGAACATATTGGCCCAGACGGTGAAATAGGTCTCAGGCAGGGCAGCGGCGTGCAGCGCATCATAGCCCTTGGGCCAGGGCAGGGTCTGCGCCTCGGGCGCCGCGCAATATTCGGCATAGGCGCCGCCATTGGTCAGCGCACATACGCGATCCCCAATCCGGTAGCGCGTGACGGAGGCGCCCAGCGCCACCACCTCACCCGCGCATTCCAGGCCGATAATGGGCGAAGCGCCAGGCGGCGGCGGGTAGCTACCCTCACGCTGCGCCACATCCGGGCGATTGACGCCTGTGGCCAGGACGCGGATCAACACCTCATCCGCCGCGAGTGTCGGCAGCGCGGTTTCGCCGGGCACCAGAACCTCTGGCCCGCCGCCCTTGCCATGGTCAATGAATGTCATGGAGGCAGGCAATTGGGTCACGGCAGCGGCCTTTCAGCGGGTGGCATGGGAAGCGGGGGGCTTAACCCCCCGCCCGCGGAAGATCAATTCGCCCTGATCCCGGCAGTGCGAATGATCGGTTCCCACTTCGCCATTTCAGCCGCCAGGAAGCGCGCCGCGCTTTCTGGTGTGCTGTTGGTGGTGACCTCCATGGTCAGTTCGGAAAGGCGATTCTTCACCGCATCCTGCGTGAGCGCGCGGTTGAAGGCGGCATTGATGGCCTGCACCGTCTCGGCCGGCGTGCCGGAGGGCACCATCGCCATATGCCAGGTATAGGCCTCATACCCCGCAACACCGCCTTCGATGAAGGTCGGCAAATCGCGCGCATAGGGCATGCGCTGCTGGGTGCTGATGGCAAGCGCGCGCAATTCGCCACGCTGCATGTAAGGCAGGGCCGCCGCCGCCACATCCAGCATGATCGGGATGCGCCCGGAAAGCACTTCCGGCATGGCGGCCGATGACCCACGGAAGGGGATGTGATTGGCCTTGAGCCCGCCTGCCATGTGCAGGAAAAGCTCACTCGCCAAATGCACCGCGCCGCCATTGCCGCTGGAGGCATAGTCATAACGGCCGGGGTTGCGGCGCAGCAGGTCAATCAGTTCCGGCAGGGTGCGCGCGGGAAAATCCCGATTGACCAGCATGATCATCGGGATCTGGCCGATAAAGGCAGTCGGCGTGAAATCCGCGATCGGGTCAAAGGGCAGGCGGTCAAACATGGCGCGCAGGCAGGCATGGGCGATGGTGGTGTAAAGGATGGTCTGGCCATCCTTCGGCGCCTTGCTGACCAAATCCGTCCCGATCACCACGCCCGAACCGGTGCGGTTTTCCACCACAAAGCGCGCGGGCAAGAATTTGGACATTTCCTCCGCGATCAGGCGGGCCGGGATGTCCGTGGGGCCGCCGGCGGCAAAGGGAACAATGATGCGGCCAGGGCCGGACGGCCAGGCTTGCGCCTGGGCAGGACGGGCGAGTGGTGCCAGCGCGGCAGCGCCAGCCAAACCCAGGACATGACGACGTTGCATGGATGATCCTCTCCAATTGACTTCTAGCTGTCACAGAAATTGGCGCTCGGGGCTGTGCCTTCCAGCCCCCCTGCCCTGGCTACTCGCCAAATTCTGTGCGGATGGCCGCCGAATGCTCCCCAAGGCGTGGCACCGGCCCCAGGCTGCGCGCCCCATCGGAAAGCTTCGCCGGCGGGGCGCCGATCCTGATCGGGCCCTTTTCCGTTTCCACCGCGACGCGCCTGAGCGCCGGATGGTCGCGCAAGCCGCCGCAATCATTGATGAAGCCAAAGGCAGTATTGGCGCGGCGCAGCTTGGCGGCGCATTCTTCCCGCGTGAGCGTGGCGAATATCTTGCCGATATGGCCATCCACCATGGGCCGATTGGCGACACGTTCATTATTGACACGAAAGCCCTCTCGCTCCGGCAGCGCGGGTTCATCCAGGAAATGCGCGCAGAAGCTGGCCCATTCGCGTTCGTTTTGGATGGCGATCAGCACATCGGCGCCATCCTTGGTGGTGAAGGCGCCATAGGGGCAGATGGAAGGATGCGCCATGCCGATGCGCGGCGGGTTCTTACCCGTGCCTTCGTACTGAAGCAGTGGCACGGTCATCCAATCCGCCATGCCGTCGAACAAGGATACAGCAATGCCCTTGCCCTTGCCGGTAATGCCGCGATCAATCAGCGCTTCCAATACCGCCGCATAGGCATGCATGCCACACGCAATATCGCAGGCTGAAACACCCACGCGCCCCGGCCCTTCCGCGCGGCCCGTGACGTAAGCCAGCCCGCTTTCCGCCTGCACCAGCAGGTCATAGGCCTTCATGGCGGCGTAGTCGCCTTCCTCACCATAGCCCGAGATATCCACGGTGATCAGGCGCGGATGCCGCGCGCGCAATTCGGCTGAACCGAAGCCGGCACGCGCCATGGCACCGGGGGCCAGGTTCTGGATAAAGACATCCGCCTTGGCGATCAGCGCCTCAAGCAGCGCCTTGTCTTCCGGTTTTTTGATATCCAGGCAAAGACTTTCCTTGCCGCGGTTGAGCCAGATGAAATAGCTCGATTGCCCATTCGCCACCGCATCATAGGCACGGGCGAAATCGCCTTCCTGCCTTTCGATCTTGATGACGCGCGCCCCGGCATCCGCAAGCCGAGACGCGCAATAGGGCGCGGCGACAGCCTGTTCCATCGAAACGACGAACAGGCCCTTCAAAGGCTGGGATGCCATCAGTAGGACCGCGGCATGCCAAGCACATGCTCGCCCACATAGCTGAGGACGAGGTTGGTGCTGATCGGCGCCACTTGATAAAGCCGCGCTTCGCGGAATTTGCGTTCCACATCATATTCCTCGGCAAAGCCAAAGCCGCCATGGGTTTGCACGCAGGCTTCCGCCGCTGCCCAGGCGGCATCGGCGCCAAGCATCTTGCCCATATTGGCTTCCTCACCGCAGGGCAGGCCCGCTTCGAATTTCTCCAAGCCCTTCTGGATCAGCGCTTCGGCGGCACGCATT
Source organism: Roseomonas sp. (assembly GCA_020250005.1). Taxonomy (GTDB): domain Bacteria; phylum Pseudomonadota; class Alphaproteobacteria; order Acetobacterales; family Acetobacteraceae; genus Neoroseomonas. Next base: position 12,791 of record JADCES010000241.1, read on the forward strand.
TGGGCATAGGCCTTGGCGATCGGGAATTGCACGCCCTGATTCTGGCCGATTGGCCGGCCGAACAACACGCGCTGCTTGGAATAATCCACGGCCTTATTGATGAACCATTTGGCGTCACCGATGGTCTCGGCCGAAATCAGCAGGCGTTCGGCATTCATGCCATCGAGAATATAGCGGAAGCCCTTGCCTTCCTGACCAACCAGATTTTCCGCCGGCACTTCCATATTGTCGAAAAAGACCTCGCAGGAATTATGGTTCATCATGGTGCGGATCGGGCGGATGGTGAGCCCATTGCCGAGCGCCTTTTTCATATCAACGATGAAGGTGGAAAGACCATCGGTGCGCTTGGCCACCTGATCGCGCGGCGTGGTGCGCGCGAGCAGCAGCATGAGGTCGGAATGCTCCGCCCGGCTGGTCCAGATTTTTTGACCATTGACGATATACTTGTTGCCCTGCTTTTGCGCGAAGGTCCGCAGGCTGGTGGTATCCGTGCCGCTGGTCGGTTCCGTCACGCCAAAGGCTTGCAGGCGCAATTCGCCGGTGGCGATTTTGGGCAGATACTTCTGCTTCTGTTCAGGGCTGCCATGCTTCAGGATGGTGCCCATGATGTACATCTGCGCATGGCACGCGGCGGCATTGCAGCCTGTTGCGTGGATTTCTTCCAGAATCGCGGCAGCCGCCGAAAGCGGCAGGCCACACACGCCATATTCTTCCGGGATCAGCGCGGCGAGCCAGCCGGCATCGGTCAGCGCCTTGACGAATTCGGTCGGGTAGCCGCGGCGGGTATCGAGTTCACGCCAATATTCGCCGGGAAAACGCGCGCAGAGCTTGCGCACCTCCTCACGAATTTCGGCATGGGCTTCCTGGGAATGATGCATGTCCATTTGTCTTGCTCCGGTTTTCGCTCGGATTAGGGCCGGCGGGTCACGCTTGCAAGATGATGGGACGCTTCAATCCACCGTGGCGCCGGAACGCCGCACCACCTCAGCCCAGCGGGCAATATCGCGCGCAAGGGTTTCGCGGAATTGCTCAGGCGAATTGGGCGCGGTGGGGGGCGTGATGGCCTGATCCTGCACCAGCCAATTGCGGAATTCAGGCGTCGCGATGATGCGGTTCACCTCAGCATTCATGCGCTGCAGGATCGGGTCCGGCAGGTTGGCCGGGGCAAGAATCGCATACCAGGTGCTGGTATCCATGGGCGGCGTGCCGCAAGCCTCAGCCACGGTGGGCACATCCGGGAGTGCGGCAAGCCGTGCGGGGCTCATCACCGCCAGCGGCCGGACTTGGCCTTGGCGGATCGGCCCCATGGCGGCGCCGGATTGGTTGAAGAACAGGTCGGTATCGCCCGCCAGCAGCGACGCCATGGCGCCCGGCTGACCGCGATAGGGCACATGCAGCAGATCGAGGCTGGCGGCGATGGCGAATTGTACCCCCGCGAGGTGGGTTGAGGCGCCATTGCCGGTTGAGCCATAAGAAACCGCCTGGGGCCGCGCCCGCGCCGCCGCCAATACCTGCGCACAAGTCTGGAATTGCGGGCGCCTTTCGGGGCTCACGATCATCACATTTGGCACATCGCCGAGCAGTACGACAGGCGTGAAATCCCGCTGCACATCAAAAGGCAGGTTTTTGTAGAGCGCGGCATTGATGGCGTGTGTGCCGGCAGTGCCGAAATAGAAGGTATAGCCATCGGGCCGGGACTTCGCGACGAAATCAGACCCGATATTACCCCCGGCGCCGGTGCGGTTATCCACCACCACCGGCTGGCCTAAAGCGCGGGAGAGCGGTTCTGCCAGACGCCGAGCATAAATATCCGTGCCCGCGCCATTCGGGAATCCGCCCATCAGCGTAATGGGGCGATTGGGCCAATCACCCTGCGCCAGGGCGGGAGAGGCGATCAGGCCGGCCATAAGGGCCGCAATCAGGCGAAAGCGCATGGTTTGAAACTCCCCGGGATTGTTGCGGGCCATCTTAGCCATCTAAGCTCCGCGAATGAACAGCCCAAATTCAGCGCCGCGCATCGCGCGTGGCGGCAAATCCATCTACGGCGCACCGCTTGGCATTTTGATGCTGGAAGCGCGCTTTCCCCGCATCCCTGGCGATATGGGCAATGGCGAGACCTGGCCCTTCCCCGTGCTGTTTCGCATGGTGCGCGGCGCCACACCCGAAAAGGTGGTGCTGCTGGGTGCCAAGGGGCTTTTGCCGGATTTCATCGCGGCAGCCCAGGAATTGGTGCATCTGGGCGCCGAGGCGATCACCACCAATTGCGGCTTCCTGTCCCTGTTCCAGCGCGAATTGGCGGAAGCGGTGCAGGTGCCGGTCGCGACATCATCGCTCATGCAGGTGCCTTGGGTGCAGGCAACATTGCCGCCCGGCAAGCGCGTTGGCGTGATTACCGTCAGCAAGCAATCACTCACGCCCGCGCATCTGGATGCCGCAGGTGTCGCGCGCGATATCCCCTGTGTCGGCACGGAAGGCGGGCGGGAGTTTTTCCGCGTCCTGATCCGTGCCGATCATCAGGATATGGATATTGACCTTGCGACGCAGGATATCCTTGATGCCGGGCGCGCATTGGTCGCGCAGCATCCGGATGTTGGCGCCATTGTGCTGGAATGCACCAATATGCCGCCCTATGCGGCGGCGCTCCGTGATGCGCTTGGCCTGCCGGTCTACGACATTTATTCCATGATCAGCTGGTTTCACGCCGGGCTCAGGCCGCGGCGCTTTGGCTGAAGCCCTTGGCCGGCGCGTACCGGCCAAGGGGCATCATGGCATTACCGGCCGCCGAAGAGTGATGTCAGGAACTGCGGGGCCTGATTGGCGATCGAAAGGGTCTGGGTGCCAAGCTGCTGGCGGATCTGGAGCGCCTGAAGACGTGCCGATTCCTTTGCGAGATCGGCATCAATCAAGGAACCGAGACCGGCTTCGATCGAATCGATCTTGTCGCGGTTATAGTTGATTTGCGCATCCACATAGCGCGCATCTGCGCCAAGCCGATTCATGGCGTCATTGATTTCCTGATTGACCGTATCGAAATCACCGGTGCTGGGCGCTAGCGCGGCCTGGGCATCTGCGGCGGTGGTAAAGGGACCGGCGGCAACGATGAAATTCACATCGGGTCCCAAGGCGGCCAGCGTATAGAGATCGGCAGCATCCGCGGATTCGCTGCGCATGGCGACAATATCATCCGCGGGTGAGGTCCCGGTCAGAAGATTGCGGCCATTGTAATCGGCATCGGCCAGAAAGCTGGTGACCTGGGTTCGCAGTTGCGCATATTGCTGATTGTACTGGTCGCGCGCTTGATCATTGATGGTGCCATCGGCAAGCCGGGTAAGCACCGTGCGGATTTCGATCATGGTATTGGAAACTTGCTTCAGCGCGGTCAGCGAAACATCGATCAGGCCGCGCATGCTGCCCATTTGTTCATTGACCGCATTGAGTGTGGCTGTATCGGCACGCACGGTCTGGGCTACGGCGAAAGCGCCCCCGTCATCCCTTGCGTCGGCGACACGATATCCGGTCGAGACGCGCTTTTGCACCTGAGCCAGTGCTTCATTGGTGCGATTGAGGGACTGAAGCGCCATCATGGCGCCGACATTGGTATTGACAGATGTCATGCTCATCGGAGTTTTTCCTTTGCGGCAAACCCAATTTTGGGTTCATTTTTGAAAATGACAGTATTTTGATAATTTTCGGTAAATTTATTTGAATATTTCAGAAGTATTTTTCTGAGAAAATTTGTTTTATTTTGACTGAATAATATTTTGACCCGCGCGAACTGAATTGTCGCGCGGGTCACGAATACAAGTCCTGCTGTCTTCCCGGATGGCCGCTTGGCTCCAAATTGCTTGGAACAGCGCAATCGCCTTCATGGTGAAGGCGCTACTTCCAAGAGATCATCGCCCGAACAGGGAAATCAGTGCCTGTGGTGCCTGATTGGTTATGGAAAGCGTTTGCGTGCCAAGCTGTTGGCGTATCTGCAACGCCTGAAGCCGCGCCGCCTCCTTGGCGATATCGGCATCAATCAAGGCACCAAGCCCGCCTTCAACCGCATCAAGCTTGTCCCGGTTGTAGCCTACCTGCGCATCAATATAGCGCGCATCCGCGCCCAGACGATTGAGCGCGTCATTGATGGCAGAATTGATATTGGTCCAATCACCGGTGATTGCGGTTTGCGCCCCGGCGGCGTCCGTCGGCGCCGCGTCGACCACAAAGTCATTGGCGCCATCGAAGGCGGCGATCGTCAGTGTCGTGCCTTGTTCGTTACGAATGGTGATGATATCCCCGCCGCCTGCGGTTGCTGCGGTTGAAAGCAGGGTGCGGCCATTATAGGTCGCGTCATCAATGAAACGTTCAATCTGGGTCTTCAACTGGTCATATTGCTGTTCATACTGATCGCGCTGGGCGTCATTGATGGTGCCATCGGCAAGACGGGTCAGAACCGTCCGCACTTCCACCATAGTTTTGGAAACCTGACCCAGGCTGTTCAGCGTAACATCAACAACACCCTTAAGACCGCCCAATTGCTCATTGGCCGCGGTTAGGCCGGCAACGTCACCGCGTACGGATTGGGCGACAGCAAAGGCGCCACCATCATCCTTGGCATCGGCAACGCGGAAACCGGTCGAAACACGCTTCTGCACGGCAGCAAGCGCGTCATTGGTCCTGTTCAAGGACTGAAGGGCAGTCATCGCCCCAAGATTGGTGTTAACGGAATTCAGATTCATGGGATTTTCCCTTCGCTACGCCCGGTTTTCGGGACGCCCTGAATTTCTCAGAGGAAAATGAAAAAGCGGTTAAATAAACCGTTGAAAAACCATATTTTTTATTTAAATTCGGTAAAAATGCTTCTCTGACCTTAGGATTTCTCAATCAAAAATGGAAACAGCCGGGGCGGCCTTACGCCACGAAAAAAGCGAGGAGCCATGCCCCTCGCTTTTCTCATCACATCACCAGCGCCGCCCAAAAGCCGCGCTGAGACGTGGTTCAGTCCTTCATATTCACGGCCTGGCGGCCGCGCTGGCCGTCACGCACTTCAAGCGCGACCTTTTCGCCCTGCTGCACATCCTGCTTGCCGGCGCGTTGCAGCACCGATGAGTGCAGGAAGACATCCTGGCCGCCATCTTCCGGCGTCACGAAGCCAAAGCCGCGCACCTGGTCAAACCACTTGACCGTGCCGGCAATGTCATAGGTCGGCCCGCCCTCATCGCGGTTGAATTCGCGCCGCGGCGGGGGACGATCCCCGAAATCGCGACGCGGGGGACGGTCACCAAAACCGCCGCCACCGCCAAAACCACCGCCACCAAAGTCGCGGCGCGGGGGACGATCACCGAAGCCACCGCCACCAAAGCCGCCGCCACCGCCGAAATCACGACGCGGGGGACGGTCCCCGAAATCACGGCGTGGGGGACGATCCCCGAAATCACGGCGCGGGGGACGATCCCCGAAGCCACCGCCGCCGCCGAATTCACGGCGCGGCGGGCGCGCTTCGCCACCGCCTTCGCCCTTCTTCAGCTGCATGATCCGCGTGATCAGGCGCCGGCCCTGCCGGTCAGACCCGATTTCGCAAATCAGCTTGTCGCCGGTATCTGGCGGCTCAATGCCTGCCTCTGTCAGGGCAGAGGCGTGAAAAAACACATCCTGCCCATCTGGTCCCAGTACGAAGCCGAAGCCTTTACGGGAGTTGTACCACTTCACCTCGGCCTCGATCGGCCCGGTGCTATCCTGGTGCTCGTTTTCAGGAAACACTGTTTGACTATCCACACAAAAATGACCGCAACGCGCGGGATGCAACGCCGCTATTTCGCAGCATGACACCGCATTTCCTGAAAAGCGAGAAAAATCTTAAGTGAGGCGGATGAAAAGCTAAAAAAACGCCTTGAAACGCCGCGAGTCGAAGGCACCGATGGGGATCGGCGGGGCGCGGCGGGCCAGCAGGGCCGCCACCACCTCCCCCGTCCGGGCGGCGGCCACCAGCCCGGTATGACCATGGCCAAAGGCATAGATCACATCCGGGCTGGCGCGGGATGGGCCAAGGCAGGGCATGCCATCGGGCATGGAAGGCCGATGGCCGAGCCAAAACTTTACCCGTTCCGTCGGCAGATCGCGTGGCAGGCCAGGAAAGCAGCCTAGCAGATGATTTTTCAGGATTTCTGCGCGCTGCCAATTGGGCGCGGCGTCAATCCCGGCAATCTCCACCTGACCGGCGCAGCGCAGCCCCCGCGCGGTCCGCATAATGGACATTTTGCCGTCTGAGGGCATCAGCCCGTGGCGGGGTGAGACCTCGGGCGCGCTAATCTCGGCGTGGTAGCCGCGTTCGCTTTCCAGCGGCACATCATCCCCAGCCGCGCGCGCCAGCGGCTTGGAATGCACCCCGGCGGCAATCACGGCGGCGTCGCAGGCGACCTCCCCCTGGCTCGTCATCACGGCCCGCAGCCGCCCGGCTTCAATGCGAAAGCCCGTGGCGCGGTCACGGTGCAGCTTGGCACCCTCGGCCTCAGCCAACCCGATCAGCGCAGCCACATAGGCGCCGGGGTCGGTGCAATGCCCACCCTCATCCACGAAAATCCCGAAACCATAGCGGCGGTCGAGCTCCGGTTCGCGTTGGCGAAGCTCCTCCGCGTCAAGCTCAATCCAGCGCACGCCGACCTGGTGGCGGATGTCCCAAGCCTTCCGCTCAGCCTCAAAATCCGCGCGGGAGGGGTAGATGTACATCAGCCCCCGCCTTTCGATCAGATGCCCAACCCCGGCCTGGTCAGCCAGCGCCTTGTGCAGCCGGGGCGCATCCTGCACCAGATGGCGGAGCGCATGGGCGGTCCGCGCCACATCTTCCCAGCGCCAGCCAGAAGCCAGGTAGCGGATCAGCCAGGGGGCAACCTTCGGCAAATAGCGCCAGCGAATGGCGAGTGGCCCCAACGGGTCCGAGAGGAATTTTGGCAGCTTCTTCCAAATGCCCGGCACCGCCGGCGGGATCACCGACATGGGGCTGAGCCAGCAGCCATTGCCATAGGATGCCGCCTGCTCCCCGCCCGGCTCACCGGGATCGAGGATGGTGACGCGGTAGCCTTCCTTCAGCGCCGCAAGCGCC
>JADCES010000242.1 GCA_020250005.1 Roseomonas sp.
CGGGCCATTGGGCAGCACAATCGCCACACGATCATTGCGGCCAATGCCAATGCCATTCAGCCGCGCAATGGTGGCGGCGGCGAGGTCCCGCAGCCCGGCATAGGAAAGCGCCGGGCGGCCAGGCGCGCGGATGGCCGGCGCGGCAGCGGCGCCATTGGCCAGAAGTGCATTCAAGGTTGCGTTCACGCGTCTCTCCTCGGCGTTTCCCGAGGCGATATTATGTACGAAAACGCCGCCCCGTCAGCCCCCGGCAAGCGAGAGTTTGTGCCGCCCCGCAAGCTGCACGTAATTCTTCGCGGTGCGGTCAAACCCGGCGCGCTGTTCTTCGGTGAGTACCCGCACAAGCTTGGCGGGATTGCCCATCCAAAGCTCCATGGCGCCGATGCGCTTGCCGGGCGGCAGCACAGAACCGGCGGCGATCACGCCGCCTTCTTCAATCACCGCGCCATCCAGCACCGTGGCGCCCATGCCAACAAAGGCGCGGTCCATCAACGTGCAGGCATGCACAATGGCGGCATGGCCCACGGTGACATCATCGCCAATAATGGTGGGCTCCTTCCCCGCATTCACATGCACAATGGTGCCATCCTGGATATTCACGCGCTTGCCGATGGTGATGAAGTTGGAATCACCGCGCAGCACGCAGTGATACCAGATATTGGATTGCTCCCCGATCGTGACATTACCAATCACGGCTGCCGTCGGCGCGATGAAAACGCTGTCATGAACCGTGGGCCAGACGCCTTCAAACACATAAAGCGGGCCGCGATTCGTGGCTTGTTGCAGATCCATGTTCCTGCCCCTCACGCCGCCTTCGGCAGATCGGCCGAAACCGGTACGCCCAGCATGAGGCCAAGGTTTTGCACCGCCGCACCGGATGCGCCCTTACCCAGATTGTCATAGCGCGCCACCAGCACGGCCTGGCCGCGCTTTTCATTGCCATAGACACGGATTTCAAGACCATTGGTGCCGTTCAGCGCCTGGGGTTCCAGCTTGCCATTGGCTTCCGCTGACACCACACGCACAACATCGCTGCCGGCATAACGCTTGATCAGCAGCGCCTCCAGATCGGCAGGCTTCACATTGCCCTTCAGCAAATCAAGATGCAGCGGAATGGAATCGATCATGCCCTGTGCATAATCCGCGACTGACGGAACGAAGATCGGCCGGCGCGTGAGGCCGGTATATTTCTGCATCTCGGCAACATGCTTGTGTTCCAGGGCAAGGCCGTAAAGTTCAAAATCCGGCGCGGTGCGGGCTTCATAAGCCGCGATCATGGATTTGCCGCCGCCGGAATAGCCGGAAACCGCATTCACCGTGATCGGGAAATCAGCCGCCATAATGCCGGCATCAATCAGCGGGCGAAGCATCAGAATGGCGCCGGTTGGGTAGCATCCGGGATTGGAAACGCACTTCGCCGCGGCAATCGCGCCCGGTTGATCGGGTGTCAGTTCCGCCAGCCCATAAACCCAATCAGGATCTACCCGATGCGCGGTAGACGCATCCAAAAGCTTCGGCGCTTGCGCGCCAAGTGAAGCGGCAAGGGCAGCGCTTTCCTTCGCCGCATCATCCGGCAGGCACAGGATCACCAGGTCAACAGCGGCCATCATTTCACGGCGCGCATTGGCATCCTTGCGGTGTTCAGCCGCGATGGAGCGCAATTCAACATGCGGATTGGCGGCAATACGGTCGCGGATTTGCAGACCCGTGGTGCCGGCTTCGCCATCAATGAAAATCTTCGCAGTCTTGGCCATGGTATATCTCCCGTGGATGCCGCATTGCGGCGCGAAAAACCCTGAAATGCAAGAGGGGCGGACCCTTGCGGACCCGCCCCCTGATGAAAATCCCAGTATGGGACCGGCGCGCGACGCCGGTCCGCTGGCGTCAGCGCTTGGAGAACTGGAAGGAACGTCGTGCCTTCGGGCGCCCGTACTTCTTGCGTTCCACCACGCGCGGGTCGCGCGTCAGGAAGCCCGCCTTTTTCAGGATGGAGCGCAGATCCGGTTCATAATTGCAGAGCGCGCGGCTGATGCCATGGCGCACTGCACCGGCCTGGCCGGACAAGCCGCCACCGACGACCGAGCAGATGACATCGAATTGCTGATAGCGATCCGCCACCAGGAAGGGCTGGGTGATCAGCATGCGCAGCACCGGGCGCGCGAAATACTTCGCTGCCGGATTGTCATTGATGGTGATCTGGCCCTTGCCCGGCTTGATCCAAACGCGGGCGACCGCGTCCTTCCGCCGACCCGTGGCATAGGAACGGCCCTGCGCATCGCGCTTCGGTTCCCGCTTGATCGCCGCTTCCGCCGTGGCAGCCGGGGTGCCGGCCACGATTTCCTTGAGGTCCGCGAGGGTCTTGGTTTCGCCGCTCATAGCCTCAGCCCGCCTTCTTCACTGCGAGGGAATTCTTACGGTTCAGCGCCGCCACATCCAGGGCAGCAGGCTGCTGGCCGGCATGCGGGTGCTCGGCCCCGGCATAGACATGAAGGTTGCGCATCTGCGCGCGGCCGAGGGGGCCACGGGTGATCATGCGCTCAACCGCCTTTTCAATGACGCGCTCCGGGAAGCGGCCTTCCATGCGTTCACGGATGGTGCGGCCCTTGATGCCGCCCGGATAGCCGGTGTGCCAGTAGAACACGCTCTGTTCCGCCTTGGCGCCGGTGACACGCACCTTCTTCGCATTGATGATGACAACATGGTCACCGCAATCCACATGGGGGGTGAATTGCGGCTTGTGCTTGCCGCGAAGGCGATTGGCGACCAGGGTGGCGAGACGGCCGAGCACGAGCCCATCCGCATCAATCAACACCCAGTTCTTTTTCACCTCCGCCGGCTTCAGCGAGCGGGTTTGCGTGGAAATCATGGTGGTTCCGAATAAACCTATGGAAAGGAAGCGGGCTTATCCGGGCAGGGGCGGCAAAAGTCAAGCACAAAGCGCGATTTTTGTCGGTGGTAACAGGATACCTCATAAAGGCAGGCCCTACCCTTGCGCGCGCCAGGGTGCTTAATCTGACACCCACCGGCAACCCTTTCGGAAGAACCGCCCGCATGAGCGACAAACCCCATGGCCTTGGCCGCAATACCTCCAATTACGGGGATCGCGACTTCGCGCTCTATCTCCGGCGGTCCTTCGCCAAATCCATGGGCTATTCGCAGCGCATGCTGGACAAGCCCGTGGTCGGCATCGCCGATACCGCGAGCGACTACAATAACTGCCACCGCACCGTGCCGGAGCTGATCGAAGCCGTGCGCCGTGGTGTGCTGTCCGAAGGCGCGCTGCCGCTGGGTTTTCCGACGGTCAGCCTGTGTGAGCCATCGCTTAGCCCCTGTTCCATGCATTATCGCAACCTGATGGCGCTGGATACGGAAGCGATGCTCTCTGCCCAGCCGATGGATGCGGCAGTGCTGGTGGGTGGCTGTGACAAGACCGTGCCGGCGCAGCTTATGGCGGCGATTTCGGCCGATGTTCCGGCGGTGATGCTGGTGACCGGCCCCATGCTGGCGCAGGCTTTTGAAGGTGAACGGCTTTCCGCCTGCACGGATTGCCGGCGTTATTGGGCGCGTTATCGCGCTGGCGAAGTGACTGCGGAGCGGATCGGCGAATTGGAAGGCAAGCTTGCGACCACCGCCGGCACTTGCGGCGTGATGGGCACCGCTTCCACCATGGCCTGCATCGCGGCAACGCTTGGCTTCATGCCATTGGCCGGCGCCAGCGCCCCCGCGGTGCATGCGGACCGTTTGCGCATTGCCGAAGAAGCCGGCGCACAGGCCGTGCGGCTGATCAAGAACCCCATCCGCCCAAGCCAGATGATGACACAGGCCAATCTGGACAATGCGACGCGCGTGCTGCTGGCGCTTGGTGGTTCCACCAATGCGGTGGTGCATCTGGCCGCCATTGCCGGCCGCGCGGGGCTTTCGCTGGATCTCAAGCGGTTGGATGCGTTGTCCGAGGAAACGCCGGTGCTGGTGGACCTGAAGCCGACCGGCGAAGGCTATATGGAAGATTTCCACGCGGCGGGCGGCATGCGCGCGCTGCTCTGGGAATTGCGCGATTTGCTCGACCTGACCACGATTGATCTGGATGGCGTGAGCCTGGCTGACCGTATCGGCGATGGCAGCCATTTCGTGGATCGGCGCATCATTCGCGCTTTTGCCGAACCTGTCTCACCAGTTGGTGGCTTGGTCGCGCTGTTTGGTTCACTCGCGCCAGAAGGGGCGATTTTGAAGCGCAGCGCTGCCACACCTGCGCTGTTCGAGACCGAAGCCCGCTGCATGGTTTTCGATGGGTTGGAGGATTTGGCGAACCGAATTGACGACCCCGCTTTGGATGTGACGGCCCAGGATATTCTGGTGCTGAAACATGTGGGGCCGCGGTCGCCTTCCGGCATGCCGGAAGCGGGCTATTTGCCGATCCCGAAAAAGCTTGCCCGCGCCGGCGTGAAGGACATGGTGCGCATGAGCGATTGCCGCATGTCCGGCACGGCCTTCGGTACGATTGTGCTGCATATCGCGCCGGAAGCGGCAGTGGGTGGGCCGCTTGCGCTCGTGCAGACCGGAGATCGCATCAGGCTTTCGGTGAAGGATCGCAAGCTTGATCTGCTGGTGGCGGAAGATGAAATGGCCCGCCGCCGCGCCGCTTGGCAGCCCGCCCCGGCGCCCAAGCGTGGTTGGGACAAGCTGGTGTATGATCAGGTGACGCAGGCACCGCTTGGCGCTGACCTGGCGTTTCTGCGCGCAGCACCTTGATTGCGCTGATTGGCGCCACGGGGCGGAGCGGCGCGGCACTCGCCCGCGCCTTGCTGGCTGAAGGCACGCCCTTCATACCCGTGGTGCGCGATGCGACGAGATGGGCCGCCCTTGGCCTGCCGCCTGCGCCGCGTATCGCTGATCTTGGTGATGCCGCCGCGCTGCGCGCCGCATTTGAGGGTGCCTCTCTTGTCATCAGCACCGCCCATGCGCGCCATGCGCCTGCCATTCTGGCAGCTGCGCCGACTGAGGCGCGCTTTGTGCTGATGGGCTCGACAAGGCGCTATTCGCGCTGGGCGGATGCCCATGGCGATGGCGTGCGCGCGGGTGAGGCCGCCTTCCTCGCCAGCGGGCGCGCGGGTGTCATGCTGCACCCGACCATGGTTTATGGCGCGCAAGGCGAAGATAATGTCCAGCGCCTGGCAGCGCTGTTGCGCCGCCTGCCCTTCGCCCCCTTGCCGGGCGGCGGGCAGTCCCTGGTGCAGCCGATCCATCAAAGCGATGTCACGCGCGCCTTGCTCGCCGCCGCGCGCCATCCCTGGACGGGGCCTGTGGCAATGGTGATCGCGGGGCCGCAACCCTTGCCCTATGGCGATTTCCTAGCCGCCGTGGTGCGCGCTGCGGGGCTTGGTGCGCGCCCGGTGCTGCCGCTGCCGCTTGGGCTGCTGCGCGGCTTGGCCTGGCTGACGCGCATAATCCCCGGCCTCCCTTCAATTGGCGCCGATGAAATCCGCCGCTTGACGGAAGACAAGGCTTTCGACATTGCGCCGATGCGCGATATTCTTGGCGTTACGCCCATCCCGCTGGAACAGGGGCTGGCGCTGACCTTCGCCCCAGCCCAGAAGAATTAAGGAAGGCTTCCCATGCCCATCATCAACCGTATCGCCGAATTCCACCCGGAAATGACCGCCTGGCGGCGTGATTTTCATGAACACCCCGAATTGGGGCTGGAAGAAACCCGCACTTCCGGCATCATCGCCGAGAAACTGCGTGAGTTTGGTTGTGATGAGGTTATCACCGGCATTGCCAAGACAGGCATTGTCGGCGTGATCCGCGGGCGCGTGGATAATGGCCGCGCCATTGGGCTGCGCGCCGATATTGATGCGCTGCCGATCCTGGAAGAAACCGGCCTGCCTTATGCCTCCAAAATTCCGGGCAAGATGCATGCCTGCGGCCATGATGGGCATACCACCATGCTGCTGGGGGCGGCGAAGTATCTTGCCGAGACGCGCAATTTCGATGGTACCGTCTATGTGATTTTCCAGCCGGCGGAAGAAAACCTGGCGGGCGGCGAATTGATGGTGCAGGAGGGGCTCTTCACCCGCTTCCCGATGGAACGTGTTTTCGGCATGCATAATTGGCCGGGCGCGCCGGAAGGCACTTTCCTTTGGCGCGAAGGCCCGGTGATGGCAGCTGTCGCCAATCTTGAAGTGAAAATCACCGGCAAGGGCGCCCATGGCGCCATGCCGCATAATGGCACGGACCCGATTGTGGTGGCCGCCGCCATTGTGCAGGCGTTGCAATCCATCGTCGCGCGCAATGTGGAACCGGTGGAAGCGGGCGTGATCACCATCGGCCATATCACCGGCGGCCATACCTTCAACGTGATCCCCGAGACCGTGCGCATGCTGGGCACCGCACGCTGGTTCGCGCCAGAGATCGGGGATTTGCTGGAACGCCGCTTCAAGGAAACCGTGACGGGCATCGCCGCCGCCATGGGCGCGACTGCCACCGCCGAATTCGCCCGCGCCTATCCAGCCACGATCAATGAGGTTGAAAGCGTGCATCTGGCCGCCAAGGCCGCGCGCGCCGTGCAGGGGGAACCGCGCGTATTACCCATGGCGAAACCCACCATGGGCGGTGAGGATTTCGCCTTCATGCTGAATGCCAAGCCAGGGGCATATCTGATGCTGGGCGGTGGGCGCGGGCCGGATGACGCGCAGGTGCATCACCCGCGCTATGATTTCAACGACAATATCCTGCCTGTCGGCGCTTCCTATTGGGCGACTCTCGCGGAGCAATTACTGCCGCGCGGCTGAAATTACGCGAGCGCGCTTTCCGTCACATCCTCAGCAACCAGCCCGGCAAAACCGGGCGTGCGCCTGATGGCGCCGGCGGAGAGCATGCCGCGTTCCAATTGCGCCAGCGCTTCCGGCGGGAAATGCGGCGTATCGGTCCAGAGTTTCACGGATTTGTAGCGCGCAATGGCACGCGCCATCAGCGCGGCATCGCCACCTTCAAAGTAAGGCGCAATGCAGGTAATGATTTCTGCCGGTGACGCTGCGCTGAACCAAGTCAGCGTGCGCGCCAGCCCGCGCACCATCGCTTCCATCGCCGCGCGCTTGGCGGTGATCACATCGGTGCGGGCATAAAACGCCGTGTAGGAAGTGGGGCCGCGGCTTGCTTGCGCGTGCCAGACATGGCCGGTGCCGGCGGCTTCCATCTGGCTCACCAGCGGCTCAAAAAGCTGCGCCACATCCAGCGTGCCGGAAGCGACCGCAGCGGCATTGGTGGGCATGGTCTGGTCCGTGATGCGCTTGATCGCAGCCGGCTCAATCCCTGCCGCGCGGATATCGTCCTGCAAGGTCCACCAAGGGGTGGGCACTTCGCTCACGGTGCCGAAAGTCATGCCCGCCAGATCACGCAGTTTGAAGCCAGGATTGGGCTTGCGCCCCACCAGGAAAAACGGATCACCCATCACCACCGCGCCAAACAGCCGCAAAGGGCAGGCGGGATCGGCATCATGCGCCAACAATAGCCGCATCGGCCCACCCCAGGCGAGGTCCGCTGTCCGGTCCAGCACGGAATCCTTCGCAAGCGACGGCACCGCACCGGGCAGTAGCGTGACCTCCACACCCTCCGCCGCGTAATCACCGCGCGCCAGCGCCGCATAAAACGGTGCGTAAAACAGCGCGCGGAAGGGTTCCTGAACCTTGAGCCGATGCATGGCGAAAATACTTCAGCCGCGGCCTTCGAAGGGCATCTTGGTGGCCTTTATGGTCATGGTGAAGATATTCGCCTCCAGCGGCAGATTGGCCATATGCAGAATGGCATTGCCGACATGCGCGGCGTCCATGGTGGGCTCGACAGCGATGCTGCCATCGGCTTGTTTTACGCCGCGCGTCATGCGCTGGGTCATTGGCGTTGCGGCATTGCCGATATCAATCTGCCCTGCGCAAATATCGTATTTGCGACCATCGAGCATGAGGGATTTCGTGAGCCCCGTGATCGAGTGTTTGGTGGCGGTATAGGGCGCGCTATCCGGGCGCGGCGTATGCGCGCTGATCGAACCGTTGTTGATGATGCGTCCGCCCTGCGGCTTCTGATCCTTCATGATGCGAAAGGCTGCCTGCGCGCACAAAAAGCAGCCGGTCAGATTCACACCGACAACGCGGGTCCAATCCGCATAGGTCAGGTCTTCAAAGGGCATGCCGGGCACATTGGTGCCGGCGTTGTTGAACAGCATATCAAGCCGACCGTAGCGCTGCTTGACGGTCGCGAAAAGCGCATCCACCGCAGCGGGGTCGGAGACATCGGAAGGCACGCAAAGCGCGCGCGATCCTGCCGCACCAGCAAGGGTCACGGTTTCCTGCAAGGCATCGGCGCGGCGGCCCGCCAGCACTACATGCCAACCACCGCCCAACAGCGCCAATGCCGCCGCGCGGCCCACGCCGCTGCCAGCCCCGGTGACGACGGCGATCTTGCCTTCTGTGCTCATCTCAATCTCTCTCCCGATAAGGTTGGGCGAAGCTTGCAGCGCCGCGCCCCGGCTGGCAATCCGCCGCTATCAATAGGTCGCGCGCCCGCCCGATATGTCGAAAACCGCGCCGGTGGAAAAGGAACAAGCCTCGGATGCCAGCCAGCAGACAAGCTCCGCGATTTCTTCCACCTGCACAAAGCGATCCATTGGGATTTTTGAGCGCATCCAGGCGATTTGCTGCGCGGTCATTTGCTTGAAGATATCGGTCTCGGCCGCCGCCGGTGTCACGCAATTCGCCAAAACGCCACTGCCGGCCAATTCCTTGCCAAGCGATTTGGTCAGCCCAATCAAACCCGCCTTGGAAGCGCTGTAATGCGATGCATTCGGATTGCCTTCCTTGCCCGCGATGGAGGCGATATTCACCACACGCCCATAGCCTGCCGCGCGCATATGCGGCACCAGAGCGCGGGCGACGATGAAGGGGGCCACCAGATTGACATCAATCACGCGCCGCCATTCCGCCACGGGCAATTCCCAGACTGGCGCATTGCCGCCGGTGATGCCGGCATTATTGACCAGAATATCCACGCGCCCATGGGCAGCAAGCGTCGCCTGCGTTGCGGCTTCCACCGCCGCCGCATCGGTCAGGTCCAGGATATGGGTGCTGACTTTGGCGTGACCCAAGCGCGCGGCGGCTGCCTTGGATGCAGCCTCATCCATATCCCAAATGGCGATGGAAGCCCCCCGGCTCACGGCCAGTTCCGCCACCGCCAGCCCAATGCCGCGCGCTGCCCCGGTAATCACCGCAACCCGGCCGTTCAGATCAGTTTTTGGCATCTCGCCCTCCCTGTTTTCGATAGTTTTGCCGGGAAAACCCGCCCTGGAAAGACCCAAGGCTTCCCGCGCGCCGAAATGCCTGCCTATAGTCATTCCAGCCGGAGCATGACCCCGGTCGAGAAAAAGGGAGAAACGTCATGAATCGTAGGCAATTGCTTGGGGCAACCCTGGCGGCTGCGGGCTTGGCCGCGCCGGCCGTGGCACGGGCGCAGCAGGCCATCACCCTGAACGGCGCGGTGCAGTTCAATGATGACCACGTCTTCACCCGCGCCCTGGTGCGCTTTGAAGAACTCGTGAAGCGCTACTACACTGCGGGCCCGGTGAATTTCGTGCTGCATAAGAACAGCAGCCTGGGGCTGGAGAAGCAGTATTTCGAATATATGTCGGCTGGGCGCGGTGCGGTGGATTACGGCATCGTCTCACCGGCGCATATGTCCACCTTCAGCCGCGCCGCCCCCTTTGTGGATGCGCCTTTCCTGTTCCGTGACCTGAAGCATTGGAACCAGGTTCTGGATCAAAACCTTTTCGCGCCTGTAGCGGATGAGGTAGAACGCCGCGCCCGCGTGATGCTGATTGGCTATGCCGGCGGCGGTGTGCGCAATATCTTCGCCAATCGGCGCATCACCAATATGGCGGAACTGCGCGGGCTCAAGGTACGCGTACAAGGCGCGCCGATCTGGTCGCGCACCTTCCAGGCGGCCGGCATGGCGCCGACCGTGATTGCCTATAATGAAATCTACAACGGCATTCAGAACAACGTGATCGAAGCCGGTGAGAATGAAGCCGCGGGCGTGGAGGCGATGCGCTTCTTTGAAGTGGCGCCGAACCTGATCATGACCGAGCACGCCATCACCATCCGCCCGATCTGTTTTTCGAGCCAAACGCTTTCCCGCCTGCCGCCCGCCTTGCAGGAGGCGATCAAGCGCGCAGGACGTGAAGCCGGCGCCTTCGGGCGTGAGGCAGAGAGCAGTGAAGATGGGCAGAAGCTGACCGCGCTGGAAAGCGCCGGGCGGCTGCGGCGGATACCCTTCACCGATCGTGCCGCGCTGAAGAGGGCAGTTGATCCGGTGATGGAAGCCTATGCCAAGGAAGTGGGTGCTGAGAGCATCTTCACCCGCATCAATGCGCTGACGTCGTAAGCGATATCGCCTTCCAGCGGCATCCAGCTTCTGGAAGGCGATCGCCAAAATCAAGAAACGGCAGTCACCGGGTCACAAGGGGGCATCATGCGCGAGATGGGGTTCCGCCACGCCGTGCAACGAATCGCTGATTTTTATAGTCGGTTCCTGTCGGTAATGCTGGCACTTTGCGTCTTCATCCTGATCTTCCCGGTGGCCCTGCAGATTTTCGCGCGCTTTACGGATTTCCTGCCGCATTACATCTGGACCGAGGAAATGGCGCGCTTCCTGCTGGTTTGGACCATCATGATCGGCGCCATGGTGGGGTTGAAGGAAGGCATTCATTTCAACGTGGACCTTTGGCCTGATTTGAAAGGCCGCGCCCGCGCCGCGCTTGATCTGGTGACGGGTGTTTTCGTGCTGGCCTTTTCGGCCGCCTTTTTCTGGTATGGCATCGAATTCGTGGATTTCGCCTGGTTTCGCATCAGTGAATTGGCGGAATTGCCGCTTTGGCTGATCCATCTTGCCTGGCCCATTCTGGGGTTTTCCTGGCTGATTTTTGGCGGCCTCAAATTCTATGATGATCTGACCACACTTTTCGGGGGCGAAGCGCCATGATGGGCGGCAATGTATTGGCGCCAGGTGAAGCCGCCTGGATCCTGTTTGGCGGTTTCTTCGCGCTGCTAGCCTTGCGCGTGCCGGTGGCGGTGGCACTTGGCATGGCTTGCCTGCCGGTGATGCTGATTGAACCGCGCCTGGGTGCGATGACGCTCATGCAGGAAACCTTCAACGCCTATAATTCCTTCATTCTGCTGGCCGTGCCCTTCTTCCTGCTGACCGCCAATCTGATGAATGTGGGCGGCATTACGGATAGGCTGGTGCGCCTATCACGCGCTTTGGTAGGGCATTTTCCGGGTGGACTCGCGCAGATCAATGTTGTGCTGTCCATCTTCTTCGCGGGCATCAGTGGCAGCAGCACGGCCGATGCCGCATCGCAATCCAAGATCTTCATCGAAGCCCAGCGGCGCGAAGGCTATGATGATAGTTTCTCGGTTGCCATCACGGCGGTCTCCGCCGTGCTCGCGGTCATTATTCCGCCATCCATTCTGATGATTGTCTGGGGCGGTGTGCTGACGGTTTCGATCGGTGCGCTGTTTCTGGCGGGGGTCATTCCGGGCTTGCTGATTGGCCTTGTGCAAATGGCCACCGTGCATGCCTATGCGAAGAAGCGCGGCTACCCCACCTATCCGCGCGCCAGCCTCAAGGAAGTTGGTTTCGCCACCTGGATTTCACTGCCCGCGCTGATGACACCCTTCATCATCATTGGCGGCAAGATTTTCGGCTGGTTCACCGCAACCGAAAGTGCCTGCATCGCCGTGCTCTATGCCGGACTGCTTTCCCTGATTGTCTATCGGGAGATGGATTTGAAGGGGCTTTACGGTGCACTTGGTGAAACCGGCAGGCTGGCGGCGGTGGCGCTTTTCTGTGTGGGCACCGCTTCGGCCTTTGGCTGGTTGCTCGCCTATTACAAGATCCCGGAAGCCATTCTGGCCGGCGTTTCCGCTTGGGGCATGGGCAAGATCATGACCGGCTTCTTCATCGCCGGCGTCTTCCTGGTGGTGGGCTGCTTTTTGGATGCCATTCCGGCCATCATCATTGTCGGCGCCATTCTGCAACCGCTTGCGATGGAAGTCGGCATTCATCCCGTGCATTTTGCGATGATCGGGATTGTGAGCCTCGCCTTCGGCCTGGTCACACCGCCTTATGGCTTATGTCTGATGATCGCCTGCCATGTGGCGGGCATGAAAATAGGCGCCGTGCTGAAGGATACCATCATCATGTTGCTGCCCATGCTGGCGGTGCTGGGTTTGGTCATCATGTGGCCGGATGTGTCATTGATCCTGCCCAAGCTGATCTCACCGCAATTCCTGGATTAGTCAGCCATCACCCTGTGATGCGGGCCGCAAAGCCGCCCAGGAACACGGCGATGCCAAGATCAAGCCCCACAAAGCCTGCCGCGCCAAGCGGGCTGAGCCGCAACGCATGCCGCGCGACAAACCATTCCATCCAGACTGCAAAAAACAGCGCCAATAATCCACCAAGATCGAGCAGGCCGCCCCTGCCGAGCAGCAATCCCGGCAGGCTCAAGACCGCGAGTGCGAGATACTGCACCACAGCAGACCAATTCCAGGCAGCGATGAAGCGCGGCCAGGCCTCTGCCACGCCGAGCGCGCGGGCCAAGTAGAGTGACGCCAAGGCAAACCCTGCCCAGGAAGCGGCGAAAAGCAGCAAATCCACAAAAAGCGTCAGCACCACATCATCGGGTGTGCTGGTCTGATCCTTAAAGAACATGAAAATCGGCAGGCAGATCGCCGCCGCGCGAAAGGAATAGGCCGCCACAGGCAGCGTGTTTTCAAAGGCCGCCAGCCCCGCCGTTTGCCCACGCGCCAGCATGAAGGCACCCGCGAGTGCCCGCGCCACTCCGCCTTGCGGGGCGCTGCTCAGCCGACCAGCTCCTCAAGCACCATGCGGTATAGGCTCGCAAGGTCACGCAGCTCATCAATCGGCGCGCATTCATCCACCTTATGCATGGTGGCACCCACCGCGCCCAATTCCGCGACGGGGCAATAGCGCGTGATGAAGCGCGCATCGGATGTGCCACCGCCCGTATCAAGCTTGGCTTGCGCGCCGGTCGCACGTTCAATGGCGCGCTGCAGCCCGGCGACAAATGGCCCTGGTTCGGTCAGGAAGCTTTCGCCGGAAACCGTGACGGTCAGATCATGATTGGGCGCTTCTTCTTCCAGCACGGCGCGAATGCGCTGGGTCAACCCGCTACTTTTATGCAAATCATTGAAGCGGATATTCAAGAAGGCCTTGGCCGCGGCCGGAATGACATTTGAAGCGCTATTGCCGACATCAAACCCGGTCACTTGCAATGTGCTTGGCTGGAACCAATCACTGCCATTGTCCAAGGGCTCTGCCGTCAGGCGATTGAGTGCCCGCATCAGCCGATGAATCGGATTATCGGCCTGTTCCGGATAGGCGGAGTGGCCCTGCACGCCATGCACGGTGATATTTGCCGTCATGGAACCGCGTCGGCCGATTTTCAGCGTATCGCCAAGCGTCACCTTGGAAGTCGGCTCCCCCACCAGCGCCATATCGGGGATCTGATCATTATCCGCCATCCATTCCAGCACCTTGGCAGATC